>JAURGG010000019.1 GCA_030833905.1 Schleiferiaceae bacterium
GGTGGGGATGCCCGAATCCCGCAGCGTAGCGAGGGTTTCGGAAATTTTACTGAGTCCGCGCTGACCCAAAATGTCGAATTTGTGGAGCCCCACATCCTCGGCCGTGTGCATGTCAAAGTCCACGGTTGGGAAGCCCTTGGGCGGCATGAAGGTGGTCGACCACGTGGTCAGTGGCGCATTGGCGATGAGGATTCCGCTGGAATGCAGCGTCATGCGGTTCGGGAGCCCATGCAGCAAGCGTCCGTAGCGAAGGATGCTGCGGGCCGTTTCGTCGCGGTCGCGTAGCTTGCCGTCGGCCAACTCATCGATGTCGGATTTGGGCAGTCCCCAGACTTTGCCGAGTTCGCGCACGACCGCGCGGTGCTGAAAGGTGCTGACGGCTCCGAGTAGCGCCGTATGCGGAAAGCGCTTGAAGATGTACTCTGTGAGCCGCGGGCGGTCGCGCCACGAAAAGTCGATGTCGAAGTCGGGGGGCGCGCTGCGGTAGAGGTTGATAAACCTCTCAAAGTAAAGATCTAATTCAATGGGGTCAACGTTCGTTATTTTAAGTAGATAGGCAACCATTGAATTGGCTCCACTCCCCCGCCCTACGTAAAAGAAGTTTTGCTTTTGAGCGTAACGCACAATGTCCCAGTTCAGAAGAAAGTAGGCGACAAATTCCTTTTGCTGGATGAGGTCGAGCTCCTTGTCGAGTCGGGCGCGCAGCACGGCGTCGCTTTCTCGGCCGGGGTAGCGATCTGGAAGCGCGTCCTCGCAAAGCATGCGGAGCAAGGCTTGGTCTTTGGCACGGCTACCGGTGTAGGTAGACTGATTTTGGTTGCCGGATCCGCGCCACTGTTCGTGGCTCCACGCGGGCAATTCTGCAAGGAAGCGCTCTGTTTGCCGCCAAATCCAGGGTTCAAAGCGCTGCTGGGTGCGCTCGATGGGCTCCCACCAGGGGTCCCGCTCCTCGAGTACCTCGCGTGACTGAAGGTTGGCAAGGGTCGCGTTCCGGTGCACTGCACGTAGCACGCGGTGGAGCTCCGGATCCTCGGGGCGGGCGAAGACGCAGGTCTTCCATGCGAGTGAGCGCGAAGCCTGGGGATGACGCTGGGCTCGGATTTGCTCGTGGTCGTGCACACCCAACCACTCGTTGGACGCCAGTGCGCGTTCTGGCGCACGCTGAATGGGGAAAATGACGTCCACATCAGGGTGCAGCGGCGCCTGCTGCCAGTCTGAGGGGTCCCCTACTCGATTCTCGCTCCGCATACGGCCCAC
Organism: Schleiferiaceae bacterium; assembly: GCA_030833905.1. Classification (GTDB taxonomy): domain Bacteria; phylum Bacteroidota; class Bacteroidia; order Flavobacteriales; family Schleiferiaceae; genus TMED14. The sequence continues at coordinate 1,258 of JAURGG010000019.1, forward strand.
CCACTGAGCAATAAAGCCATAGGCAGCCATGCTGCGCGGCAAGAGAAGGAGGGTCCGGGTTCCGCCCAAGCGCCAATCAAGGCCCGGCTGAAGGGGGACCGAAGCAAGCCGCAGCGCGGGAAGCCACCCGCCGGTACCGTTAACCTCAGCGAGAATGAGACGTGTTCCAGAGCCCCACTGTTCCGCACAGCGAAGCACCTGCTCGGGAGCATGCAGCCCGAAGCGCATACTCATTGCCGTGTGGGTAACTCGCACAACCGAACATTTACCTGGATTTGGCCCCCTGCAGCTCGATTCCGTCGCGAAGCCGTAACTCATCCTCAGGCATCACTCGCTCGCCTATGGGCTGAAGCAAATCCAATCCCTGTGCCGCAGGGTGCTTGATCGCTGGATGTATCGGGTATGCATTCATTTCAGCGGAAGGCCATGGCTGAAGCAAGTCAGTCACATCAGATAGTGTCGTTTCGGGTGAAAGCCAGGCGGATTCCGCCTCGCGGGACAAAATGACGGGGGACCTCGGATGGCGAATCTTTTGGAGCACTTCGTTGGCAGTGGTCGTAATAATGGCGAACGAAAACAATTCACGCTGGGTTGCGGGATCGATCCACGAATCCCAGATCCCCGCCATAGCAAAGGGACGCTCTTTGCCCTTGAGGTAGACGAGGTAGGGCTCACTGAGCTTTCGGTCAAAGGGCCCCTCGATAAAGGCGTCGGCCAACACAAGGCATCGCTGGCTGCGAATCGCCTTGCGGAAGCTTGGTTTTTGAATAATTCCCTTGGCTCCGGTGTAGCGCGGGTCGTTATCTGGGTTGTGGTCGCCCTCGGAACGCGCGTTGAGAAACATCATCGAACTCGTGCCCCACGACGGGCGGAACCCAAATTGATAGAATTGAATCGCCTTAGGGTCGTCACTCGTTACCACGGGAGACCGGGTTCCTGGCGCCACATTGGCGTTGGAACGCCATAATTCGGGCTGACTAGCAACCGCTTCAAAGCGCTTTTCAAGCACTTCAAGCTTGGATACCTGGACGTAGCGACCGCACATTTTAATTGAATCTTTTATTTAAATTTTAATATATAAAAACTTGGTAATTAATATATTGAAAATCAATATAGTCAAAACCTATCGGTCATTTACTGCCTTCGGTTGGCCAAAAGCGGCGGCGGATCTCCATTGAAGGGATTTGACCGCCCTATTGTTTGGGCCGCCATTCCAAACGCGCGAACCACCGACCGATCCCCGTAGCGAATCCTTATGCGGTCCATTGCTTCACTTAGGCGGTGCCCCCGGTCATCCAGCTCAAAAAGACCAAACTGCTCTCCTCCCCCTACAAGTCCACTCAGACGAACGCCAACAAGTCGCACGCGCTGCCTTCGGTCGTGAAGTTGGCGAAACAAGCCTTCGGCAACGTCGAGCAGCACCCGATCTGAGGCCGTGTAGGGTATTTGGCGCTGCCTGGACACCGTCTGAAAGTCTGCGTAGCGAATGCGCACGGCCACATTGCTGGTGAGGCGGTGCCCCCGCCGCAACTGAAAGGCCAGGTTCTCGGTCATGGCAGCTAAGAGCCCGCGAAGCTTGACCTCATCCAAGGTGTCTTGCTCAAAGGTGCGCTCTGTAGATATCGACTTTCGCTCGTGAACCGACTTAACTGGTCGCTCGTCGACTCCGTGGGCCTTGTTCCAGAGGTCCAGCCCCGGCTTGCCCAGTACTTGATACAGAAGCTCTGACGGCATCTCTTGAAGCGTCGCAATGCGCTGAACCCCCAGCACCCGCAAGGTTTGGTAGGTCTTCTCCCCCACCATCGGAATCTTTCGCACCGACAGCGGAGCCATAAACGGGCGCTCAACACCGCGAGGAACGTGGCGGTGGTTGTTGGGCTTCGCCTCACCGGTAGCCACTTTGGCCACCGTTTTGTTGGTTGACAATCCGAACGAAATCGGGAGTCCCGACTCGCGAATAATGCGCTCGCGAAGCTCTTGAGCGAACTGGTACGTCCCAAAAAAGCGATCCATTCCGCTCAAGTCAGCATAAAACTCATCGATGGAGGCCTTCTCGAGCACGGGAACCGCTTCGCGAACAATCTCAGTCACCACATTGGAGTGCTTGCTGTACTCCATTGAGTTCCCGCGCACCACTACCGCCTCAGGACACAGTTCGCGCGCCATGCGCATTGGCATACCTGAACGCACTCCAGTGCTGCGGGCTTCGTAGCTGCATGCAGCTACGACACCCCGATCACTTAGGCCTCCCACAAGGACAGGAACCCCATGGAGCCGACGGTCCATGTGCCGCTCGACCGAGACAAAAAAGCTGTCGAGGTCCATATGAAGCACTACGCGATCCACCGTGCATCAAGCCACATTTTGGTTCAGTGAGCGGCGCAGTGCATGCACTTCGCTCTGCAGGTTCTCAAGACGAGCTAAAATCACTTGATCCATACTTGGCTTTGCGTTCAAATCCAGCTGAATAAAGCCTTGAACCTTCCACACCTCAATCAATTCATCTACATGCACGCTGTACGGACTGTAGATTGGATTGTCGGACACAAGGTCCACGCAACCGTTCTCTGCGATTCTGTTGATCGCTCGCTTAAACACTACTCCCTGCTCTTGCGTCAAGAATACATAGAGCTCGTTCGTCTTAATGCTGCGCCAATCCTGTACGTAGCTCGAAATCACATAGGATCCTGACACCACGGGAAGCATACTGTCTCCTTGAATCTGAAACACCCTGCGCGTCTCTTCTTGAGCGAATTCAGGCAGAGGAAGCCCGAACTGTGGAAGTGCTTCAATGAAGTCTAAGTCCCCATAGCCACCTAAGTAGCCTGCGGCGGCTTTAACTGGAACCACGGTGACGCGCTCGCGTCCCGCTTCAGCATCCACTGCCACCGTGAGAATTCGAAGCTTTTGACCCGAAAGCTCTTGAGGCGATCGCGCCTCACCGAGCACAAGTGAGTCGATGCTGCACGCAAAGAGCTGAGCCATAGCCTTGAGTGTATCAAGCTTGGGTTCAGCCCTGCCCTCTTCGTACGAGCCCACTTTGGCACGACTTATACCAAGTCGGTCCGCGAGCTGAGACTGGGTCCAACCCTTTGCTTTTCGGTGGTTCTTTAGGTGTTCAGCAAGTGTCATGTTTCAAAAATTAGTATGCTAATATAGTTAGCATAATCGAATGACGCAAATTTTTTTTAGATCGGAGATCCAGCCATGGCATGCCCGGCAATCCAGCCCGTCGTCCACGCCGCCTGAAAGTTAAATCCACCCGTAAGCGCATCAATATCTAGAACTTCACCCGCAAAATAAAGACCCGGAACGATTCGGCTCTCCATGGTTGAAAACGAGACTTCACTCAGCGAAATTCCGCCCGCAGTGACAAACTCATCCTTGTTGGTGGACTTCCCTACTACCGTAAATGCGGATTCCGTGAGTACTTCAGCCCACTTGCGAAGCTGCGGCTTCGAGAGGTCCGACCAGTTCGCGGAGTCGGGAATCCGAGCAAACGCGCCAAGGCTACGCCACAGACGAAGTGGAATTCCGAACATCGCATTTGAGAGGACGCGCTTGCGCTGGTGGCTTACATCCTTGCGCAGCGAATTGAGTTCCTCAATGAGGTCTTCGACCTCGAACTGCGGAAGCCAGTTGATGTACAGCGTGAAGCGATGGTCTTGATCGGCCATCCATCGAGCTCCAAACGCACTCATTTTGAGCACAGCTGGGCCACTCAGGCCCCAATGTGTGATGAGCAACGGACCCTCGGTCTCCAGTCCCCCCACCGGAACGGTTACGCGTACATTGGACACCGACACGCCCGAGAGCTCTGCCAAGCGCGGATCGCGAATGTTAAAGGTGAAGAGCGAGGGGACGGGCGGCACAATACGGTGACCAAGTCCCGAAAGCACATCCCAAATCTTCTTGCTCGAGCCTGGAGCCAAAAGAACGCGGTCCGCGTCAATCGAAGCCCCGCTTTCAAGCTCTACGCGCCACATTCCTGAGTCGAGGCGCGCTAAATTCTTAAGCCCGGCCTGGGTTTCGCGGATGACTCCAGCGGCATCTGCCATTGATTCGAGGCACTGCACTATGGTTTCGGAATTATCGCTCACCGGAAACACGCGGCCGTCAGACTCCACTTTGAGTTCAACTCCGCGGTCCTCAAACCATTCCATGGTGTCGCCACAAGCAAAACGAGTAAAGGGGCCGAGCAGCTCCTGCCCTCCCCTTGGGTAAAATTCCACGAGTTCACGCGGATCAAAGCAGGAGTGAGTGACGTTGCAACGTCCACCGCCCGAAATGCGCACTTTACCGAGGTACTGTGCGGATTTTTCGAGCAAAAGAACACGGGCCGAAGGGTTCGCTTCTGCTGCTGCAATTGCGGCAAAAAAACCTGCGGCTCCGCCACCCACTACCACTAAGCATTCTGCCATAGCGCAAAGGTAGCCCGAAGCTCACCAATACGACGGCACGTCGGACTTTCGGTATACTTCGATAAGGCGATTGGGCTTCTCAAAGTAGTGAATGTCGTAGATGCCATAAATCATGGTTCCATCCTCGCGCAGTTCTGACTCGGTGACGGACTTAATCTGAAAGCCATAGACCAAGAGCTCGTCTTTTGGAATTTCAGAGACTCCTGCTTGCACGACACCAGATAGAATCTCGTAGTTGCGGCGAAGCTTCTTGTGGGTCAATCGCGTGAGTCGCGCATTGTGCACTGCTCTGTTGTTGTGAAAGTCATTTCTACAGTGGTCGTCACAGTATTTCTTGTCCGCACGACCGTACACAGGTAGTCCACAATTAAGGCAAAAACGATTATTAGAGAGTTTCATAATTAAAGTTTAAGTTAAAGAGTGATAAAAAACTTGATTCCGAAATTATGTAAACAATTGTAACATCAAAACAAACGAACGGCTAAAGGTGCTATTTGTTAATAAATTCTCGTTCATACATTTAGATACGGCTACAGGGCTGAGTTTGGATGATGTTTGCAGTGTTCAACTTAATTAACAATTGTAACCATTATGAAAAACAAAGTCCAACTTATCGGCTACCTCGGCCAAGACCCCGAACTGCGTTCTTTTGAAAACGACGTCGTTCGAATGAAGTGCTCCATTGCTACCCATGACCGTGTCAAGAACGCCGAAGGCACCTACGACGACCGCACGACATGGCATAATGTGGTACTCTTTAACAAGGTGGCGATCCGAGCGAGCAAGATCCTCAAAAAGGGTGACCTCGTAGCGTTCGAGGGCCCCCTATCCTACCACACCTACACCAATTCAGAGGAGCAACCCATAACCCGAGCCGAGGTAATCGTTCGCGACTTTGCTTACCTCGGGAGCACTGCAGCCAAATCGCGTAGCGATGAGGTGGCCGTAGCATAGAGCTCAGCAGTAGTCCAAATGGGGCGCTGCGTAAGCAGGTTGAAGTCGGCGTGTGCAACCTCAATGCACTGGTACGGACAAAGGTCCTCGGTCGATTCTACACGCTCGATACCTGAATCGTAGCCCCCATCTTGGACAACTTCCCAAAGCTTCCAGTAGCTTGACTGGATTCCGCTTTTGAATTCAAAATCGCAGCCATCTGAGGCATTGTAGGGTAAGCTGAGGTAGTGCGCCGAGCCCTGATCGTCTGGGCTAAGTTGTGAATCGGCACGGCACAGTAGTTCAAAAAGCGCCTGCCCCACTTCAGATCTGGAAGCGTCACCCTGAGCAACTCCCGTCTCAACGGTCACTGTCGGAATGCCCAATTCTTGAACCCACTCACCAAATGCCGTGGGGTAGTAGGATTCGTCAAATCGAGCATAGCCCCATTCCGGACGCAGTTCGCGCATCCATAGGGACAGGCTCCCTGCCCAAGCAATCGCTAGCTCAGGCTGCGCAGGAACTGAGTCCTTCATCGCTGCCGGAGCAAGTATACTCAAGCTGCTAGGCTTACTGATGCCCATTGGATGAAAAATACTCCGCTGGTCGTGAAGGTTGAGCGCGAGTTCATATCGTGAAGACTGGAGAATCAATTTCAGCACATCAGATTCTACAGGGCCGGCTTGCCGCGCGCACCGATTGAGGTCAACTCCTTCTACCGTAAGGCGAGAGAATGCATCAATTCCAGTGGGGTTTACCATCGGAACCAACGTCCAATTGAACGTGGGGGCTCCGCGCCGAATAAACTGAATGAGCGCTTCAAATCCGGTCGGCTCGTTGCCGTGCATCATTGCCCAAGCGATCCGCGAACACGAGTACTCGGGCTGCGGATGCGTTGCAACCCAAATTGGGAGCGAATCTGGGGATGCCGAATTGTGGAGTTCCCAGCCACCCTCTCGGGCAGCTCCGTGAAGTCGCCGCGTTCGCTCGCTAAAGTTTTGGTAACGCATCGCACCAAATGTAGTTACGATCGCGTACTACCTTACCGCCATGAAATCGACATTATTTAGCGCGGTAGTTCTTCTTTCGAGCCTTCAATATTCAGCATTTGCACAACGAACTGAAGTGGCGTTTGCGGTCGGAAGCTGTGCGGAACTTAGTACCCCAGAACGCGAAGAAATTTTCACGTCCATCTTGGCTAAAAAGCCCGAGTTCTTTTTTTGGCTGGGCGACAACACCTACTATAAAAGTTCCGAGTGGAACGACAGCACTTTAATGGCCGAGGCATGGACGCGCAGGCACTCGAGCCCGCCGCTGGTAGCAATGATGTCGGAGATTCCGCAACGGGCCATTTGGGACGACCACGACTACGGCCCCAACGACGGAGACAGTACGTATTCCCTTCGCGAAACCAGCGCAAAGATCTTTAGCACTGTTTGGAATGACACACCGTTCAATTATGCTCAATACCACGACCTCAGGTGGTTGGAGCGCAAGGGCGATGTAGTGTGGATCGGATTGGATGACCGCACCCATCGTGGCCCGGTCGGAACTCAGGTTCTAGGGCGCGGACAGCTCGACTGGCTCTCGTCAGTTCTCGATGCTCACGCGGACGCAAGGGTGATTTTTATCGCAGTGGGGTCGCAAGTACTCAACCTAGCCCCAAGTTTTGAAAATTTAATTCGCTATCCCGATGAGCGACTGGACTTATTGGATCGCTGCGCCGCGGCCAAGGCTCAAGTGGTCTTTTTGACCGGTGACCGCCACCACGGCGAGATTGAAGAGTTGACCCACAAGGGTGTGCGACTCATCGAAATCTGCTCATCACCACTTACATCTAAGGTCTTCCCACCTCGGAGCCCTGAGACCGAGCAAAACACCACCATTGTGGGCGCACCTATTTCAGAAGCGCACTTTACCTGTGTCAATGTCACCGAAGAAGGTCTATTTGTTGAATATTTCAACACTCAAGGCGAAACAATTGTAAACGTTACATACGAATTGTAACTTTGCGGTATGGAAAGCATACCCTCAGAAAATCTACGATTCAAGGATTGGCTTGACCGTCAGCACCGACCGGCAAGTTCAGTAGCCAAGGATCTTGGAGTTTCGCGCGCGGTACTTTCGCATATACTTAGTGGACGCAACAAACTCAGCTTGAGCGTGGTGCAGTGTGCCGCCCGAGCTTTTGATGATTTTGACATGGAGTACGTGGTGCTTGGTCGAGCTATTTCTCAACCAAAGGCTCAGCCAATTGCACACACTCCTGTTTCGTCGTTGCCTGTGCGCCGCGATGGCTATGACGAACTCATTCTGGTCCGCGACGGCAAGTTCCGCGTGCTCGCGCCCGAGTAGGCGTAAACCTTTGCGGCCGGATTCGGTTGAATGGGTATGTACAAAATTGAACGCGAACAGTTCCTACCCATTCCGCTCCAAGAGGCATGGGACTTTTTTTCATCGCCGAGCAACCTCGCTAAGATTACGCCCTCGAGCCTCGGTTTCGTCGTGCACGGAAACGTACCTGAGCGCATGTATCCCGGAATGTTCATTCAGTACACCGTATCTCCGCTCCTCGGGATTCCGATGCGCTGGGTTACCGAGATTACGCACGTTCGCGAGGGCGAGTACTTTGTCGACGAGCAGCGCGTCGGCCCCTACTCCATTTGGCACCACGAACACTTCTTTACCGCCGTCGAAGGGGGTGTATTGATGCGCGACGTAGTCCACTACAAAGTTCCTTTGGGCGTTTTGGGACAGCTTGCGCACCCGTTGATCGTGCGCCCGAAGCTTGAGCAGATCTTTAGCTTCCGTTGGGAAGCCAATGAGCGCATGTTTGGCAAAGCCTAACTTTGCAGCAATGAGTAGCTCAAAAATCACGGTGAACCCGATTGACGCAGACAAAGTGGCGCAAAACCCCGGTCTACTTCCGTACGCCCACAGTGTGAGCTCTCCGGTGATCGTTCCCACTCAAGAAGGAATGATTCGCGCCCAGTCGCTTGAAACGATGGCGCACCAGACGGACCAGCAAATGGAGCTGCTGCGTAAGCAAATGGAGCTTTTGGCGGACCAAGCCAAAGCAATTCAGCGGCGCAGAGAGGTATCGGAGTGGGTGTATTCCGCCAAAATGAGCTTCAAGCCCGTGATTAACCACGTGTACCACTTGTACCGCAAAGAAGACGGAGAATACGTGCTGTCGATGCTGAGCCCTGAGGAATGGACGCTTTCGCGCCGTGCAGCCCACGAGTTTGTACACAGCATTCGCCTTTTGGCTGACCTGACATGGGACGTAGTTCGTTAATTGACCTGTCGCAATCCAGGTGGCGCGCGGCAGAATCTGAGGCCCGCAACGAGCTGTGGTTTTTGCACGGCTACGCAAGCAACGAAGATGATCTTTTTGGACTAGCGCGATTGATTCCGTCGGACTGGAACGTGCGGTCGCTGCAGGCCCCTCGCCCGCTGCCTACTGGTGGCTTCGCCTGGTACGACCTGCATTTTGATGCCCACGGGGTGCGGCACGTGGACCCCGAACAGGTCTGGTCGAGCCTCGATTCCCTCGCGAAGCTGCTCGAGCAAAATCCAATTAAGCCTGTAATCTTAGGTTTTTCACAGGGCGGAATTCTCGCGAATGCCCTCGCCGCAACCCATCCAGAACTCATTCAAGGCTGTGCGGCAGTGGCGAGCTACTTTCCCAACGATTGGTTTGATTCCGCATTGGATTGGAAGGCTCAAACGGACCTCCCTCACCTCGCGGTGGTCGGCGACGAAGACGGTGTGATTCCGCCGACGATGTCGGTTCCGAGCTACGAAATGGCCAACGCACGGGGTGCCGGAATCGAGGTGCAGCGTTTTCGCATGGGGCATGGAATCGCGCCCGACAGCTGGCAGGCTATTGCGCGCTGGCTTTCGAATTTTTAAGGGGTTCGGCCCAGCGGAACCATCCCCACACCGAAATCACTGCCATCACGGCACTATAGGCCGCATAGACCCATAGTCCGCGGTCGGCATACAACCAGATTCCGATCCCATTCAAGGTGATCCAAATGATCCAGTTGAGGCGCTCGCGCTTGACTTGCCACCATGTTCCGAGGATTCCACCAGCAAACATGATCCCGTCGGCGAGCGGACGTGGATTATCGGTGGCCGCATTCATGAGGTACGCCGTGGCAAGAGCCAGGCCCATCGCCAGAATGAAGTCGTTGGTAAGGCGGCCTAAAGGTTTAAACTCCATCCGACCCCATCGAACCCAGCCGAATACAGCTAGCGCGGCATATCCTAGGTTGAGTAGGGATTCCGCATAAAGTTTGGCGTCAAAAAGCACGACAACCCCCGCGAGGGTTCCGAAAAAACCGAGGGGCCATGCCCAGCGCCTGCCTAAGGCAAGACCCAGAGCATAGCCCCCGTTGAGTAGCGCCGAGAGAATTTCGAGCGCAAGCATAGATGATTAGCCTACGTGCTGGCGAACCAAGTCGGCCGCCTCTTGAAGCATAATCGCTGAGTAGACCTTCAGGCCGCTGTCTTCGATGAGCTTCTTGGCTTCGGCTGCATTGGTTCCCTGCAGGCGCACAATGATGGGCACGGGAATTTCGCCGATCGAACGGTAGGCGTCCACAATCCCTTGAGCAACGCGGTCGCAGCGAACGATTCCGCCAAAAATATTCACGAGGATGGCCTTGACGTTGGAGTCCTCAAGGATGATGCGGAATGCGGTTTCGACGCGCTGGGCATCGGCGGTTCCGCCCACGTCCAAGAAGTTGGCAGGGTTTCCTCCGGCCATCTTAATGATGTCCATGGTGGCCATTGCAAGACCTGCTCCGTTGACCATACAGCCCACGTTTCCGTCGAGCTTTACGAAATTCAAGCCCACTTCACCGGCGCGAACCTCGGTGGGATCCTCTTCGCGAGTGTCGCGCATGGCAGCTAAGTTCGGATGGCGGAACAAGGCATTGTCATCAAGAACCACCTTGGCGTCGACGGCCATGATCTTGTCGTCGCTCGTCTTGAGTACGGGGTTGATTTCAAAAAGCGAAGCGTCTGCGCCCTGGTAGGCCTTGACCAGACTCTTTACAAAGGCAATCATTTCTTTGAATGCAGCTCCGCTCAAGCCCAAATTGAAGGCAATTCGGCGCGCTTGAAAGTCCTGGAGTCCGACTGAAGGATCAATCAGCTCCGTAAAAATGCGCTCGGGGTGGTTCTCGGCCACTTCTTCGATGTCCATTCCGCCATCAGGGCTGTACATGATCATTGGCTTGCCGGCGGCGCGGTCCAATAACACGGACATATAAAACTCAGATGTGGGGGTCTCACCAGGGTAGTACACGTCTTCAGCGATCAGTACTTGGTGAACCTTCTTGCCTTCGGCCGACGTTTGTGGCGTAACCAGCATCATTCCAATAATTTGCTCGGCGCGCTCGCGAACCTCGTCCAGGTTCTTGGCGAGCTTTACACCGCCGCCCTTTCCGCGACCACCCGCGTGAACTTGGGCCTTCACGACGTGCCAACCGGTCCCGGTTTGCTCAGTCAATTGCTTCGCGGCTGCTACGGCCTCGTCGGGAGTGGTAGCGACGATTCCGCGTTGAATGCGCACCCCGTAGGAAGCGAGGATTTCTTTGCCTTGGTATTCGTGAAGGTTCATAGTCGAAAAATTTCTTAGGTTGCGAACAGACGCGGCAAAAGTACGCTCCACGGGGCGGAATTCAGCCCTACTTTTGAGCCATGCCGCCACTAATTCTCGCAGAAAACATTACCAAAAGCTATGGGGACCTCGCCGTGCTCAAGGGAGTCGATTTCGCGCTTGAAGCACGTGAATTTGTGGCGATTACCGGGGCAAGTGGCTCGGGTAAGTCGACGTTACTGCACATTCTCGCAGGACTTGACCAGCCGGACAGCGGAACCCTATCCTTTCAAGGGAGCCCTTATCCGCGAAGCGGTTCCGCACTCGAACGCTTTCGAAACCAGAGTCTTGGGCTCGTGTTTCAGTTTCACCACCTGATGCCAGAGCTCACGGCACTTGAAAATATTTTGCTCCCCGCAGCCATTGCTGGAACCGCCAATGCCGAAGCAACCGACCGCGCGAGGGCCATCGCCGAACGGCTGGACGTGGCCCACCGACTCACCCACCGCCCTGACGAACTCAGTGGCGGAGAGCAGCAGCGAATTGCCATCGCTCGTGCGCTGATCAACCAACCTCAGGTCGTCTTGGCAGATGAGCCGTCGGGAAACCTCGACCGCGAACGCTCCGAGGAACTCTACCATCTGCTGGACGAAGCCCGCACCGAGTGGAACGTCGCTGTGGTCGTCGTGACCCACGCCGACGGGCTCGCCGCCCGAGCAGACCGCCGGCTGCACTTGCGCGACGGCCGATGGTAGCCGACCTTTTACTGGAATGGGCCGACCGCATTGAGCATCCTGACTTTATTGCGCTCGACCCACTGTCGCTGCCCCGGAGGTTTGCCGACGACCCTGCAAGTGCGGAACTCGTTGGATTTATGGCCGCCACCATTGCGTGGGGCAGCCGACCCTCTATTATTAAGTCTGCCGAACGCGCACTCGCCGGAATGGGCGAACGCCCCGTGCAGTGGCTTCTCGAAGCCGACGACGCGGACCTCGCGGCGCTTCCCTGGAGGCACCGGACCTTGATGTCTGAGGACGCACTCACCTTGCTGCAGGGGCTACAGCGCGGATTTCGCGAGCACGGATCGCTTGCCCCGTGGTTTGCACCACAGTCCGGCGAGACGAGCTATGGCCCCGCCATAGACCGAGCGCGCGCTGAGATTTTGGGCGTCCACATCCAGAGCCGAACGGCCAAGCATTTTGCGAGTCCTGCTGCGGGTTCGGCAGCCAAACGGCTTCATTTGTTTTTGCGTTGGATGGTTCGGCCCGCCACTCGAGGGGTTGACCTCGGAATTTGGTCGCACTTGCCCAAAAACATCTTGAGTTGCCCGCTCGACGTGCATACGGGCCGGGTAGCTCGCGGATTGGGACTCCTTCACCGCACTTCAGACGACGCGCGGGCCGTACACGAACTGGATCGTGCACTTCGCCAAATAGACCACGAGGACCCCGCAAGACTGGACTTTGCCCTGTTTGGATTGGGGCTTGAGGCCCCCGAACTTTGGCAAAATGGCTAGCCTCGCCGAACGCATGCGCCCCAAGTCCCTGACGGAATACGTCGGGCAAACCCACATTGTCGGGCCCAAGGGCGCATTGCGCCCAGCCCTTGAGGCTGGGAGACTCCCCTCGCTCCTCTTTTGGGGCCCGCCGGGGGTTGGTAAAACGAGCCTAGCCCAACTCCTCGCGCAGCATGTATCCCTGCCTTTTTCGACCCTCAGCGCAGTGTCGGCGGGCGTCAAAGACGTGCGCGACGAGATTGCACGGGCGGAATCCGACCGAATGTTTGCCCCCAACGGGCGTATGCTCTTTATCGATGAGATTCACCGTTTCAACAAAGGACAGCAAGATGCCCTGCTCGGCGCGGTTGAGCGCGGAAGCATCACACTCGTCGGAGCTACCACTGAAAATCCAAGTTTTGAGGTCAATGCGGCGCTTCTTTCCCGATGCCAACTATTTGTACTTCAGTCGCTTTCAATCGAAGACCTGAAGGCGTTGGGTGAACGTGCGATGGCTAATGATTCTGAACTCAAGCAGTACGGAATCCAGCACATCGAATGGGACGCCCTAACACCGCTTGGTGGCGGAGATGCCCGGCGCTTTCTCAACTTGCTGGAATCGTTAGCGCTGGCTGCACACCACGACGGCGTGCACGAACTCACCGCTGAGTGGATTGCCGAAAACGCACCACGTGCCGCAGTCCGCTACGACCGTGCCGGAGACATGCACTACGACATCGCCAGCGCGATGATCAAATCGATTCGCGGAAGCGACCCGCAGGCCGCGGTGTACTGGCTTGCTCGAATGATTTCGGGAGGTGAAAAGCCCGAATTCATTGCCCGTCGCCTCATTATTGCTGCAGCTGAGGACATCGGACTGGCCCACCCCAATGCGATGGTCGTAGCCAACGCGTGCGCTCAGGCTGTGGAGCGCCTTGGGTTTCCGGAAGCGCGGATTCCGCTCGCCGAATGCGCCATTTATTTGGCCTGCAGCCCCAAAAGCAATTCCGCCTACCTCGCTATTGATGCCGCGCTGGCCGAGGTACAGCGAAGCGGCGACCTTCCCGTGCCCTTTCACCTGCGGAATGCGCCGACGCAAACCATGAAAAAGCTGGGATTTGGTGCGGAATATCAGTACCCGCACGACTTTGCGGGGAGTTTTGTGTCCCAGAACTACCTGCCGGATGGGCTGCGCGACGCCTCGTGGTTTACGCCTGGCGAGAATGCTACTGAGGCAAAAATTGCCGAGTTTTTAGCCACGCGCTGGGGCAGCTAAGGCCAGGCTTAAAGGATCAGAACTTCGGTGCGTCGGTTACGCGCACGTCCTTGTTCGCTGTCGTTGGATTCAACCGGCATGCTCATACCAAAACCATTGAATTCAAGCCTACTGGAATCAATACCTTGAAGTATTAGTTCACGGTACACTCCCTCTGCGCGACGCCGCGAAAGGTCGAAGTTGTAGGCGGCGGAACCTTGGTTGTCGGTGTGCCCTTGGATTTGAACGCGCACGCTAGGATTCGCCTTGAGCCATACCGCCAGGCTTTGAAGTTCAGGACGGGATTCGGGCAGGAGGACGTCAGAGTCGGTCGCGAAGTAGACGTTCTCAAGGCGCGTGCGCTGGCCTGACTTGATGGGGTCCAGCCACAAGGTGTCAGTGCGTGCGTCGCTCGAGCGTTCACCCAAGACCTTGCGCTCGCTGAGCAGCTGGTAGCCCGGAGCTTGAATCTGAAATCCACGGGGACTTCCCAGCGGAAGCGCAACCTGGTAGTTGGGGCCTTGGTGGGCGATAGTTGCGGAACGCTCGGGGTCCGAAATGCTCCATTCGCTCTGAGGAACAGGGCGACCGGTGGTACGGTCAGCCACCCACACCGTCCACCACAAGATGGGCGTAGGCTGGTAGGCCTTCGGCAGGCTCAGCTGGTACAGGTCGACGCGCTCAGCGCCCTCGTACATTCCGCCGCGGGCCAAAAACGCTTCAGACCCGTCCGGTCGCACCACTAGTCCGAAGTTGTCGAGGTGGTCGTTCAAGGGGTACGCGAGGTGCTGGGGCACCGACCAAGTGGTGTCGTTCAGACGGCGGGACAGGTAGAGGTCGGTTCCGCCCAAGCCCAAATGGCCGTTAGAGGCAAAGTAGAGGCTGCGCCCGTCGGCGTGCAAAAACGGCGTAGACTCCATGCCGGGCGTATTAATCGTGGCCGGGAGCGGCCGAACGTCCACCCAACGCCCCTCGCGCAGTTCGGCCCGCCAAATGTTGGCATTCCCCTGACCCTGACGCGATTCGCGCACAAAAAAGAGCTCTCGACCGTCGGCAGACAGGCAGGGCTGGGACTCCCACTGGGTAGTGTTGATTGCAGGTCCGGCGTTTTGGGCTTCAGACCAAGTTCCGTCAGCGCGCCGGATGCTGAAGTAAATGTCGCAGGATCCGTAGCCGTCACCCCGCTCACATGCCGCAAAAGCCATGACTCGCTGGTCGCCGCGAATGCTCACGGCTCCTTCGTTTCCGCGGGTATTCAAGCTTCCGGGAAGCGGTTGGGCAGCGCCCCAGTCCGCTGCAGTACGCCGGCTTGCGAGAATCACTTCGTCGCTTTGTTCGGAGCGCTGGCGCGCCGTAAAGTACAAGGTCGCATTGTCGCCTGAAATACTTGGAAAGTAGTTCATATCTAGACGATTCACCGAATCGCTCAAGCGCCGAAACGCATAATTCTCGGGGCGAAGCACCGCCGACTGGGCAAAGCGCGCCGAAGCACGGATTTTTTCGGCTTCTACCCTTTGGACTGCGGGTGTTTTGGGCAGATCGAGGTAGGCTGATGCGGCTGAATCGGCGTGGGCGTACCAACCCTGGTTCATCGCGTTGTGCATCCATCGAAACATGGACTGGCGTTCGGCCCCCGCAGCGGCTCCGCGCACAAAGGCGTGGCGCGCTTTAGCTGCATCAAAGGGTGCAAACGCAGAATAAGCCTCTCCCAACCCCACCCACGCGGCGGCGTACGCGGGACTCGATGCGGTGAGTTTTTCGAGCGCCGTTCGCGCCTTTTCTACCTGTGGCGGACTGCTTCTCAGGAGCTCCATTGCCTTCTGAAAGCGCTGAACCTCAGACTTCGATTGCCCGAACACGGCACCCGCAGCTGAAAGCCCAATAATCAGCAAAATCACTCGCTTCATCGGCTGCAAGGTACGCGGCGAAAACCTACCTTTGCCCTTTGGTCCCACGACCCCATGTCTGAAACACAGCTCGACCACGTACGTGACGTTTTCACCCGCTACCTCATAGATCGAGGGCAGCGAAAGACTCCTGAACGCTATGCTATTCTGAGCGAAGTCTATGCCCAAGACGGCCACTTCGACGTCGAGACGCTCTACGCCAGCATGAAGGCCAAAAACTATCGGGTAAGCCGAGCGACACTCTACAACACGATGGACCTGCTACTTGAATGCGGACTCGTTCGCCGCCATCAGTTTGCCACCAACCAAGCGCACTACGAGAAATCCTACTTCAACCGCCAGCACGACCACCTACTGCTCGTGGATAGCGGCGAAGTCAAAGAATTCTGTGACCCGCGCATTCAACAAATTAAAGCCAGCATTGCCGACCTCTTTGGGGTCGAAGTGACGGGCCACCAACTGTACATCTACGCTAAATCCAAAACTGAACAATGAAGGGTGCTGACATACTCCTCGGCCTGCAATGGGGCGACGAAGGGAAAGGTAAAATTGTGGACGTCCTCACGCGGGACTACGACGTCGTAGCGCGCTTTCAGGGCGGCCCGAACGCCGGACACACCCTTGAATTTGAAGGCATTAAGCACGTACTGCACACGATTCCGAGCGGAATTTTTCACGCCAAAGCCGTCAACATCGTCGGAAACGGCGTCGTCATCGACCCCGTGATTTTCATGCGCGAAATCGACAAGTTGACCCCAATGGGCGTTCACTGTGCCGACTGCCTGCGCATCTCACGCAAAGCTCACCTCATTCTGCCGACTCACCGTTTGCTCGACGCCGCTTCAGAAGCAGCCAAAGGCAAGAATAAAATCGGTTCGACACTCAAGGGAATCGGCCCTACGTACATGGACAAGACTGGCCGCAACGGTCTACGGGTAGGTGACGTGGAGCTTCCCGACTTCATGGAGCGCTACGATGCATTGAAATCGAAGCACTTACAAATGATGGACGGAGCCGAACACGCCTTTGACCTCGCCGCCGCCGAGACCGAATGGCACGCTGCGATGGACCGCCTCAAGTCGCTTCCGCTCGCGGATACCGACGTGCTCATCCAAGAGGCCTACCGCGCGGGCAAACGCATCCTCGCCGAGGGCGCGCAGGGCACGATGCTCGATGTGGACTTCGGAACCTACCCCTTTGTAACCTCTTCGACCACCACTGCCGCGGGAGCGTGCACGGGTCTGGGTCTTGCTCCGAACCGCATCGGGGAAGTCATCGGAATCTTTAAAGCCTACTGCACCCGCGTGGGCAGCGGCCCCTTCCCTACTGAGCTCGACAACGACTTGGGCGAAGAAATCCGGCAGAAGGGCCACGAGTTTGGATCTACCACAGGACGCCCTCGCCGCACCGGATGGCTCGACTTGGTCGCGCTCAAGTACGCCGTCGAAGTCAACGGTGTTACTCAACTGATGATGATGAAGGCGGACGTACTGAGCGGCCTCGAATCACTCGACGTGTGTACTGCGTACCGCTACCGCGGAGAAGAGGTGTCGCACCTGCCCTACCGACTTGATTCTAATTTGCTCGAGCCAGTGTACCAAAGCCTTCCGGGATGGAGCGAGGACCTGACTGGGGTTCGCCACACCAAAGACCTTCCTGCGACCTTGGAATCCTACGTTCGCTTTATTGAGGACTACACGGGAGTTCCGGTGGTGCTGGTGTCCGTCGGGCCCGACCGCGAGCAAACGCTATGGCGCCGCTGAGTCGGATCCTAAGTATACTTTTTTTTGCCGCAGGCTGTGCCGCGGCAGGTCAGTCCCTTCAACTCAAAAAGGTCCGAAAGATGACCGTCGAGCAGTTCGGGGGTCGCAACGTCACCAAACTCAGAGGAGACGTGCAGCTTTCAGGCGCTGATGGGGTTTTTACGTGCGACAGTGCGGATTGGTTCCGCAACGAAAACCGTTTTTTTGCCTATTCCAACGTGCGCTTTAGCGGGCGAGACGGCATGGTGGTTCGGTCGCGCACCCTCGAATACTTGAACGGAGAAAGCTACTTTTCGGGCGGAGTAACCGTCACCGAGGGCGACCAAACCCTGCGCACGTCAAGCCTGCGCTACAGTACCAAAGGTCGCAAGGGCTCATTCAGCCAACCCGCGGAGGTGCACACCAAAGACGGTGATTTGACGTGCCGAAGAGGTTCATTCGAAGGTGACACGTACCGCTTTTTAGGGGACGTACGCTGGGTCGGGGCCGACCAAAAGCTGTTTGGAGAACAAATGGACTATGCGGCCACGTCGCGAAGCGCCGTACTACCCAAGGGCGGTTCAGGAACATTTGAAAAGGATTCAGTGGTTTTTGGCCACGGACAGTTTGCCCTAAGTGGCGCACGAACCATTGACTTGTCGGGAGGTGTTCAGGGGTGGGGCGAAACGCGCTGGTTCTCTTCAACCCGTTTTCGCCGCGAACCCGAAGCGGACCGCACCGAATGGAGCGGCAATGCGAAGCTCGCAGATTGGGAAAAGGATAGTACCGAAGTCACCGCCGACATCCTTGTGACGACCAAAGACAGCATCAATGCCCGCGGCAATGCCTCTGTGGCGATGCCGTCGTGGAGCGGACGAGCCGAACGCTGGCGGGGGCACCGATCGGATTCTGCCTACGTCCTCGAGGGAAATCCAGTAGTTTGGAGCCAAGACTACCAAATTCTCGCCAAGCAATTCTTCATGAACCAGCGCGGGCCAGGTGACAGCATGTGGGCATATGAGGGCGTACACCTCGGTGAGGTTGCGGACAGTTCCGGTCGCTGCAACCAAATGGCGGCAGAGGCCTTAAGGGCGCGGATTCGCGACCGCCGCATGCAGCGCATGGACCTCGAAACCAACGCACAAGCCCTTTTTTACCCCAAAGATGGTCCGGCGAGCCGCATGAAGTCGGCCCGCATCGAACTGTGGTTCAAACCCGAAGGCGGCGTCGACGAGGTTCGCTTCTACCCCAATCCCAGCGGTAGCGCCGTCAACGAATCAGAACCCAGCTTTCTGCCCGGCTACGCCGACCGCTGGGGCGAGCGTCCCTCGAGGACCGACGCGATGTCTGGCCGAAAGTAGTTCGGACCCTTCATCACCTTGCCATCCTCGCGGTACAGCGGCTCCCCGTCGGGGCCCAACTTGCTCAGATTGCTTTGGTGAATCTCACGAAACACATCCTCTATCAGGTGCTGCAGACCGTGCGTAATGATGGTTCCGCACAAAATATAGAGTTTGTCGCCAAGGGCGTCGGCCACCTCGACGAGGTTTCCGGCCTGCGCAGCCTCGAGGTACTCCTCGTTTTCTTCAGCCATCAAACGGTGTCGAAGCGCTACGAGCTCCGGGCTCGGCGTGGCCACGGGCACATCAGACATCGGCACCCGATAAATGCGGTGAAATTCTGTAACGGAATCAAGGGGCTCCTTCATTTTAGCTGTATTTTTGAGCAAATTACGCCATGGACAACATTGGAACCGGACACTGGATATTTGCAGGCATTTTTGCCCTGACATTTGTCGGCTACCTCGTGTGGAGCTACCGTTCCGATCGATCTACCCACGAAATGCACTACCGCGGTGCCTACCGCTATCTTTTGGGTATTTTTGTCCTCTTGATGGTCATTTACATTTTTAAACGAGTACTTTAAACGCATGCGCTTCACCGCCCTTATCGCCTTAATCGGCGCCGCCGCTACCCGCTTCCTCTTGATTCCCAACGGCTCTGCCGTACTCGCTGCGAATACATTGAGCGGAACCTGGTTTCGCAAACCCTGGATGCAAATCCTTCTGCCGCTTGCCGTGCTCTATGCCTCAGACTTGGTACTGAACAACACGGTCTACGCCGCCTATTCTGAAGGCTTTGCCTGGGGCTTTGCCGACAGCCTCGGAATCTATGCCGCGCACCTCGCCGTGCTCGCCTATGCCCAATTCGCCAAGCCCAAAGCTGAAGGCCTTGCATGGATGGGCCACAGCGCCGCGAGCAACCTCATCTTTTTTGGGTTGAGCAACCTTGCCGTGTGGTACGTGGGCAACGGACTTTCGCTTCCCGCTACCTACATCGCGGCACTGCCTTTCCTCGGAATTTCGTTTGGAGCGACCACCATGTGGGGCTACGCCATTGGTTTTGCGCTGCAGCGCGCACAACATACGGCTAACGCCTAGCACGGTCACTGGTTTCTCGTTTCTGGTTTCCACGAAACTAGCAACTGGTAACTAGCCACTAGAAACGCAAAAACCCGGGCCTTGCCCGGGTTTTTGCTTTATGGCATCCAGATCGCCGCCGTCGGAACGATTCCGGCAGGAACAGTCGCTTCGAGCTGCCCCCCGGCGCTGTAGCGCCGCACCTCACCCGTTTGCTGAAAGTCTTTGGCGTCAAGCACATAGAGCTGGCGGGTCGATGGATCCGCACACAATCCGTAGGCAGACCCCGAAATCCAAGCATCGACGGGGTAGTCCACATCGTTCGTATTCATGCGCAGCACGTCGCCCGTGTATCCGTCACGGATCCAGTACAGCACCTGGCCGTCAGTGTGAAGCTTAGTGGGACGGTCGCCTGGGTTTACAGCGGGATAGGTCGCAGTTACGCTCCGCGTTGCCAAGTCGACGCGAACGAGCGACGCGCTGCGGTCGGCTCCGCCCCCACTCCAGTCGGTGTAGCCCGAGCAAAGCACGTAGAGCGAAGAACCTAGTTTGACCACCGAAGTCGGATTGATGCCGACCTGAACCGTAGCGAGCACGTCAAGAGTGGATGCATCCAGAACCGTGAGCGTGCTGTCCATGCCGTAGGCTCCGCTGTGGGTAACCCAAATCTCGTCCTGATGCAGCACCATCGCCTCGGGACCTCCTGCGAGGTCGACCGAATCGATGCGCCGGAGCGACGACGCACTCACGCGGTACAGACGGTTGCGACCCCAGTCGGTTACGGCAAGATCGCCGCCGTCAAGCACGACAGCATGACGCGGCGAGGCGAATCCAGTGGCACGGCCCACCGAGGCGAGCCCGGGGTATTCGAGGACTTCGACGGCGGCGGCTCCGTTGAGCACCACATACAGGCGGTCGGCGTCCGCGGTGATTCCGTTGCCCAAGTTGCCCAAACTACGGCCGTTGGCCACGGCAAAGGCATCGGTCGTCACGCTATCGTCGGTAGACCAGTGGGTGATTGTGGCGGTTCCGCCCATAAAGGCGCCTTCGTTGAGCACGAAAAGGCCCGACTCAAAGGATCCGGGGGTAGTTTGGGGTTCGCATGCCATTAAGGTGGCCAGGCCGAGTACGGCGGGGATCAGGTTGCGCATTAGGTTGAAGATTTAGGGGTTGTGGATATGGGTGTGGTCCATGAGATTCCGAAGTAGCGACCCGGAAGCGGATATCCGAGCTGCAAGAGCACGGGTGAATTCGTGGAGTTGTACAGGCTGAATTCGAGCATCGAACGCTTCACCGACCATTGTGCGTGAATGTCAATTTGGCCCTGTGAGGGCAGCCATGTGCCTCGGTCATTCGACCACGCAGTGGGCGTTGCAGCGCGGAACCTTGGTTCAGCACGAAATGTCCACGAGCCGACTTTGCGCGCCCCCAGTGCCGAAATGGACCAAGGGGCTACATAGGGTACGCGCAACCCGAGGTCGTTCACGCTGCGCACCGCCTGCACGCGAAGCGTTCCAGACCATGCGCCGCGCACCCAATTAACGTGGGCGCTCCCGCCCCAACGCGAGATGGACGCGACGTTGCGCGGGGTCCAGACGGTTCCGACGGGCATCCATACAATGGCATCAGCGAGTTCCCCGTGGTAGATTTCAGCCGCTGCAGATTTGCGGTTGAGGTTTGCTCGAACCTCCCAACCGAGCTCGGCGCGCAGCATTGGATTGCCGCCCGGAACCCAGAACAGGTCGTTCAACGTTGGGAAGCGCTGGTGGCGGTGAACCTTGACGTTCCACTGAAGCTTCGCTTTTTCGGCTGCGCTCAGCTGAAGCATTGGAAGCATTCGACCCGCTTCGGAACCCTGACTCAAATGACTCAAACCCCAGTGGTAGCGAAGCTTGCCCGGTAGCAAACCCGTTCCGCGCAGCATCGCCTGAACTCTAAGTACCGATGCCGGGGCCTTGTTTGGTCCCTGCGCCATGAGCCGGGTCGCATCAATTGACGACGAGAACAGGTGCCGAAGGACCCATGCCTGCGCCCGCATCCTGATGCCCACCGTTTGGGCGCGGTTGGTGTCGTGGATTCCGCCAAATTGGTCGTAGTCGTAGCGCTGGGACGTGAGCGTGGCATACTGTACGCTCTGCCAAAAGATTCGCCCGCTCTGCAGCGTTTGCCGCTGCACCACCGTCGCCCGCAGGTCGCGCTGCACGGCTCCTTGGCGGCGCACTTGAGTGACGGCCTCGGGCAGCCCTTGCTGCAGCACGACCAGGTAGGCGGCGCCGTTCTGCTTCAGCGCGGTTTGAGTTCGGCGCCACGCCGTGCGGACTTCAGCTCGCTGCACCCCCGCTCCAAGCCTCACATGCTGTTGGCCCAAATAGTCGCGGTAGGCGTAGCGGTTGAGGGCGGAACTCAGATTCACCCCAACGTCTGCGCTGCGTCCGGGAACCCATACCGACAGGCCGGCATTGCCCAGCGAAGCAGCCTCAGCGCGAAATTCCGGGTGGGCCAAGGAGCGCAGGCGCAGGCCGTCGGCACTGCGTTCCAGCTGCAGACCGGCACTCGGAAGCAAGCGCACGTCCATGATTCCGAGGTCGGACGCCTGAAGGGCAACCCCCTCCCACTCGATCCAGGTGTGCGTTGCGGGGAGTCCGTCAATTGCGAGCCACGCGCTGCCTCCGGGTACTGATTGCCTAAGGTCGAGGCCTGCGGCGAGCAGCGCCGAAGCATTTAAGCCCAGGGCTCGGGGTGAAATTTGGGCAGTTGCCCGGGATTGGGTGCGCCACATTCCGGCCTCAACCGGAACTTCGGGCAGCACATAGTTCAGGGTTTCACGGTCAATTGGATTGACCCAGACGCGCAGCGTGTCTTCGGACTGTTCCGCCGAATAGCCCGCAAGGGCACAAAACCATAAGCCAGCAGCCCAAAGGCCGCGAAGCAGTCGCTGCATCATCTTCAGGGCGCACTCTTCCCGGCACGCTCGGATTATCGTTCGAGGCAGGTCTTCTGGCTCGTTCCCCGACACGCCCCCTTCCCGGTTGCCCAGTGGGTTGTTGCGGCGTGCGGTGGGT
>JAURGG010000001.1 GCA_030833905.1 Schleiferiaceae bacterium
GGGTTGCAACAGCCGACTGGATACACTTCAGGCGGCGATTCTGAGGGTCAAGCTCCGCCACCTCGACAGCTATGCTGCGGCCCGCCAAGCAGCCGCTGCCCGCTACGACGCCGGCCTTGCCGGAATCGAGGGATTGCAGACCCCCGTGCGCCGTTCCGAATCGACCCACGTGTACCACCAGTACACCCTTCGCGTTGCCGACCAACGACGCGACGCCCTGGCGGCCCACCTCAAAGCCGACGGGATCCCGTCGATGATCTACTACCCGCTGCCGCTGCACCGCCAGCTGGCGTACCGGTCCGAGCGCTACCCGGATGGAAGCTTTCCGGTCGCCGAGCAGCTCTGCGCCGAAGTGCTTTCGCTGCCCATGCACACCGAGCTGAGTGCGGACACCCAAGAACTTATTATCCAAGCCATTAAATCCTTTTTGAAGTCATGAAAATCACCGTAGTAGGAACCGGCTACGTCGGCCTCGTCACCGGCGCCTGCCTGAGCGACGTCGGCATGGACGTCACCTGCGTCGACGTCAACGAAGCCAAGATCACCAACCTCCACAAAGGGATTTTACCGATCTACGAGCCGGGCCTCGACGCCATTGTGGCGCGCAACGTATCTGCCGGACGCCTGCACTTTTCGACCGACCTCACGGCGTCGATTCAGGGCTCCGAAGCGGCGTTCATCGCGGTGGGCACGCCTCCGGGCGAAGACGGCAGCGCCGACCTGCAGTACGTACTGGCCGTGGCCGACGGCATTGGACGCACCATGACCGACTACCTGGTGGTGATCACTAAGAGCACGGTGCCCGTGGGTACGGCCGAAAAGGTGCGCGGCGCGCTGCGCGCGGCCCTCGACGCCCGCGGTTCGGACCTGCCCTTTGACGTGGCGTCCAACCCCGAGTTTCTCAAGGAAGGGGCGGCGGTGGACGACTTCATGAAGCCCGACCGCATCGTCTGCGGTGTCGAATCCGAGCGTGCCCAAGACGTGCTGGCCCGCCTATACAAGCCCTTCACCCTCAACGGCCACCCGGTACTCTTTATGGATATTCCGTCGGCTGAAATGACCAAGTACGCCGCCAACGCCATGCTGGCGACCAAGATTTCGTTCATGAACGACATCGCCAACCTGTGCGAAATCATGGGGGCCGACGTCAACCAGGTCCGCAAGGGCATCGGAAGCGATCCGCGCATCGGCACCAAATTCATTTACCCGGGCATTGGCTACGGCGGAAGCTGCTTCCCCAAAGACGTCAAGGCCCTGGCCCGTACCGCAAAGGAGCAGGGCTACACCATGCGCATCCTCGAGGCCGTCGAGGCCGTCAACGACGCCCAAAAGAGCGTGATGGTCACCAAAATCAAGGCCCACTTCGGCAGCGACCTGCGCGGCAAGCACTTCGCCTTCTGGGGCCTGAGCTTCAAGCCGCAGACCGACGACATGCGCGAGGCGCCCTCGGTTGTCATCGCCGAATCGCTGATGGCGCTCGGAGCCACCGTGACCGCCTACGACCCCGTCGCGATCGAGGAGGCCAAGCACCAGCTTCATGACCGCATCACCTACGCCGCCGACGCCTACCAAGCCCTTACGGGTGCCGACGCCCTGCTGCTGATTACCGAGTGGAGCGAGTTCCGCGTACCCAACTGGTCGCGCGTCAAGGACGCCCTGCGCCAGCCCGTGGTGTTTGACGGCCGCAACATTTACAGCGGAACCGAACTGCGCGCCCTCGGCTTCACCTATTCCGGAATCGGCGTCCTCTAAGCCCCCATTTATGCCCCGCATTCTCATTACCGGCGCGGCCGGATTCCTCGGGTCGCACCTCTGCGACCGCTTCATCGCCGAAGGCTACGAGGTCGTTGCCATGGACAACCTGATCACGGGCGACCTACGCAACCTCGAGCATCTTCAGGCGCTTCCGCAGTTTTCGTTCGTCCACCACGACGTCAGCACGCACATTCACCTCAACGGTCCGCTCGACTACATCCTTCACTTTGCGTCGCCGGCCTCGCCGATCGACTACCTGAAGATTCCAATTCAAACGCTTAAAGTGGGTTCGCTCGGAACCCACAACTGCCTCGGACTCGCCCTCGCCAAAAAGGCCCGCATTCTGGTGGCCTCGACCTCTGAAGTCTACGGAGACCCGCTGGTGCACCCGCAAACCGAGGAGTACTGGGGCAACGTCAACCCCATTGGCCCCCGCGGGGTGTACGACGAGGCTAAGCGCTTTCAAGAGGCCCTCACGATGGCCTACCACACCTACCATGGCCTTGAGACGCGCATTATCCGCATCTTCAACACCTATGGACCCCGCATGCGCCTCAACGACGGCCGCGTGCTGCCCGCATTCATCGGCCAGGCCCTGCGCGGCGAAGACCTCACCGTCTTTGGCGACGGAAGCCAGACCCGCAGCTTTTGCTACGTCGACGACCTCGTCGAGGGCATCTACCGCCTGCTGCTGAGCGACTACCCGTACCCCGTCAACATCGGAAATCCCGACGAGATCACCATTCTTCAGTTTGCCGAAGAGATCATCAAGCTCACCGGGACCGACCAAAAGATCGTCCACCAGCCCCTGCCCAAAGACGACCCCACCCAGCGCCAGCCCGACATCACCAAGGCCCGAGAGATCCTCGGTTGGGAACCCAAAGTCAGCCGCGCCGAAGGCTTGAAAATCACCTACGACGCCTTCCGCAATCTGCCCAACGACCTACTCTACAAGCAGGAACACCGCGACTTTAAAGCCTACAGCAAATGAAGACCGTCCTCGTCACCGGAGGCCTCGGCTACATTGGCTCGCACACCGCTGTCGACCTCATTGCCCGCGGCCACCGCGTAGTCCTTGCCGACAACCTCAACAACACCCGCGCCGAGGTCCTCGACGGAATCGAGGCCATCTCGGGCGTCCGCCCCGAGTGGGTTCAGGTCGACCTGGCCGACCGCAGCGCTACCGAGGCCTTTTTGGCGGGCCGCACCTTCGACGGAATCATTCACTTCGCCGCCCACAAAGCGGTAGGTGAGAGCGTCGCCGAACCGATTGCCTACTACCGCAACAACTTCGACTCGCTGCTCAACCTGCTCGACTACCAGCGCGCCCATCCCCAGTGCGGACTGATTTTCAGCTCGTCCTGCACCGTCTACGGCCAGGCTGACGAACTACCCATTCCCGAATCGGCCCCCATTAAGCCCGCGGAGTCGCCCTACGGCAATACCAAGCAGGTGGGTGAAGAAATCCTGCGCGACGCCGTGCGCGCCTTCGGTCTCAAGGTCATCGCCCTGCGCTACTTCAACCCCATTGGCGCCCATTCTTCGGCTCGCATCGGGGAGCTTCCGCTTGGTGTTCCCCAAAACCTAGTGCCCTTTATTACCCAAAGTGCGGCCGGCTTGCGCGGCCCCCTTCAGGTCTACGGCAACGACTACCCGACTCGCGACGGAACCGCCATTCGCGACTACATCCACGTCGTCGACCTTGCCGCCGCCCACGTAGTGGCCCTCGAGCGCATCTTCAACGCTTCCATGGCCGAACCGTTTGAAGTATTTAACCTCGGAACCGGCGAAGGCTCCACCGTCCTCGAAGTGATTCAATCCTTTGAGCGCGCCACGGGATCCTCCCTGCAGTGGAGCTTCGCGCCCCGCCGCGCCGGAGACGTCATCGCCGCCTACGCCGATACCCATCGCGCCACCGAAGTCCTCGGATGGACCGCCCAAAAGTCGCTCGACGAGGCCATGGCGGACGCGTGGCGGTGGCAGCTGAGTTTGCAAGGCATTTAGTAAGGTTGGCTCGTTGGCTTGTGCGCTTCGCGCTAGAGCGCTCCGTGCCTTCGGCTCTTCGCGCTAGGGCGCTTCGCGCTAGAGCGCTCCGTGCCTTCGGCTCCTCGCGCTATGGCGCTTCGCGCTATGGCGCTTCGCGCTAGAGCGCTTCGCGCCTTCGGCGCTTCGCGCTAGTCCTAAGGGTTCTCGCACATCCTCTGCGGCGGTACGCAATAAGCGAGTTACCAGTAACTAGTTACTAATAGCCAACCTTGCCAATAGCCAACGAGCCAACCTTGCCAACGAGCCAACCTTGCCAATAGCCAACGTGCCAACCGTCTAAGTCGTACTTTAGAGCAATGCGACCCATCCTTGCTCTGATCCTCCTCACGGCGCTTCCGGCGCTGGCCCAGCCCGTGAAGTTTGACATTCCGCGCACCCACCAGTTTCGAATGGATGAAATCCAGCCGTCCATGGAACTGCGCGTGACCCACCTCGAGGCGCCCGATGAATTTGCGAAGGCTACGCAGCTGAATGCGCTGAAGGCCCAGCACGCGGAGCGCTTCGGAACTGCTTCTGACGCCGACGCTCCGCGTAGCCAGAAAACGATGGCAGCAGAGCCCTTGGTGCGCCACGACCTCAGTATGAAGCGCGTGTTTGCGGTCAACGGCGTCCAGGTTCCGATTTCGGGCGGAACCCCCAACGACAACACCATCGCCTACGGGGACTCGATGGTGCTGAGCGCAGTCAATACCCTCATTTGGGGCTGGGACCTGCGCACCGATACCTTTCTTTTTCCGCAGCAGTTTATCCCACTCATCGCGGCTTCGGGCCTGCAAACCTCGTCGTACGCCAGCGATCCGCGCCTGCTCTACGACCCGGTCGCCGAGCGCTGGGTGCTGCTGTTTTTCGTGGGCAATACACCCGCTGCCAGCCAAATCGTAGTCTGCTTCAGCCAGTCCAAGGACCCCAATGCGGGCTGGAACACCTACACGCTGCCCGGTAATCCGCTCAGCAACAACCGCTGGAGCGACTTTCCGTCCATGGCCTTTACCGACGACAAGCTGGTCATGTCCATCAATTTGATTGTGCCCAACGTCAGCTGGCAGGTGGGTTTTGACGGAACCGTGATCTGGGAAATGGACAAGGCCGCCGGCTACGCGGGTGCAGCCACGCTCCCCTCAGAGCTGCACCACGGGTTTGCCACCAACGGACGCTGGATCCGCAACCTCGTTGCCGTGACGAGCTGGGATGGCTACACCTCGAAGCCCATGTGGGCGAGCAACCGAAACTTCGATGCGCAGAACGACACCGTGTTTTTCTTGACCCGTGCCGACAGCGCGGTGGGCGGAACCCATTCCTACGACATCCACGTGGTACGTGCGAGCCAGCCCTACGGGCTTCCGCCCAATGGCCGACAGCCGTCCACGCCGGCCACCGACCCCACCAAGGGTATGCAGACCAACGACGGCCGCTGGTTGGGCGCCCAAGAAATGCCCGACGGCAGCGTGCACCTCGTCAGCACCACGCGCGACTTTGCTACGCAGCGCTCGGCCATTTACCACGGAATCGTGCCCGTGGGCCATGCCCCCGACACCGTGCTCGGCAACGTTATTGGCGACCCCGTCCGCTACTTCGGATACCCCAACCTCACCTGGATCGGCAACGAGGGCTGCGACAGCGAGCTACTGATCGGATTCAACCACGTCTCACCCAGTGACTTCGCGGGCTATTCGGCCGTCTACTACGGCAACGACGGAACCTACAGTCCGGTCGTCGAACTCAAAGCGGGCCTCGGAAACGTCAGCAAGCTCGGCGGAGCCGAGCGCTGGGGCGACTACTTCGGAATCCAGCAGGACTACAGTACCCCGGGCCAAGCTTGGCTTGCCGGATTTTACGCCCTGGGCAACAACGGCAACGGAACCTGGATGCACCTCCTGCAGTCCCCCGATTCCACCGAACTGAGCGTGCAGTTGCTCGCCAGCGGCCAAGGCTGCGAACGCTACGCTACCGCTTCGGCCTCGGGCAGTGCCCCCTTCACCTACGCTTGGAGCGACGGCAGTACTTCGCCCCAGAGCGGAACCGCCTGCGGCGGCGACACCCTCTACGTCCGTGTCACCGACAGTCGAGGCTGCAGCTTCGACGAGCGCATCGTGCTTCCGCTTACCGACGCGCCCGCCCCGTTGCTGTTTCCCAATCCCACATCCAGCGAGGTTTTTGCGCTGATTGACGCTCCGGGCAAGGGCCACATTGACTTTGAAGTGTTTGACGCCTCTGGATCCGTGGTCGAAGTTGCCCACGCTCAAGTGCGTGCTGGCCGCAACGAGGTCTACGCGTGGCTCGGACACCTTCCGCGCGGCACATATTGGGTACGAATCGGCTTTTGGGGTGAATGGTGGGAGCAGACAGAACCCCTAATTTTGCACCGCCAAACCCTCATTATCGCTCCCTGA
Source organism: Schleiferiaceae bacterium (assembly GCA_030833905.1). Lineage (GTDB taxonomy): Bacteria > Bacteroidota > Bacteroidia > Flavobacteriales > Schleiferiaceae > TMED14. Next base: position 6,192 of record JAURGG010000001.1, read on the forward strand.
TGCCCACAGTTCTTATTACCGGCGGAGCCGGATTCATCGGATCGCACGTCGTTCGTCGTTTTGTACAGCGCTACCCCCAGACCACGGTCGTCAACGTCGACGCCCTGACCTACGCCGGCAACCTTGAAAACCTCGCCGACGTCGATCAGGCCTCCAACTACCGCTTTGAGCGCGTCGACATCCGCGACGCCGCCGCCGTTCATGACCTCGTCGACCGCTACCAGCCCGACGGAATAATCCACCTCGCGGCCGAGAGCCACGTGGACCGCTCCATCGCCGATCCGATGGCCTTTGTCGAGACCAACGTCATTGGCACAGTCAACCTACTCAACGCCGCCCGCACTACGTGGGCCGGAGCCATGGAGGGCAAGCGCTTCTACCACATTTCGACCGACGAGGTATTCGGAGCCCTCGGCGCCGAAGGCTTCTTCACCGAAGAGACGCCCTACAGCCCCAACAGCCCCTACAGCGCCTCTAAGGCCAGCAGCGACCACTTTGTGCGCGCCTACCACGAGACCTACGGCTTGCCGATCGTCATCTCAAACTGCTCCAACAACTACGGGCCGAACCACTTCCCCGAGAAGCTGATTCCGCTCATGATTCACAACATCATCGAGGGCAAGCCGCTGCCGGTCTACGGCGACGGCAAGTACACGCGCGACTGGCTGTACGTCAAGGACCACGCCTCAGCCATCGACGCCGTCTACCACGACGGACGCAACGGCGAAACCTACTGCATCGGCGGTTGGAACGAGTGGCAAAACATCGACCTCGTGCACCTCTTGTGCCGCACCATGGACGCCAAGCTCGGCCGCCCCGAGGGCGACTGCGCCCAACTCATCACCTATGTCAAGGACCGCCCGGGCCACGACAAGCGCTACGCCATCGACGCCACCAAAATCCACCGCGAACTCGGTTGGAAGCCGTCCGTGACCTTCGAGCAGGGCCTCAGCGAAACCATCGACTGGTACCTCTCGAACGAGACCTGGCTGCGCAACGTCACCAGCGGAGCCTACCTCGACTACTACAGCGCCCAGTACGGAGCCTAACTAGCCGCATGACCGAGGTTCTTGCCGTCATTCCGGCGCGCTACGCCAGCACCCGACTTCCGGGTAAACCTTTGGCGGACATTGCAGGCAAGCCTATGATTCAGCACGTTTGGGAACGGGTTTCGGCCGTGCTTCCCGCCGTGGTGGCCACCGACGACGCCCGCATCGCCGACGCCGTGTTTTCGTTTGGCGGACGGGTGCGCATGACCTCCCCCGACTGCCCCAACGGAACCGCCCGCGCCGCCGAAGTCCTCGCCCACTGGGAGGGTCCGCGCCCCGAAATCGTCCTCAACGTGCAGGGCGACGAACCCCTCGTCCAAGCCCACGACCTCGAAACCCTGGTGCGCCTCATGCGCCGCCCCGAGGTACGCATCGGAACCCTCGTGACGCCCGCCCGCGCCGCCGACCGTATGTCGCCCAACAACTGCTTTGTGCTTCGCCTGCCCGACGGCCTGTGCACGAGTTTTAGCCGCAGCCCCGAGTGCTGCAGCATCCAGGCCTGGCGCCACGTCGGTATGTACGGATTCCGCGCCGACGTACTGCCCCAGCTCGTCGCCCTGCAGCCCACCCCCGGCGAAGTCCGCGAGCGCCTCGAGCAGCTGCGCTGGCACGAGTCCGGATTCCCCATCTACAGCGCCGAAGTGGCCGCCGCCGGCATCGGCGTCGACAGCCCTGAGGACCTCGAGTACGTGAGGGGGTTGCTGGCTGCTGGCAACTAGTTGCCCGAGATAGCAGGTTCAACGCCGCCGAGGTCAGTCCATTTCGACCAAAGAACGATAGTCACCACGAATGTGGGACAGAATAGATTGCTTACATTCGGTTTAATTTTTCAATCTGGAACATAGCGAACTACCGAAAGCACGAAAGATGAATTAACGTTGATTTCGCTAAGCTCTATTCTTGTTGGACGTGCACAACTTTCCAAATCGCAGCACTTTTCAACTGCATACGGACAGACAGCCTTCGCGCTACCCAAAGGAGCCAAGCTGTACCAAAATACCCTGCTGTTAGGGAACCACCTGCAGTTCGGCCTAACGAATTCTACCTCAATAGGGGTCGGCGCCTGCCCAATCTACTTCAAGCAAGCAGGATTTCAGGTTTTTAGTGCAGTCAACGTGAGCCATGCCTTTAAATTCAACGAACGCGAGGCACTTCGCGTCGGTGCAATTGGCGGAATTGGCTACGCCCCAAACGATGCTAGTACATCCGATTTTGGCGGATTATTTGCCCTGTATTCCCGAAAGATTACCGATTTTGATCTAGCCACCCTTGGCTACGGGTACTACGGCTCTTCAATTTACTACCCGCCGCATTTGCACCAGTTCAGTTTAAACTACAAGCATGCCTTTAAAAATTCTCGACTTGGAGTGGAAGTTGGCGCTGTTGTAGGCTGGTCTGAGTCAAACTGGGGTTTTGAAGACTGGGGAACCATTTGGCGCGTAGTTAATTGGAGGCCCAACCTAGTCCTCACCAAAAAGTTTGATAGCGGAAATTCCGTATTTCTGGGTATTTCTGGATTAACGTACGCGGAATGGACACCGAGCGACGGGAGCGACAACTACCGCTTGATGTGGCCAACCTTTGGTTATTCGCGATACTTCTGAAAATCCCCTTCACTTATTCGGATACCTGTACAACGGTGCGTGACTGTACGGTGGCGAAATCCGCATGGGGTACCCGACGGTATTTATTCGGTTATAACCGGATTTTACTTTTTTAAAATTTCTCGGAATACCATTAATAGTTGATATTCAGATACATAATTATAAATCCCGTTTAGGGAGTACGTGTCCGAATTGAACAAATGGCCAACGAGCCAATCTGAGCTAATCGTGCTAACCGGCTAACTGAGCTTCCGCGCCACCATCACCCCGTCCCTGAAGGGCAGCAGCTGGTGTTCCACGCGCGGATCTGCCGCCACATGGGCGTTGTAGGCACGCAACGCGTCGGTCTCGTGGTCGTGTACGCTCGGGTCGGCGACCTTGCCGCTCCACAGCACGTTGTCGGCCAAAATGAGTCCGCCCGGACGCACCCGGTCGACCACCATCTCGTAGTACGCCAGGTAGTTCTCTTTGTCGGCGTCTAAAAAGACCAGGTCCCAGGTCTCGTCGAGCTGCGGAATCAGCGTGCGCGCGTCGCCCACCCTAAAATCGAGTTGGTTGTTCCAGGGCGAATCGGCAAAGTACCCGCGCACCCGGGTTTCGAGCTCGGCGTTGACATCGAGCGTGTACAGACGGCCGTCGGGCGCAAGGCCTTCGGCCAGGCAAAGGGCGGAATACCCCGTGTAGGTTCCGACCTCGAGCACGCGACGCGGACACAGCAGCTGGCTGATCAAGCTCAAAAAACGGCCCTGCTGGTGCCCGCTGCACATGCGAGGCATCAGTACCTGCTGCCAGGTTTCGCGCTCGATGCGCGCCAAGAGGGGCGAGGGTGCGGCGGTAAACTGGCCCGCGTAGTCGTCGATTTCGGGAGGTAAAAATTCCATGGGCGTGGCGTCGAATCAGTCGGCGGCAGTACCAATATAGCGCAGCCGGCTGATCCCGTCGAGGCGGAACATGCGCTCAGCAACCGCCCGAAGCTGGCCCACGGTAAGGGAGTTGACCTTAACCACCAGCTCGTCAAATCGGTCGATTCGGTCGTACACCAGAAGCGACTTGCCCAGTCCGGTCATCAGGCCTTGTCCGCTCTCTTGGGCCAGCGCCATCTGGCCGAGAAGCTGCAGCTTGGCCTGCTCCAGCGCGCGGGGCGTCAGGCCTTGGCGCAGCGCCTCGAGCTCCTTGCGAATCAGGCGCTCGGCCCGGTCGACTGTTTCGCGGTCCGTGCCCGCGTACACGCCCCAGTGGCCGCCGTCGGCGTACGCGTTGATAAAGCTTTCAATCTGGTACGCGATGCCGTGGCGCTCGCGAATGTTCATGTTCAGACGGCTGTTCATTGCCGGTCCGCCCAGCACGTTGTTGAGCAGTACCGCCGCCGTGTAGTCGTCCTCGTGCACCGTCGGAGCCTCGCCTCCCAGCACCAAATGACTTTGGTTGATTTCTTTCTCGGAATCCACGTTGAACAACGCCGGCTTGGGGGCCACAGCGCGCTCAGGGGCTGACCCTTGGGCGGTCCAGCTTCCGCCAAACTCCTCGGCCAAGCGCGCAAAGCGAGCCACCGAAATTCCGCCCACCGAACTCAGCACCGCATGCTCGGGCCGGTACAGCGCGCTAATGAAGCGCAGCACGTCGGCGCGCTCAAAACGCGACACCGTCTCTCGGCGGCCCAAAATGTTCATTCCCAGCGGGTGATCTGGGTAGAGCAGCGCGTCAAATTCGTCAAACAGCGCTTCAGACGGATTGTCCTTGTAGCCGTCCATTTCGTCGAGGATGACCTCGCGCTCCTTGGGGACCTCGCGCTCCGGGATCGACGCATGCTTGACGATGTCAAAGAGAAGGTCCATGGCGCGGCGGTAGTGCTCGACCATGAAGCTGGCGTACAAAAGGGTGTCTTCCTTTCCCGTGTAGGCGTTTAACTCGCCTCCTACGCCTTCCAAACGGCTAAGCACGTGGAACGCCTTGCGCCGGGCCGTGCCCTTAAAAATCAGGTGTTCGGTGAAGTGGGCCAGGCCCTCGTCTTCGCGGGACTCGTCGCGCGATCCCGCGCGCAGGTGCAGGCCGATGTGGCCCGTGGGCGAAGCCGTAGGTTGGTGCACCCAGCGCAGCCCGTTGGGCAGCGTGGCGACGACGAACTCCGGACGGCTGGGCGCTCCCATACTACAGCGAAGGCGGAATCACCGGCCCGTCCAATTGGTCAACCGTGCGAAGGATGGTGCGAAAGGCCAAAGCTTTGGATCCAAACTTGGCAGCCGACTTTTCTTGAAGCCCCGGCGCGTGAAGCTGCTGGTAAAGCTGCAGATCTTCTAAATCGTGAAAGCGGTACTGCGCTGCATAGGTGGGGCCAGATTCTTCGTCAACCAGCACCTCGTGCAAGGTGGCGTCGGCAAACATCCCCGTCGCCAGTACCTCGGGCATGTGGGTTCCGAGCATCCACTCGAGCCATTCCTCGTGAACGCTCTCGTCCACACTCACCGTGACGTTGTAGGTGTACATCACTTCGCGGCGTCCCAGTTGTCCCAAAGTCGCTGAAAGTGCAGATCCAGGCTGTCGTTTTGCTTGAGTACAAACCGGACCTCATCCAAGCGAGTGTGAATCGTGGCCAAGAGTGGAAGCACCGCATTCTTTTCCATCTCGAGTCCAATGCGCACTGAATCTTCACTGAGCATACGCTCGCTCCAGTCGTGGTGCAGCGCATCCAATTGGTTGCGAGAAGCAATCAAGAGGCGGTCCCACTCTTCGCCGCGGCGAAGGGTTTCAAACTTAAAAAGGGCACGGTGGCTGTTGCGCAGCCATTCAAAGTCCTCGCGAAAAATTGAATCACGAGAGGAATCGTACATCTTCGTCTTTGCGATTTCAATGTGGCGATCCATCCGATTGTAGGCGGCCATAAATTCAGCGCTGTCGAGCGATTGAAGTACGGTATTCGACGAGTCCACGGTCGTGCGCAAAGCCATTACCTCATCCCCGAGCGGTCCGCGACGGCCGCAACCTACTAGGCTTAAGGCCGCCAGCCCTAAAGCTGCGGCGCGTAGTACTAGCGAATCCATTCAAATCCAGTGTATGCGGCCAGCGCCTTCGGAATCCGAATGCCCTCAGCCGTTTGGTTGTTTTCGAGAAGTGCCGCAACCACACGCGGGAGCGCAAGCGACGATCCGTTCAACGTATGGGCCAAATGCGGTTTGCCGTCAGCCTCGCTGCGGTAGCGAAGCATTAAGCGGTTGGTCTGAAACGTCTCAAAGTTGCTCACTGAACTCACCTCGAGCCAGCGCTCTTGGGCCGCAGACCAGACCTCAAAGTCGTAGGTCAGCGCTGAGGTGAATCCCATGTCTCCACCACACAAACGCAGCACGCGGTAGGGGAGCTCCAAGTCCTGAAGCAATCCGGCCACATGGGCGACCATTTCCTCGAGGCGGTCGTAGGACTTCTCGGGGTGCTCCACGCACACGATCTCCACTTTGTCGAACTGGTGCAAGCGGTTTAAGCCCCGCACATCCTTGCCGTAGGAGCCAGCTTCGCGGCGAAAGCACGGGCTGTACGCCGTGAGCTTTACCGGCAGGTCTGCCTCAGGCACAATCTCGTCGCGCAGCATGTTCGTCACGGGCACTTCAGCCGTCGGAATCGCGTACAGCTGGTCCTCGCCCACATGGTACATCTGGCCGTCTTTGTCGGGCAACTGCCCGGTTCCGTATCCTGACGCCGCATTCACAAAGTGCGGAGGCTGTACCTCGAGGTAGCCCGCCGCCGTGTTGCGGTCCAAAAAGAACTGGATCATGGCCCGCTGCAAGCGTGCGCCTTGCCCAGTGTAGAAGGGAAAGCCTGCTCCGCTCACCTTGACGCCGCGCTCAAAATCGATGAGCTTGTAGCGCTCGGTCAATTCCCAGTGCGGAACCGCGTTTTCGGCCAACGCCCATTCGGGGCTCCACTCGCTCACGACTACGTTGTCCTCAGCGGACTTGCCTGCGGGCACTGAATCGTGCGGCATGTTCGGCAAGCGAAGCAAGTGCTCGCGCTCTTGGCCTTCGAGCAGCTCGAGTTCGCTCGCGAAGCTTTGAATCTGCGACTTGATTTCGGTAGTACGGGCCTTGACGGCATTGGCCTCTTCGGCGCGTCCGTCGCGCATCAGTCCGCCGATCTCTTTGGCGAGGCGGTTGGCTTCGGCCTGAAGGGTTTCGGTTTCGGTTTGAATGCGGCGGCGCTGCTCGTTCAACGCAAGCAGGGACTCAATGGCGGGACGGGCATTGATGTTGCGCTTGGCGAGCGCGCTAATCACGGCCTCGGGGTTGGTGCGGATGGTGTGAAGCGTCAGCATAATCTTAGAACTGGTACAAAACTACAAACCCCCTGGCGCCGAAGCTTCAGGGGGTTGGTAAACTTAAAAACAACTAATTAAGCCTCGCCGCCCTCGGTAAAGGGAACGACCGAAACGAAACTCTTGTTTCCGGCTTTCTTTTGGAACTCTACGATGCCCTCGCTCAGCGCGAACAACGTGTGGTCCTTACCAACTCCGACATTGGTGCCGGGATTGTGATGCGTACCGCGCTGGCGAACAATGATAGAACCGGCCGTAGCGGGTTGACCACCAAAAATTTTAACACCGAGTCGCTTCGACGCTGATTCGCGTCCGTTCTTGGAACTACCTACACCTTTCTTGTGTGCCATGGTTCAATAGAATTATTCAGCAGCCTCAGTCTTGGCAGCCTTTGTGGTTTTCTTTTTGGGCTCTTCAGCTACCTCTTCGGTAGCTTCAACTTTTTTGGCAGCGGCCTTTTTCTTGGCACCAGACAAGCTAATGTCGGTGATCAAGATTTGGCTCAGGGCCTGGCGGTGACCGTTCTTCTTTTGGTAGCCCTTGCGGCGCTTCTTTTTGAAGACGATAACCTTGTCACCTTGAAGGTGCTTTAGAAGGGTAGCTGAAACTACAGCTCCTTCGATAACTGGGGCGCCGACGGTTACGGTTCCGTTGTCTTCAGCCAACAGGACGCGGTCGATTGAGATCGACTCACCTTCTTGGCTTGGCAGACGGTTCACGTACACGCGCTGGTCTTTTTGCACTTTGTACTGCAGCCCTGCTATTTCTACAATTGCGTACATAACGAATTTTCTTTGGGGCTGCAAATATATGCAAATAATCTCTGGCTACCGCAGGTCCTTCACCTAAAATTGAATTGCTTCGGTCGTGTAATGGTTCGCAGCCCTTAAACGACTAAGCTTTTGTACCTTCGAAACCTTGTAAAATTAACGCCATGAAGAACCTATTCCTCGGATTCGGAATCGTCTTGACCGCTGCGCTCCAGCCGCTGCAGGCCCAGATTAAGTTCGAATCCTTTGACCTCCCCAACGGCCTGCACGTCATCCTGCATCAGGACAACAGCAATCCTTTGGTCGCCGTATCTGTCCTCTACCACGTCGGTTCTAAAGACGAAATCCCAACCCGCACTGGGTTCGCCCACTTCTTCGAGCACTTGCTCTTTGAGGGTTCTGAGAACATCGGCCGCGGTGAGTACATGCAACTCATTCAATCCAATGGCGGAGCCTTGAACGCCAACACCAGCAACGACCGCACGTTTTACTACGAAATTCTGCCCTCCAACCAGCTCGAGTTGGGCCTTTGGATGGAATCTGAGCGCATGCTTCACGCCAAGATCGATCAAGTCGGTGTGGATACGCAGCGCGAAGTCGTGAAAGAAGAAAAACGCCAGCGCGTCGACAACCAGCCCTACGCGAGCTTTTTGTCTGAAATGTTCAAGCGCGCATTCACGCAGCACAACTACCGTTGGGTTCCGATTGGATCTATGGACCACCTGAACGCCGCCACCCTCGAGGAGTTCATGGCCTTCTACAAAAAGTACTACGTGCCCAACAACGCCACCCTCTCGATCGCTGGCGACATTGACATGGCCCAAACCAAGGCGATGATCACCAAGTACTTTGGCGACATTCCCGCCGGAGCCACCGTGCAGCGCCCGAGCGCCTACGAGCCGCCCCTTGGTGGTGAGATTGTCGACACGATCTATGACAACATTCAAATTCCGGCTGTGTTTGCCGGATACCGAATGGTGAGCGAGACCCACCCTGACACGTACGCCCTTCAAATGCTGACCACGGCACTGAGCGACGGTCCGAGTTCACGCTTTTCAAAGCGCATGGTCGACCAAGATCAGAATGCCCTTCAGGTGGCCGCCTTCCCCTTTGCCATGGAACATCACGGTGTATTTATTGCCTTGGCCCTTGCCAACGGCGCCACGTCGACCGGAACCCTCATGACCACCATGGAAGAGGAGATTGCTAAAATGCAGCAGGAGCCCCTAAGCGAAAAGGAATTCACTAAGCTCCTCAACAAAGTCGAGTCTGACTATGTCAACCGCAACTCGGGCGTGGCTGGAATCGCAGAGAACCTCGCCAACTACCACGTGTACTACGGCGACGCCAACCTCATCAACACTGAGATAGAGCGCTTCCGCACCGTGACACCCGCCGACCTACAGCGCGTGGCCCAGACGTACCTCAAGCCTGAGAACCGCGTCGTGCTTCACTACTTGCCCAAATCCGCTCAATAAGCCATGAAACGTATTCTAATTGCCTTATCGCTCGTGGCTTCGGTAGCCGCCAGCGCCCAGATCGACCGCAGCATTCGCCCGACCGCCGCTCCTGCGCGCACTCCAACGATTGCTCAGTACCAAAAGTTTCAACTTAAGAACGGTCTGACCGTCCTTCTCGTAGAGGATCACAAGCTTCCCCGAATCAGCCTAAGCCTCACCATGGACGTGGGCCAGGTACTCGAAGGCGATAAATCCGGAACTGTCAGCCTACTTGGCGACCTCCTCAGCGAGGGCACCAAGGCCTATACCAAAGAGGCCCTCGACGAGAAGGTCGACTTTATCGGAGCTCGCCTCAGCACAGGCGGAACAAGCGTCGGCGCCGGCGGCCTTAGCAAGTACGCTGAAGACCTCTTCGCCCTCAGCGCAGAGGTGGCACAGCGTCCGATCCTTCCGCAAGCTGGGTTTGACAAAATCAAGGAGCGCACACTCTCTGGCCTCAAGAGCCAGAAGGACGATCCCGGTGCCATTCAGTCCAACATCTTCAATGCGCGCGTCTTCGGATCCAATCACCCCAGTGGTGAACTGACCACCGAGGCTTCGGTCGCAAACGTGACTCTTGAAGACTGCAAGAAGGCCTACGCGACCTACTGGAAACCCAACATCGCTGTCCTGACCATCGTCGGAGACATTGACCTTGCCCGCGCCAAAGCGCTGGCTGAGGCCCACTACGGCGGTTGGAAGGGAAAGTTCACCAAAAAAGCAAGCTTCCCGGCTCCTGCTGACCTGAGCGGAATCCAGATTCAGGTGGCCAACCGCCCCTCGAGCGTGCAGTCGAACATTCAGATTGGCAACACCATTGAGCTTCCGATCGGTCACCCTGACCTCGAGGCCCTGCGCGTCATGAACGAAGTGCTTGGTGCTGGTTCAGCGGGCCGCCTCTTTCGCAACCTTCGCGAAGACAAGGCCTACACGTACGGCGCGTACTCTTCATTCGGAACCTCTCGATACACCACCGTCATCGAAGCGTCAGCCGAGGTGCGCAACGCCGTCACCGACAGCGCGGTAGAGCAGTTCCTGTTGGAGATCAACCGCATCCGCACTGAGGCGGTGAGTGACGCCGAACTGCGTTCCGCCAAAAACAACCTTGCCGGCGGATTCGGTCGCTCACTCGAGCGCCCCGAGACCGTGGCAAGCATGGCCGGAAACACGCTGCTCTACAACCTGCCCGCGGACTACTACAACGGCTACCTGACCCGCCTCGAGGCGGTGACGGCCCAAGACGTGCAGCGCGTCGCCCAGAAGTACTGGAAGGCCGACAAGCTCCTCATCAGTGTCGTGGGCAAGGCCGCCGACATCGCCAAGCCGCTTCAGCGCTTGGGCTACCCCGTAAGCTACGTGTCATTTGAAGGCCAGCCCACTGAGGCACCAAAGTTTGATGCCGTTCCAGCAGGACTGACCGCCACGAAGGTGATCGAATCCGCGCTTCAGGCCATGGGCGGAATGGAGCGCATCAGCGCCCTTCAGTCGGTGAACTGGAAGCAGGAGGCGAGCATTATGGGCATTACCATCATTGCCGAGGTTGCCTTCACTGCCCCCACTACGCTGGTGCAGAAGCAAACGTCTCCCATGGGGTCGAGCGAGACCCGCTACGAAGGCGACAATGTGACGGTACTAGAGAATGGCGCGGCCAAGCAGCTTTCGGCTGACGAGAAGGCCGAACTCATGGCCGACCGCTACCTCATTGATGAACTTGGACTCCTCAACCGGGCCGACCTCAAGCTTCAAGAGACCAAAGTCGACGTCAATGGAGAGGCCTGCTACGCAATCGAAATCCCCAAGGCCGGAAGCGATCCCGTGGTGAAGCTGTACAGCATTGCAACTGGATTGCGCATTCGCGAAGCCCGCACCCAAGAGGGCCCTCAGGGCAAGACGGTGGTCAACGTGGACTACAGCGACTACCGCGAGGTGGGCGGCGTGAAGTTTCCGTACGAGATGAAGGTTCCGCTACAGCCCGGAATGGACCTCATCTTCAAAACGACGGCACTGGACGTGAAGTAAACGGTCCGTTATGCCTCAATAGCAAAGCCACTGGCCCCCGGGCTGGTGGCTTTTTTTATGCCTTTTTATTGACAAGGTAGACCCCGAGAATGATCGCGACCATCCCGGCCAAGTGGTGGGCGAGAATGGTTTCGCCCATGCCCACGCCCCATGCAAGTGCGACCACGGGAATCAGGTAGGTCGTCGACGCCGCCATCAACGGAGTCGTCAGGGCGATCAGGCGGTTGAACAGGACGGTGGCGATGCCGGTTCCGACAATGCCCAAAAAAGCCAGCGATGCGATGGCGGGCCCAAAGTGCTCCATGCGGACCGTGTTCCAAACCTGCGTAACGCCTAGGATTCCGAGCGACATCGGAACCGTCAAGAGCATCACGAACAAGGTGATTCCGCGCGGCGACAAATGGCTCAAGCGCGACCCGATCGTGTTGATGCTCACGCCGTAAAAGCCCGCTGCCAAAATGGCCAACAGCAGGTAGTTGGGGTTGATTTCTTGGCCCGGAACCACCGCGCGCCACGGACTGATCAGCAGCACCGCGCCCAGCAAACCCAGTGCGACGCCCCCAACTTGAATGCGGCGAAGCTTCCGCCCGAAGGCCAAAACCCCCACGAGCAAGGCAAACACCGGAGTCATGGCGTTGGCCACGCCCACCACGCCCGACGGAACGTGAGCCACGGCAATCGGAAAAAGGATGTAGGGCAGCGAGTTGCCCATGAGTGCGACTAAGAGCAACGGTCCCAGGTCCGCACGGCGAAACTCGTGAAAATGCTTGCGCGAAATAATGAGGACGGCGACGGCGGCAAACAGCAGCCGCATGGCTCCAATTTGAATCGCCTCAAAACTTTGAAGCGCGATTTTCATCAGCATGAACGACGAGCCCCAGACTAAAACAAGTCCGATAAAAAGCCCCCAGGCCAAGCCAGATCGATTCATGAGGCGGCAAAGGTACGCTACCTTTATGACCATGAATGCACGGCTTGTGAATGCTCCATGGTTGCTCCGCTTTTTGCGCTGGGCCATCGTCCTCAACCTCTTGGTCATGCTCGCTGGGTCGGTGGTCCGAATGACCGGGTCCGGAATGGGTTGTCCCGACTGGCCCAAGTGCTTTGGACTTGCGGTTCCGCCTACGCAGGCTGAACAGATTACGTGGTCACCTGACGCGGCCTACCATCAAGGCCAAATGATTTTGCGCGACGGCGCATTTTGGGTGGCCCAAGCTGACCACGCGCCTCAGTCTGAATTTAGCGAGAAGCTTTGGTCGAAGTACACCCGCCACGACTACGCGGTATTCAACCCCGTCCACACGTGGATTGAGTTCCTCAACCGCCTCTTGGGGGTGCTGCTCGGAATCCCCGTGCTGCTCGCCACCGCCGTCAGCTTCGTCCACATTCGCCGTCATCCCTGGTGGGTCGTGACCATGTTGGCCGTGCTCTTTACACTCGGATTTGAGGCCTGGCTGGGCAAGGTGGTGGTCGACGGAAACCTCGTGCCGCACCACATCACCTACCACATGCTCGGCGCCTACGTGCTACTTGCTCTGCTCACCGTACTCTTTCGCAACGTGCACAGCTTGGCTGAACAGAACCTGTGGCGGGCCGAACCGCCGGCCACTCTCGCCCAGCTCCGTCCGATGCTCTGGGGTTTTGTAGTTCTTGCAACACTGCTTCTGGGGCAAACGGTGCTCGGAACCGGCGTCCGCGAAGGCGTCGACGACCTCGTCCACCAGTGGGGATTTGACGCACCCCGAGCTGGATGGGTGGCGCAGCTCGAGCCCGGAGTACTGGTGCACCGCAGCGCCAGCCTCGTCCTTTTGGCCCTGGCCTACTGGCTGTACCGCCGGAGTGCAGGCCTTGCCGGACTTCGCGCCCGGGCCGGATTGGTCTTAATGATATTTATAGCCGAGGCCGTGGTGGGAGCCCTGATGTACTACCTTGAGATTCCCAAGGGATTGCAACCCATTCACCTCATGCTCAGCGCGGGGGCTTGGATGCTCTTGGTGGACGCGGTCGCAAAGTCGGGCCTTATCCTTCGCGCCATTCGAGGGTCTCGAGGTAGCGCGTAAATTCCGCCTCAAAAAACTGGTGCACGGGGGCTAAGCTGTCGGCGTTCGGATGGGCGTATACGTATAGGGCTCCGCGCACAAAATTTCGAACACTGTCGGTGGCATAAAACTGCATGGCACTGGCGGCGTTTCCGGTGATGCGAAAGAGTACACCATAGACCTTTAGGGAATCGTTCACGTACACCATTTGGTTCATGCCGTCCGCGGCCACGCTGTGCTTCATCGCGAGGTCCTGTGCGTCGTCCACAAGGGCGTTCAGGTTGCCGCGCACGGGCAGGTAGGTAAACTGCACGCGGCCCTGGCAAAATGGGTACACGAGGTCGCCCCAGCCGTCTTGATTTTTAGATTCCCAGCGGGCGCTGGGGTGGTGGTAGAGTTCAAAATCGAGCCCGGTGAGGCGCTGCGGCTTGTTTTCGCTCGGAACCGCAATTCTCGGGTAGCCCTTTGGCTTGGGGATCGAAGCGGAACTTGGCCAAAACAGCACCGCAGCCACTGCGGCGGCCCCGGCAATTCCAGCGGTCAATATGATTCGACTAATCTTCACGGCGCGAAACCTTAACGCGTACAATTCTGCGGCGGTCGCAGGCCTCTACGGTCCACGCGAGCGGACCCAATTCCCGCTGTTCTCCTTTGTGCGGCATGCGCCCGAGTTGCTCAAGGATGAGTCCGGCCAAGGTATCTGCTTCGCCACGGTCGCGGTCGAGCGCGTCGGGCTCGAGGTTCATGGTTCGAAGAACGTCGTTCAATGGAGTCCGCGCCTCAAAAACGAAGGTCTTCTCGTCGAGTTGGGTGTGGCTCTGCTCCTCGGTGTCAAACTCGTCGTTGATTTCACCTACGATTTCTTCCATGACGTCTTCGAGGGTAACCACCCCAGAAACTCCGCCAAACTCATCTACGACCACGGCCAAGTGCATTTTTTTTGCTTGAAAGTCCCCAAGCAAATCATCGATCTTCATGTTTTCAGAGACGAACATAGCTGGGCGTATCAATTGCTGCCACGACGCCCCGTCTGCTGAACCCAAGAGAGGTAGCAAATCCTTCGAGTGCAGCACTCCAATAATTCGGTCGCGTTGGCCCTGAAATACCGGAATCCGCGAATACCCGCTCTCCGTGACGACCTTCAAGACCTCGGCCAACGAAGATTCTGACGAGACGTCAATCAAATCTTGTCGCGGCGTGCAAATTTGACGAATGCTCGTCGACCCGAACCGTACGATTTCGCGGAGCCATTTCTTTTGCTCAGTGTTGGTTGCGCCCGAATCAGTTAGCTCAAGCGCTTCTTCGAGCTGCGCCACTGTGACATTATTTGACGAGGTCCCTCCGCGGCTTAGCGCTCGAGACGTTACCATTAAACTATGGGCCAATGGGCGAGAAACGGCCATGCCGGCTTTAATCACTGAGGCCATGCGCTGGCTTACCGCGACGCGCTTTTGGTTGGCCACGGACTTTGGGATCACTTCGCCTACGATGAGAAGAACGACCGTAGCTACGCCCGTTTCCCAAAAAGCTCGTACCCATGAGGTTCCGCCTTCAGTCAGTGTTTGTCCAATCCAAAGTCCCCAAACCAAGACAAAACCTAGATTAAACAAGTTGTTCCAGATCAACAAGGTAGCTAGAAGTGACTCGGGATGCCTGCAAAGTTCCAGAACCTTGTGACCCTCGCGTTGGCGCTCAAGCTCGTCTTTCTCTCCGGGTGTGAGACCAAAAAACGCGACCTCAGAGGCAGACGCTACGGCCGACCCTGCCAACAAAATGCCAAGAATTGCAAACGTGAATGTTGTAGTACTTACGTCCACCGCAAGAAACCACAAACTAGGGAGGGGGTCAGCGTCCAAAATAGGGGATTAAGTTCACCAAAAAGAGCTTAGAATTGGTCGTCGCCCTCGTAGTCGTCCTCATCGTTCGTGAACGATGAATTCGCTTGGTTGCTGCGGTATCCGGTTCCGCCACTATTGCTCCTTCCGTAACTAGAGCCTCCCTTGCTGGCCGTGTGTTCTTCTTCGCGACCTTTCATTGGATTGGGGCCGAGCATCGTCATAGAGTCTGCAGAAATCTCAATATTGTAGCGGGTCTGGTTGTGCTCGTCGGTCCATTGGCGCGAACGAATCTTGCCCTCAATAAATACCTTGTCACCCTTGTGCAAAAAGCGTTCACACACCTCGGCCAAACGTGGACTGCGGACCACGATGGTGTGCCATTCGGTATTTTCTTTGCGGTTGCCCTCTCGGTCAGTGAAGTTTTCGGTGGTCGCGATGGGGAATTTTACGAGCATTCCTCCGTTCTCAAATCGGCGCGCTTCGGGGTCTTTACCTAGGTTGCCAATGAGTATTACTTTATTTAAGGTACCTGCCATGTGTATGTGATGTACAGTTGTTAACGATGAGGTCAAATGTAAGGGAAATTGGTCAACCAATGTACAAAGGCCTGCGGCATTCCGCGGGCGCTCCACTCCTCGTAGGTCAACCAAATTTCGGGCTCGGAACTTCCCGCGAATTCCGAATAAAAGTGCAGCTTTAACCGCCTGTGGCTAAGGCGGTGCTCTAGTATTTGGGGCGTGAATTCGGGCGGAACCGTCGCAAGCTCCGGTAGGGTATACAGCCCGGACCAAATTCCGCCCAAAGGCCGCTGGATAAGGCCAAATAAATGGCCCCGCCTCGGAACCGCAAAGTGCATGTCCTGGTTCACCACCTTGAGCTTGCGCGATTTTACGGGCAGAAGCTCAGCGGTACCTGCTCTTCGTGCAGCACATGAATCGTGAAGTGGGCATTCGCTGCACTTGGGCTTTTTGGGCGTGCAGATCGCCTGAGCTAAGTCCATCACGGCTTGATTAAAATCCCCTGGGCGTTTAGGGTGAAGGTGACCAAGTGCAAATGAATAAATGAAGGCCTTGCTTTGACTAGACTCAATGGGCTCGCTCCAGTCGGCGACACGGCTGTATACGCGGTATGCGTTTCCGTCCAATGCTGGAACCACTTCTCCGTCTACAATTGAGGCAAGCGCAGCTGCAGTGTACGGACCGATTCCCGGAACTCCGAGCCACGCTTTATAGCCTTTGGGCCAGCCGTCGGTCACGATCTGCTTGGCTCCGCGGTGCAGTAAGTCCGCTCGCCGGTAGTACCCAAGGCCGCTCCACAGTCCTTTAATATGGGACTCCGGGGCAGAGGCAAGGTGCTGCACAGTGGGCAGTTCGCGTAGAAAGCGTTCCCAATACTTAAGTCCTTGGTCTACACGAGTTTGCTGTAAAATCACCTCGCTGAGCCAAATGGCATACGGATTGCGGAGGTTTCGCCACGGCAGGTGCCGGCCCGACTGGTCGTACCACCGCATGATATTTTCGGCAATTGCGGGGATTTCTGTTGGTGAGTGCTTCAATTCGGACTATCTTTGCGCCCGCTAAAATAGCCCGATATAGGGCTCATTATTAAACGTTTTATCTCGTCAAATCATGACCAAAGCAGACATCGTAGCCCGCATCGCCGACCGCACAGGTATGGAAAAAGCAGACATCCTCGCAGTAGTAGAGGGCTTTATGCGTGAAGTAAAAAGCGGAATGGAATCCGGCGACAACGTCTACCTCCGCGGTTTTGGAAGCTTTGTGCTTAAAAAGCGCGCTCAGAAGACTGGTCGCAATATTTCAAAGAACACCACATTGGTGATTCCCGCGCACTTTATTCCTTCGTTCAAGCCTGCTAAGACCTTCGCAGAGTCGGTCAAAAAGAACGTAGCCGTTAAGTAATTACGGCGAACCTTCAGTTCTCTTATTCAATGCGCACCTTGTGGATAGCAGTTAGTGTCCTTGTCCTTGCGGCAGGGCTTTTCTTGCTGTTGCCCACTTCGCCAGATTCGAACGCTGACGCACCCGCTGAGGTGGCGTCAAGTCCGTTGGACGAAAAGGTACGCGAGGCGGTACGCCTCATTCAAGAGGGCACGGGCAATCCCATGGAGGCAATCACCCTACTTCGTGAGGTGGTTGAAGAGGACCCCAAACACCGAGATGGTTTATTCTACCTCGGTGAATTCTCGCGCATGTCTGGCCAGCTAGACCGCGCGTTGGAACGCTACCAAACCCTGCTAGAGTACTACCCGAGCGATGTAGAAGTCGCCACCCGGTACGCTGAAACGCTCCATGACCTAGGTCGTGGACCTGAAGCGCGTACCTTCATAGAATCGTACACCGCAGAGCACAGCCAATCCGACGTCAGCGGACTAACGCAGCTACGCGAACTCTGGAACGAGGGGGATGCTGAGGCACCCGCCGGATCCACTTCATTAACTCATTAAACGATTTAGCTATGCCAAGCGGTAAGAAACGCAAGCGCCACAAGATGGCCACTCACAAACGTAAAAAGCGCCTTCGTAAGAATCGCCACAAAAAGAAATAAGGGCTAAACATGCGTACCGAGCTGATTATTCAAGCCAGCGAATCGGACGCTATCATCGCCTTACTTCAAGACGGTCGTTTGACCGAACTCGTCTCTGAAAACGAGCAACAGCAGTTTTCAGTAGGAGACGTGTACCTCGGGGTTGTGCGCAAGCTTGCGCCTTCCCTTAATGCGGCTTTTGTCGATGTAGGGTATGAGAAGGATTCCTTCCTACACTACCACGACCTCGGTCCCCAGATTCCGACCTGGCAGAACTACCTTAAAAAAGTTCGCCAGAGTAAGTACACTTCAGATTTATCTGAGGTCGAAATTCTTCCCGAAATCGAGAAGGACGGAGCCATGGAGGCCTTGATTAAGCCGGGCGATGAGGTGCTGGTTCAAATCACGAAGGAACCTATTTCGACCAAAGGTCCAAGGGTTACTTCTGATATTTCTATTGCGGGTCGATTTATCGTACTCGTGCCGTTCAACGGTCGTATTTCGGTCTCTCAAAAGATCCGTGACCGCAAGGAACGCGAACGCCTGCGCAAACTTGTGCAGAGCATACTCCCCAAGGGCTTTGGCGTCATTGTGCGCACCGTTGCCGAGGGAGTTACGCATGAAGACATTGAGGCCGACCTCAATGATTTGGTGAGCCGTTGGAAGACACTGTACCGCAACGTTCGGGGCGCAAAGCCCAAGAAGTGCGTGCTGCGCGAAATGGATCGGGCCTCGGCCTACCTGCGCGATGTGTTCAACGACAGCTTTGACCAGATCGTGGTAGACCACGAAGCGCTTTACGACGACATCAAGGGCTATGTGGAAGCGATTGCTCCCGAGCGCGCGAACATTGTAAAGCTGCACACCTCTGCAATTCCGGTATTCCAGCACTACGGTGTGGATCGCCAATTGAAGAGCGCATTCGGTCGCACCGTGAATATGGGCAAGGGCACCTACTTGGTGGTCGAGCACACTGAAGCTATGCACGTCATCGACGTCAACTCGGGCAACCGTTCGGGTAAAGGCGAGAGCCAAGAGGATCATGCCCTTGCGGTAAACCTCATGGCTGCTGAAGAGATTGCGCGCCAGCTTCGGCTGCGTGACATGGGCGGAATCATTTGTGTCGACTTCATTGATATGGCCAAGGGCGAACACCGCCGTGAGCTGTTTGAAAAAATGAAGGACCTAATGGCTTCAGACCGAGCACGCCACAAGATTCTACCGCCGTCTAAATTTGGCCTCGTGGAGATCACGCGTCAGCGCGTTCGCCCGGCCCAAGCGATTGAAACGAAAGAAGAGAATCCAGACGCGTTGATTGACGCGCCAATCACCTTGATTGACGCGCTCCAGCACAAGTTTGAGCAACTGACCGCAAGCCGTAAGCAGAAAGGAAAGTCGGAACCGATTTACCTCCACGTGCATCCGTTCTTGGCGTCCTACCTCAAGCAAGGTTGGTTTTGGCAGACACTCGAGTTTAAGTGGTCGCGCCTCGCGGGTCAAAAACTTAAGGTTGTGTCGCGAGATGCCTTCAAAATGCTAGAGTACCGCTTTGCGGACGCCGAGGGTAAAAAAATCGGTTAATTCAAGCGTGAATAAACGTGTAAGGCGGCCAGCAATGGCCGCCTTTTTTGTTTCTTCGCAGTATGTCATTTACCCGATCTAAAACCTACACGCTAGAGGCGGCCAAAGTAGCAATTGAGCGCTACTGTGCTTTTCAGGAGCGCTGCCAGAGCGAGGTCGAAGAGCGGCTACGCTCGATGGGGGTTCTGCCTGAAGCCCTGCCTGAACTCGTTGCCGACCTGATGGCCAACGGCTTCTTAAACGAAGAGCGCTTTGCGCGGGCCTTCGCTCGGGGCAAGTTCCGCATCAAGGGCTGGGGACCCCGCAAGATTGCCCAAGGGCTTCAGGCCAAGCGGGTTTCGAGTGCATGCATCAACTTAGGACTAAGTGAGCTCAGTGCTGAAGAGGTTCACGAATACCTTTTGCGCCAGCGCGAAAAGTACCCTGACGATCACGAGTTTTTGGCTTGGGCGTACCGAAGGGGCTTTGACCGGTCAAGTGCAGTACAGGCTCTCCAGGAGCACTAAATCGCCCAAGATGCCAGTCCGTCCCTGAGGCGCTGAACTTCTGCGTCGCCCACATCGTAGTGCAGCACAGCCCTTAGCCAGTGGCGGTCCATTGCGATGAGTTGGACGCCCACTGCGCTCAGGTGGGCGAGCAGGTCGCTACCATTGAGTCCGTCCAGCAGGCGAAAGAGCACCATGTTGGTGGCCGCGGGTTTGATTTCAGCTACGAAGGGCAGCTGGGCCATGTAGGTGGCCAGTGAGGCGGCACGGGCGTGGTCTTCGGCCAGGCGCTCTACGTGGTGATCCAATGCGTAGAGCCCTGCGGCGGCGAGGTATCCGGCTTGGCGCATTCCGCCCCCAAAGCGCTTGCGAATTCGGCGGCCTTCGCGAATGAAGTCCAACGAGCCCAATAGCACAGATCCTACAGGGGCACCAAGGCCCTTTGAAAGGCAGATTGAAATGGAATCGAAGAGGCGCCCGTAGTCCTCGGGCTGCTCGCGGTCGGCGACGAGGGCGTTGAACAGGCGGGCTCCGTCTAGGTGGTAACCGAGGTGGTGCTGCCGCGCAAAAGCACCCAGTTCACGAAGAGACTGGATTCCAAGGGTGGTTCCGCCGCCCTTGTTCGACGTGTTTTCGGCCACCACCAAGCGGGTAGGGGCCGCGTGCACGTTGTCCATGGGCTGAAGCAGGGCTTCGGCATCAGCTGCTGTAAGGCGTCCGTAGTTGTCGCCGCCTACGCGGACCTGTACCCCGCTGTTGAAGGCGAGTCCGCCGCCCTCGTAGTTGTACACGTGAGCCAGCTTGCTGCAAATCAGTTCGTCCCCGGGGCGGGTGTGCACGTTCACGGCGATTTGGTTGGTCATGGTTCCGGACGGGCAAAACAGTCCGGCTTCCATGCCAAAGCGTTCAGCAAGCACGGATTCAAGGCGCTGTACCGTGGGATCGTCGCCCAGCACATCGTCGCCGACGGGCGCCGTAGCCATCGCGCGGAGCATGCTCTCAGTGGGGCGCGTTACGGTATCAGAGCGAAAATCAGCAGTCAAAGGTTTCATAGGTTCGAAGGTAGGGGGTGGCGTACTTTTGCAGCCATGATTTCGCCCGAAAAAATTAAGGAATACCAACAGCGCATTATCGACCTGAAAGGCTACTTGCGCCTTGAAGAAAAGCGCATTACTGCCGCGAACGAAGAAGAAAAAACGGGCAATCCGAGCTTTTGGGACGACCCCAAGAAGGCCGAGCAAACCATGCGCAAAATCCGCGAACTGAAGTACTGGATCCAAGGCTACGAGGCCGTTCAGGCTCAGATGGGCGAGGTTGAGGCGTCCGTAGAGTTCTTTCGTGAGGGACTCCTCGAAGAATCCGAAGTAGATGCGGCCGTCGCACAGCTCGATGAGCAGCTGAGCACGATGGAGTTCCGCAACATGCTGAGCGGCGAAGAAGACAAAATGAGCGCCGTACTGCAGGTGACGGCGGGGGCGGGCGGAACCGAGTCCTGCGACTGGGCCGGTATGCTCATGCGCATGTACCTGCGATGGGCCGAGCGCAACGGGCACAAAGTCCGCGAGCTGAACTTTCAAGAGGGCGAAGTTGCCGGCGTCAAGACCGTGACGCTCGAGATCGAAGGCGAGTACGTATTTGGCTACCTCAAAGGCGAGAACGGAGTGCACCGCTTGGTGCGCATCAGTCCGTTTGACTCGAACGCGCGCCGCCATACTTCTTTTGTGAGCGTGTACGTGTACCCGCTCGTCGACGACACCATCGACATTCAGGTCAATATGGCCGACATTGACTGGGACACTTTTCGCTCGAGCGGAGCCGGTGGCCAGAACGTCAACAAGGTCGAAACGGGCGTTCGACTGCGCCACAAGCCGTCGGGCATCGTGATTGAGAATACCGAAACCCGCTCGCAGCTTCAAAACAAAGAGAAGGCCATTCAGCTCCTTAAGTCGCGGCTGTACGAGCAGGTCATCGAAGAGCGCAACGCCAAGCGCAGCGAAATCGAAGCAGGTAAAAAGAAAATTGAGTGGGGATCCCAGATTCGCAACTACGTGCTGCACCCCTACAAGCTGGTCAAGGATGTGCGCACCGGCGTCGAAACGAGCGACCCTGATTCGGTGCTCGATGGCGAACTGGACGCATTTCTCAAAGCCTACCTGATGTCTGACGGTCAAGCGGCCGGAGACTTCGCCGACGACGGGCTTTAAGCTCGCTCGGGGCGCTTTCGTACCTTCGGGGGGATGCGTCGACTCCTGCATTTTTTGGTCATGTACGTGGCGGCCTTTGGTCCGCTCACGGGGCAGGGGCTGTTCAAGCCTGATCCGCTCATTGTTCCGAACGGAGGGCAGTGGCCGAGCGAGGTACTTGCGATGGCCAACCTCGATGCGGCGCGGGTTTGGGTGCTTGCCGACGGCTTGCGGTTTGCAGCTCGGCTCCCTGGCGAGTCCGACAGTGTGGCGGTGTGGACCGAGCGCTATGTGGGGTCGCAGGGCGGAACCTTAGACCTCAATCCCAGCAGCCACCCCATCACCTTCGTGCTCGGGCGCGGGGAATCAGCTACCGTTTGCGGAGCAAGCCAGGCATGGTTGCGCAACGTCTACCCAGGCGTGGACCTTGAGCTCCGAATTGAGGCAGGGCGGCTTAAAACGTGGTGGCACGGTGACACCCAGACGTGCCTACGCATTCAATTTGAGGGTGCCGTAGCCCGCCGCGTGCCGCGAGCTCCTGCAGTGCTGGAACTAGAGACGCCGGCGGGTTCCGCGCGCATGGATGCCGCGACGGCCTACGACGCCCAAGGTCGCGAGGTGAACGTGCAGTGGCAGCGCACTCCTGAGGGCTGGACCCTTCATGCCCTCGGGGCTCAGCGCATCGATCCGACCTACGTGTTCAGCAGCTTTAGCGGTTCACTTAGCGACAACTTTGGGTACACCGCGACCTACGACCTTCAGGGGCGAACGTGGCTGGGCGGAGTGGCCTTCGGAACCCAATACCCCACGCAGAACGGAGTCCAAGCCAATTTTGGCGGCGGCGGAGTCGACATCGCCCTGATGCTGTTCAATCCGAGCGGAACGGGCATCATCTCGTCGACCTACCTCGGAGGGGCGGGTCAAGAGCAGCCGCATTCTCTGCGCGTGGCACCCAACGGAGACCTCGTGCTGATGGGGGTGAGCAACTCGAGGAATTTTCCGACGAGTGCTGCGGCCTACGATACGTCACTGGCCTACCAGCCTGCCGGCGGCACCATGGGTGGGGGAGGCGTAGTTTTTCAGTCGCCCACCGACGTGGTGCTGGTGCGGCTCAATCCCACGGGTTCGGCGCTGCAGGCCTCGACCTACTACGGCCGCTTTGGGTACGATGGGCTTCAGGACGTGAGCACGCCGCACTACGGCGACGAGGCGCGCGGTGATGTGTGGGTCGACTCGGGCGGAATCTGGATCGCTACCGCCAGCCGGTCCCGCGGTTTGGCCACTTGGCCCTTGGATACGTCTCGGGGCGGAACCACCGACGGACTCCTCGCGCACTTCAGCCCCGACCTTGACACGCTGCGCTGGGCAACCTATGTCGGTGGTCCCGGCTTGGACGGACTGACCTCGCTCATTCCCACCCCAGGTCCTGCGGGTGACCGCCTCGCGGTGCTCGGCTGGACCTCGGGTATGGGCAATCTTCCGGGTTCGGGCATTACCACCGTGCCTAACGGCCAAGCTGAGGCCTACTACGCGCTGTTTGATCCGTCCAATGGCCAGATGCTTGGCCAGACCTACCTCGAGCCGCAGTACTGCACTTCGTATGGATTTTTAGCCGCGCAGAACCCCGCCGGGGCGTATGCCGCCGTAGGCGATTCGAGCGCGGTGCTGCTCTCGCTGGGATTGGGTACGCTCTGCCAGGGTTCGGGCCCCTACGTTGGGCCGCTCGCGCCCACGCCCGGGCTGTGGCAAAATCCGAATTCAACCCAAATCCTCACGTGGATCAAGGCCGAGGGCGACAGCATTTACCGCACGCAGTACGTCGGCAACGGCCAACTCAACCGGCGCATTTCGCCGACGGCCCTTCAGGTGGACGACTGCGGAACCGCCTACTTCTCAGGCTGGTTTGGCAACCTAAATGGGGGCTTGATCACCAACCTGTACACCAGTCCCAACGCCTACCAGTCCACTACCGACGGCAAGGACTTTTACTTCTTGGCCTTGGACCGCTACGGCAACCCAGAGTACGCCAGCTACTTCGGCGGCAACGGGGCAGACGAGCACGTCGACGGCGGAACCTCGCGCTTCGACCCCAATGGCGTGATTCACCAGGCCATTTGTGCGGGCTGTGGGGGCACCGACAACCTCCCGATTTTTCCGTCCAACGCCCACTCTGCGACCAACAACTCGCCCAACTGCAACATGGCAGGCGTTCAGATTGCGTTTGAACTCTTGGCTGCTGTGGCCCAGCTCGACCTCAGCGTCGATACCATTTGTGCGGGCGACAGCCTCTACCTTACCGGAACCACCAGCCGCACCGACATCCTCACCGTGGCGTGGGGCGATGGTGCTACATGGACGGGCGCGCCCAATCCGCTTCCTGGGCACAGCTACGCTGTGCCCGGACCCTATGCTCTGACGCTGACCGCACTTGACACCATTTGCCTGACCCAAGCGGTTCAAACGCTTAATCTGTGGGTGCTACCGGGGTCTGCGGTCCGCGCAGATGCGCAACTGAGTTTTGATCCGTGCGACCCTTCGCGGAGCATTACCTTGAGTCCCGGACCTAATGTCAGCGCGGAGTGGCTCGTGCTGTACGATGCCAACGGCTCGATCGATTCAGTGGCATCGCCCTTTGCGTGGTCCGGAACGTCCCTGGTGGATTCCTACTCGGCTTGGCTGGTGGCCTACGACAACGTCTGCGGGCAGCGCGACAGCCTTCAACTCATTGCGGAATTTCGCCCGGCGCTCACGGTACCAATCGCTAGCGTCACGGCGCCGTTCTGCTTGGACGGACAGCCGGTGCGGGGGCAGGGCCAGCGGGGCAATTCGACCAATTCCTACTGGCGCATTCCCGGCGGCGGAACCGTTCAGGGCCCCAACGTTCAGTGGCCGGCGACGCAGGCCGGCAACCTCACTGCGTGGTTCGTAGTGGCTGACACAGTCTGCGGAACCAAAGATTCCGTCCAAGTCACCTACCAAATTTTTGGCGCAGACATCGACAGTCTTCAAGTCCCCAACGTGTTTACGCCTAACGAGGACGGCATCAATGACGCGTTTCATTTGCGCGGAACCGAGGCCAGCGCGCTCGCCCAGATCAACCTAGTGGTGTACAGCCGCTGGGGCCAAGAAGTCTTTCGAACCAACGACCCCCTTTTTGCGTGGGACGGACGCTACCAGGGTCGGATGCTTTCGCCAGGGGTCTACCTCTACCACCTCACGTGGCAGAGCCAGTGCGGCACGTCCGGCGACCAGCACGGACCAGTCACGCTCAACCAATAAAAAAGCCACCCTATGCGGGTGGCTTGATGTAGCTGGCTGGCTGGGCTTAGTGCCCGACCATGTCTTCGGGGCGAACCCAAGCGTCGAATTCCTCAGCGGTGACATAGCCCAGTTTGAGGGCGGCTTCTTTGAGTGTGCTTCCTTCGGCGTGGGCCGTTTTGGCGATTTTGGCCGCCTTGTCGTACCCAATGTGGGTATTGAGCGCGGTGACTAGCATCAGCGAATTCTCGAGGTGGCGCTGAATGATGGGGTAGTTGGGCTCGATTCCAGCTGCGCACTTGTCGGTAAACGATACGCAAGCGTCGCCGATGAGACGCGCGCTCTGCAGCACGTTGGCCGCAATCAAGGGCTTGAACACGTTGAGTTCAAAGTGTCCGGTGGCTCCGCCAAGCGAAACGGCCACGTCGTTTCCGATCACCTGAGCAGCGACCATTGTGAGGGCCTCGGGTTGGGTCGGGTTGACTTTGCCGGGCATGATGCTCGATCCGGGCTCGTTGTCTGGAATAATGATTTCACCAATCCCCGAGCGTGGCCCCGACGACAGCATGCGCACGTCGTTGCCAATTTTCATAAGCGAAACCGCCACACGCTTGAACGCTCCACTGAGCTCGACCATGGCGTCGTGCGCGGCCAAGGCCTCAAACTTATTTGGAGCCGTTGTGAACGGCATACCCGTGAGCTCAGCAATTTGTGCAGCGACTGCCACGTCGTATCCCTTGGGAGTGTTGAGGCCGGTGCCCACGGCGGTTCCGCCCAAGGCCAACTCGGCGACCATTTCGAGCGCGTTGTTGATGGCGCGAATTCCGTTGTCGAGCTGCTGCACGTAGCCGCTAAATTCCTGTCCGAGGGTCAGGGGAGTAGCGTCCATGAAGTGGGTGCGGCCGGTCTTGACCACATTTTTAAAGGCGTCTGCTTTGGCAGCCAGTGCGTTGCGCAGGTGGCGAATTCCGGGAACTGTAGTGCGCACCGTCTGAAGGTAGGCCGCAATGTGCATCGCCGTCGGGAAGGTGTCGTTCGAGGACTGCGACTTGTTGACGTCGTCGTTGGGGTGAAGCACCTTGTTCGCGTCCAGCAGGCTGCCGCCGCTCAGCACGTGCCCGCGGTAGGCAATGACCTCGTTGACGTTCATGTTGCTTTGGGTTCCGGAACCGGTCTGCCAAATGACCAACGGAAACTCTGCGTCGTGCTGGCCCGTGAGGATTTCGTCGCAGACTTTGCCAATGAGCTCGGCCTTTTCGGCGGACAAAACGCCCAAGTCGCGGTTGGTCAAAGCCGCCGCTTTTTTGAGGTAGGCAAAGGCGTGCACAATCTCTTTGGGCATGCTGCCTTCAGGGCCGATTTTAAAGTTGGTGCGCGAGCGCTCGGTCTGGGCGCCCCAGTAGGCGGTTGCGGGAACGTGGACTTCGCCCATCGTGTCGCGTTCAATGCGGGTTTGTGTGCTCATGGGGCAAAATTACACCCGACACGGGGCGCAAAGAATTGCTCAGTGTCACTTATCTTTGCCCCACTACGAATTCAACGTACCCTTCAACGCAGCGCACTATGAAATTCCTCGGATTCCTCCTCGCCATCATGATCATCCTGACCGGATTCAGCATGCTCGTCTTTCTCGCCTTGTTCGTGGGCTACTGGCTGACCTTGATCGGTTTGGAGCGCGTAATGCCCGAGCGCATCTACAAGTGGCTCGAGGGGGCGAAGCGCTAGACTTCGCACTAAACCAACAAAAAAGGCGCCCATCGGGCGCCTTTTTTTGTGAACTCAGTTACCGACTACACAAAATCTTCGCCACGGCGCATCTTGACGTCGTTCACGAACTGCTTGATTTCTTGCTCTTTACTGCGCGGGCAAATCAAGAGGCGGTTTTCACTCAAAATCACAATGTAGTCCTGCAGTCCGTCGACCACGGCAACCATGTCCTCTGGAATGTGGTAGGTGTTTCCGGTCGCATCGTACGACAGCACGTGGGTGCCTCCTCCGGTGTTTCCATGCATGTCTGCCGCCCGCTGCTCGTGCACCGCACCCCAGCTTCCCAGGTCAGACCATCCGAATTCTGCAGGCATCACTAGAACCTGCTTTGCTTTTTCAAGGATTCCGTAGTCGATGGATTCGTTGGGGCACTCGCCGTACATCGAGCGAATGAACTCAGCCTCTGTCGTGGTTCCGTAGTGCTCCCAACCCGCACTAAATCCAGCGTACATCTCAGGCATGTGCTTTTCAAATGCGCTCAGTATGGCATTCGAGTTCCACACAAAAATTCCGGCGTTCCACAAAAACTCTCCCGTGGCGATAAACTGCTCGGCCATCTCTCGGTTGGGCTTTTCGGTAAACGTTTTAACAGGGTGAACGTCATTCGCGTACTCTGACTTTTCGGGGCGGAACTGAATGTATCCGTAGCCGGTTTCAGGACGTACGGGATTCATGCCGAGTGTCATGAGTACGTTGTGGGTTCCGGTGGTGGCGAGGGCAGAGGTGAGGCGTGCGGTGAATTCCGCTTCGTTGGTGACCAAATGGTCGGCGGGTGTCACGACGAAGTTGGCGAGTGGATCGCGCTTTTTCAAGACAAATGCCGCATAGGCCACGCACGGAGCAGTGTTGCGTCGGGCTGGTTCGGTTAAAATCCGCTGGCGATTGAGTTCCGGAAGTTGCTCCAGGCACGCGTCCGCATAGTCTACGTGGGTCACCACATAAATATGGTCGGCCGGAACGACAGACTTCATGCGTCGAAACGTCTGCTGAAGTAGGGTTTCGCCCGTCCCGAGAATGTCGAGAAACTGCTTGGGTGTTCGCGAAGTAGAGGTTGGCCAAAAGCGCGAACCGACTCCGCCTGCCATGATTACGGCGTAATTGTGTTCCATTGCCCAGTGGGGTTAGGCCGCAAAGGTAGGGAAGTCCCTGAGGTCGTACCTTTGCCGCCTTGATCGTTTTCGGTCATTTACGCACCATCCGCATGAAGAACATTGTACTCTTTGGCCCTCCAGGGGCAGGTAAAGGCACGCAAAGTGCCCTGCTCGTCGATGAATTTGCACTAGTTCACCTCTCTACGGGTGACATTTTTCGCCGCAACATTCGCGAGGCGACCGAGTTAGGTCGGTGGGCTAAGTCATTTATGGACCAGGGGCAATTGGTTCCGGACGACGTGACCATTGCCATGCTTAAGGACGAATGGACCAAGCATCCTGATGCGGCCGGGTTCATTTTTGACGGATTCCCACGCACTTCGGCACAGGCTGCGGCCCTTGACGAAATCCTTGCGGATGCGGGTACTGGCGTCACCGCGATGATCGGTCTCGAAGTTGACGACGAAGAGCTTGTCACTCGTCTTTTGGCACGCGGCGCTACCTCAGGCCGTGCAGATGACGCCAACGAAGATGTGATTCGCCAGCGCCTTGCGGTGTACACCCGCGAAACCGCTCCGGTTCAGTCCTACTACGAGGCCCAGGGCAAGTACCGCGGCCTCAATGGCGTGGGCAGCATTGAGTCCATTACGGACGAATTGCGCAGCCTTATTCAATCTCTATAACTTACGTACCCGTGGCAGATTCTAATTTTATTGACTACGTCAAGGTCTTCTTGCAGTCCGGCCACGGGGGCGGAGGAAGCCGCCACTTCTTTCGTGCCAAGGGCCTGCCAAAAGGTGGTCCCGACGGTGGCGATGGAGGCCGCGGTGGCCACATCATTTTAGAGGCAAATCCCCAAATGTGGACCTTGATTCACCTCAAGTACCGCAAGCACATCAAGGCCGAGCCCGGCGTCAACGGTAGCCGCAACCAGCGCATTGGCGGCAGTGGTGAAGACATCGTTCTGCAGGTTCCGCTCGGAACCGTCGTCAAAGATGCCGAAACCCTTGAAGTGCTCTGCGAGCTCACCGAACCTGGAGAGCGCCGCGTGTTCTTGCCCGGAGGCCGCGGTGGCCGCGGAAACGCCTTCTTCAAAAATTCAGTCAACCAAGCTCCAGAGCACGCCCAGCCCGGTGAAGAAGGCCGCGAAGGCTGGTTCCTTCTCGAGCTCAAGGTCCTCGCGGACGTAGGTCTAGTCGGATTCCCGAACGCAGGTAAATCCACCCTTCTCAGCGCCGTGAGTGCCGCCAAGCCAGAGATCGCCGACTACCCGTTCACGACCCTCGTGCCCAACCTCGGTGTCGTCGCCCACCGCGACTACACGTCGTTTGTAATGGCCGACATTCCGGGACTCATCGAGGGAGCCGCCGAAGGCCGTGGTCTTGGACACCGCTTCTTGAAGCACATTGAACGCAATGCCTTGCTCTTGTTTTTGGTTCCGTGCGATGCCCCCGACGTCGTCGAGCAGTACCACATTTTGCTCGGCGAACTAGAGCGATTCAACCCAGAGTTGCTCACGAAGCGCCGCGTGCTGGCCATTTCAAAGACCGACATGCTCGACGAAGACCTTCTCGGTCAGCTGCTGGATGGCGTGCTTCCACGCCTCCCCAAGGACTTGGCGCTTACCACATTTAGCAGTGTAACGGGTCAAGGGTTGGACCAACTCAAAGATTTGCTGTGGGATTCATTGAATCGCTCGATCGACTAGACCGCTCGGCCTTTCTCGGCGTCGCGGGCCATGGTGGACCCTGGGCAGACTATGCCTTTACTGCAGTTTCAAACATTTGGGTCGCCCTCGCCGTATGGCTCCTCTTTTGGGCGGCACAGCGCCCCAAATTCTCACTGAGCGCCTGGTTTTGGCTATTGATCACTCTTGTGGCGGCCTTTGCCGCTACTGACTGGGTCGCGACCCTTCTCAAAAACAGCATCGAACGCCCTCGGCCGTGCTGGGCCCTCGAAGGTGAATTTCGCGCCGTGGCCACGTGCCGCGGAGCCTTCGGCTTTGTTTCAGGTCATGCGGCGACCACGTGGGCCTTACTTACCGTGTACATGGCGTCGCGTCCCGCACGATGGCTCACGGCGTTGGCCGTGGTGTGGGCGTTGGCGGTCCCATTTTCACGCGTATACCTCGGGGTGCACTACCCGGGCGACGTGCTTGCCGGGGCACTTCTCGGAATCGCAATCGGTCGCCTCGTTCTTCGCCTTCGTCCCCTAACTTCGGGACAATGAATCCGTTTGCCGTAGCCTTGGGCGGAGCCTTTGGCAGTCTACTTCGCTGGTCACTGACGGTCCTGCTCAAGCGCGCAGAGGCCCCGCTCCTCACCGCATCTGCCGCCACCCTAGTGGCCAACGTCGCAGCGGCAGCATTACTTGGCTACCTCATGGCTCGGCCCCACCCCGACGCACGGATTCAGCTTGCTCTCGCCACGGGGCTGTGCGGCGGATTCAGCACCATGAGCACCTTTAGTTGGGAAGCCCTACAGTGGGCCAAAACAGGCTCGTGGCTGATGGCTCTAGGGTACCTCACCGCAACGTTGGTGCTGAGTATCGGCGCTGCCGCCGCAGCCTACGCCTTAGCGAACAAGTAGTACGACGCCCTGCTGCTCGACGGGGGAATCCCCAAAATCAAGCGTAAACAGCGACCAGACATAGGCGCCCTCGGGGCATTCGGCTCCGACGTTATGTACGCGTCCGTTCCATTCCTCAAGTGCATCTTCGGACCGAAAGACCACGTTGCCCCAGCGGTCCATAATGTGAAGGCGGTACTGTGTGATGCCTGTTGCCACGGGACGAAAGCCCTCGTTGCTTCCGTCTCCGTTGGGAGTGAAGGCCGTCGGAGACCACACGTTGTAAATCGGGTTGACGCGAACCGAGTCCACCAGAGTGTCCCAGCACCCAAACTGATTTACGGCGATGCGGCGCACCACAAAGGTTCCGGTATCGCGGTAGAGGTGTACGACAAAGGCCTCTTGGGCGTACAGAGACGAATCACCCATGTCAAACCAGAACTGCTCGTCGGCGTCCACTGAATCAGCACGCACCTGAACCAAAGGCTGGTAAATCGACACCGTCTTGGGCGCAATCGTCATACCCAGTATAGGTCGGGGGTTGACCCGAATGGCTCCCGGGAACACCTTTTCGACTGTATCGCGGCAGCCGGTTTCGGTCCACATCCGCACCCGAACGTCGTAGAGTCCCGGGATCGTGTAGGTATGCACCGGCACGTCCACACTGTCGCCAAAGCCGTCTCCGAAGTCCCATTCCATAAAGTGTGTGCGCCGCGAAAAGGCTCCGGCATCAAACACGACGGTGTAGGGCTCGCAACCTACCCACGGCCCAATGGTGCTGTCAAGGCGTGGCCGCGGGTCGACCACCACTGAATCGAGGTAGGTTTCGTCGCAGGACTTAGACTGAATGCGCAGGGTGACGGGGTAGGTTCCGGGCTGCAAAAATTGAATCGGTGGCGGGAATTCTCCCGACCAATTTGCCAGCGACGCCTCCCCCGGAGCACCAAACGTCCAATCAAACTGTGCGCCGTCAAACCAGGTTCCGAATGCAGTAAACGTGACGGGCTGCTGGTCAAAGCAGGGGCCGCCGTCGTGCGTAAAGCTTGGATTGATGGGCGGGTAAATATGAAACTTGACGCGGTCGGTGTCGGCACAGGGCCAGCCTGGATTGGCCACAAGCGTTACCCAGTACTCGCCGGTATCGCTGAAGGTCCAGGTCGGAAAAGCCAAACGCGACGTATCGTCACTCCGGCTCGGATCGCCAAAATCCCACCAAAACGTCGACGCGTTAATGGACTCGTGAAAAAACGGAACCGTCGCCCCAATGCAAATCTGCTCGGGATCGTCTACTTCTGAAACGATGTCTGCCTTGATGAACGCTTGGCATGAAGTCACATTGAATTGGTAGTCGCGGCGGACCGTATTCAAAAGTGCCCCACTGCGCCATTCCTCTACCTCGATGGCCAGTACGAACTGTCCGGTGACATTGAGAAAACCTGTAAGCAGTCCCGTGGTGCCTGCAATGCTCAATGCAGGCGTTCCAGGTATCGGATTTGCGGCTGTCGACGGGTTCAAAAAAGTAATGGAAACGTAAGGCGGAGGAGCAGGGGGACTGGGCGCAGGGGTGTTGAACCCTGCTCCGTTGTTCTTTCCGCCCCCGTGCAGCGGGTTGACGAGTCGGTAGTACAGCGAGTCGCCGTCGGGATCAGTGGCCGTGGTCGGAATCCGAAGGTTCTCCTGGTTGCACAGTACGATGGGCGGCAAGGTGTTCCATTGCGGGCTGTTGTTGCACTGGTCCATGGGCGGAATCCGCGTCGTCAGCGTCGAGCCCCAGTCGTCCGGAGTGGGGATGTTGCTAATCGTAGCGTTGCGGCAGCAGCGCTGCCAGGTGACGACGTAGCCGTTCGTACGCTGCGGAAGCTGAATCACCGTCGTGTAGGTCGCATACTCCGTGCAAATGTTGGGCGGAGCCTGAAGGCATGGATTGCCCGTGTTTGCAGGAACCCCAATCGTGGCGCCCTTGTTGACTTGAAGGTTGTGGAGTAGCAGGTTTTGGATGCCGTCGTAAATTCCGATCGATACGGTGGGGTCGAGTTGGGCACCCGTGGAATTGCAGTCGCGGTAGACCACCAACTTGATTTGGTACTGGTTGTTGCCTATGCAGGTATACGTCAGCTCACCCCCCACAAGGTGGGCAGCCTGAGCTGCGAGCCCCCAAAGGAGCAGCAGTGCTACGGTAAGTGTACGCAGTCGGACCATGGCAGGGTATACAATCCCTTTCGTGAAAAATACGCCAAATCTTTGGGGTCGGGGCAGATGGCGAGGGCAAAGTCCCCTCCCCATGCGCCTAAGCTCTTCAGCGTCGCGGGAGCGTTGGGGAAGCGATCCTGCACTCGAGGGGTGGCGATCCACTCCGCGGTACGTACTTCAAGTTCTTCGACGGTCGCGGACCATTCTGCGGCCGACTTGCCCGCTGCGAGTTGGTGGCTGAGGCGGCTAATAGTGTCAATTTCATCGCGAAGCGGCAGGCGCCTCGCTTTGGCCACCTCGACTTGGCTGTCTTGCTTCGCGCCGAGGTAGACAAGCCCAAAGTGATCTGTGGGCCAATGGCCTGACGCGATGCTGTGCCATTCGGCGGAATCTGTGCCCGTCTTTTGGTACATGAGCGCCCCGTTTGCACGGGCACTCGCCACATCGAATCCTGACCCTTTGGATGTGGCAAAGTGGAGCGCCATGGCGTCCACGCCGGTCCATTGAGCGATCAAGTCGGTGAGGGTGGAGGACGATCCCCATCCCCAGCTCCGTTCAAACTCAAGTCGGGTGGTGACGTGCCCGTGGGATGGCACGCTTCCGCCCAAATTTCGCGCTGCTTCGAGCAACTTCGCGAGGTGTGCGTCGCTCCATGCCTCGGCGTCGAGCCACGCATTCCCATGGACATCCAGGGCCGTCCACCCGAGGGGGAGGTCGGTATCTTGAAATTCAAGTGATTGACCCTTTTGAGTCGGAACCGCAAGCGATTCCGCGCCGTGGAGCACCCAGTATTCGCCGCTCAGCAGCAGCTTACCTGCGCTCCACCATTGGCTCATCGCACTACGCCTTCTGCGGCCGGAACCGGGATTCCGCGCAACCTGCAAAACGCGGCAACCACTTCAGCATGGTGCGGAACCTTGTCAGTGAAAAATGCCGTCAATTCAGCTTTCTCGGCTTCGGTGGCCTCAAGCTGGTTGAGGATGTTCAGTAGGTGCATCTTCATGTGCCCCTTTTGAATTCCGGTTGTAGTGAGTGCGCGCAGGGCGGCGAAATTCTGTGCCAATCCCGAGGCGGCGATGATTCCCATGAGTTCTTCGGCACCGGGGTTCCCGAGGGACTCGAGTGCCAGCTGCACCAGAGGGTGCAGCTTGGTAAGTCCACCCACGGTTCCGAGTGAAAGCGGAACCTCGATCCAAAAACGGAACTCGCCCTGGTCCACGGAACAGTGCGTAAGCGAGCGGTACTGGCCGTCGCGCGAAGCGTAAGTGTGGCACGCGGCCTCTACGGCACGAAAGTCGTTGCCCGTGGCGAGCACGACGGCGTCAATGCCGTTCATGATGCCTTTGTTGTGCGTGGCCGCACGGTAGGGCTCTACCTCAGCAATGCGCACGGCACGTTGAAACTTCCGGGCAAATTCGTGCACGTCGACACCCGATCCGTCGTCCAAATCTTCGAGGGCGCAGCGAACTTCAGAGCGCACGATGCATTCGGGCGTATAGTTGCTCAGAATGCACATCACCACTTCCAGATCTCCACTGGCGGTTCCCGCGTCGGTGGCTGCTTCGAGGCGGAGCACCTTTGCCATCTCTTCGAGGCAGGAATTGATGAAGTTGGCCCCCATCGAATCGCGGGTTTCAAAGCGCACTTCGAGCTGAAAGTAGTCGTCCATGGCCGTCCGGCGGTCCTTGAGTTCGATGCTCAAGATGCCTCCGCCGCGCGCCCGCATGTTGGCGGTAATGCCTTCAGTTGCTGCGAGCAATTCAGGCTGAATCCGGGCCACCAAGGTGGTAAGGGCCGAAGCGTCGCCGGTAAACGTGAAGTGAATGTGGCCAATCTTCGTCGTGGACAAGACGGTTGACGTGAAGCCTCCGCGGTCCATCCAAAATTGGGCAGATTTCGCTGCAGCCGCGACCACCGAACTTTCTTCAATGGCCATCGGAACCGTGTACACCTGACCGTTAATCAAAAAATTCGGTGCAACCCCCAACGGTAGGAAGTAGTTGGCTACCGTGTTTTCAATGAACTCGTCGTGGCGCTTTTGAACGCTTTCGTCGCCGTGGTTGTACGAAGCGATGAGTGCCTGACCTTGCTCCGGGTTGTTCAGGTGCTGCTCGGTGAGCCAGGTGATTTTGGCGGATTTACTCAGCTTCGAAAAGCCACGAATTTGAAGGTTGCTGCGCTTCATGTCTAAGGTTTAATGCAAAAGTAACCGCTTAACGCCCGAGAGGTTCAACAAAACGCCAAATTCCTGCCCCTGTAAAGTAGGCGACAACGTCTAAAGTGTCGGCTGTAAAGCGAGGGTCAAAGCGCGGAATCCAGAACTCAAATGCAGCGGCAAGGACCGCGGTAAATCCGAGGACTGACCACCAAGACAATAAAAAACCAGGTTGAACTCTCCGTGCTACCATGCTTGGAATTCCTAATGCCACCGGAACCGTACACAATGGATCCATGTACGAATCGGCCCAGATTAGGTGAATGTCTACTGCGAGGAGTGCCTGATGCGCCACAAATGCGCCCAAGGCAATTAGGGCCAGTGGATTTAAACCGCTACCCAGTACGCCATCCAGGCGACGGCGCCCCCCACGGCGAGCACCATCCAGTTCAGTGCCTTTCCGGTGTTGATGAGGCTTCGCTTCCACGAGGGGATCTTTGGGTCGGTGTTCCATTCCATAGCAGGCATTTCAAATGCTTTAAATCGTTCCGGATTGCCTTGATTGGCAAAGGTGCTGTGTACGTTGCGCGGAGTGCGGCACGAGGCGCAGCGGTCTGGGTCCTCGCCCCAATCGCCGCAGTGGGTGCATTTTAGCTGGGTAGCCATGCTGCAAAGTTACGAAACAGCCATGGCGCAGAAGAAAAAAAGCCCCCCAGAAAACTGAGGGGCTTTGCGATTTTGGTGGTTCGGGGCGGAATCGAACCGTCGACACATGGATTTTCAGTCCATTGCTCTACCAACTGAGCTACCGAACCAAAATCGGGAGCGCAAATGTAATGCGCAAATTCGAAATACCTTTGCGTTTGAAGCATGATTTCTGTAGACGCCGGCAACACACGTATCAAAGTATTGATTTTCAATCAAGACGGAAGCGTGCAGTGCCAGAAAACCTGGCCGCGTACTGCGAAAGAAGAGTGTGAAGTCTGGCTTCAGACCCTTGACGATCCCATTTCCATTTGCGATTCATCAGGTGGGCATTGGATCGTGGGAAGCGTCGTTACCTCTCGCGCGGCATGGAGTTTTGAAGTGGACTACTCCGACACTGCGGGGGTGGATCGCCTAGCAGCAATCGAAGGTGCGCGCACACACTACCCTGATCTGCCTTTACTCCTTATCTCACTCGGGACTTGCTTGACCTACAGCTACCTTTCGCACGACGGGCGCTTTCAAGGCGGAGCCATTGCGCCAGGATGGTCCACCCGGCTGAAGGCGATGCACGAGCACACCGGAAGCCTGCCTGATCTAGAGGCTGCAGTTGAACTTGGTTCCGACCCTCGAACCCAATCGACGGCACAAAGCATGCGGCGAGGAGCAGCTCAAGGAATGGTGGATGAAATCAATGCAGAGATCGAGCGCTTTGAAAAAATTAATCCAGAATTAACAGTCCTCGTCACCGGTGGCGATGGCCCAACTTTTGTCAATCATTTGAAAAAGGGCATCTTTGCCGACGAAAATTGGGTTGCCAGAGGACTCTGGGCCCTAGCACAAGAATGAATACTCCACGCTTCCTCACTGCAATAATCCTCGCTACAGCCCTGAGCTTGAGTGCACAACAGCAGTCCGTCAGTCCTTATTCACTGTTCGGAACTGGCTGGTTCGCCGCCCAGGCCAATGCCTACCAGCAGCTTCTTGGTGGCGCGAGCGCTGCCGATCGCAACCCATGGTACGTGAATCCGGACCAGCCAGCGGCCCTTTCGGCATTGAAGTACACCACCTTGGACCTTGGAGGTCAGTGGTCTGGAATTCGTCAATCCAACACGAGCGCCAGCGTGCTCAACCAGACTGGCGGATTTAATCACTTTGGCATCGGCGTGCCCCTCGGCAAAGGCATGGCCTTGGCCGGCTCACTTCGCCCCTACACCTCAGTGGGCTACGACCTGCAAACCGGCGGAACGGATTCTTCTTTTGGCGACTGGTATCGGCGGTACACTGGCCGAGGAGGCCTAAACGCCACTGCCGTTTCATGGTCGTGGATGCCCATCAAGTACCTTTCTGTGGGCGCTACCACTCGCTATGTATTCGGAACCGCCGAGCGCAGCAATAAACTCTACTTCACGGATGCGCGCTACGACTATGTGGGCGAAGTGGAGCACGTCTCGGTAAGCGACTGGCGCTGGCAGTTTGGAGGGCAACTTATTCTTCCGTTTGGCGAGCAAGAGCTCACCGCCGGAATTCAGTACGAACCGACGGCCACGCTTCAAGCAACGCAGGACTACAGTCTGTACAGTTTCAACACGAATGCTGCAGGCACTGAACTTCCCTTAGATACCGTGCAGTCTCGAGCCGCAACAATGGGCAACATCGTCCTTGGTTCACGCCTTGGCTACGGACTGCGCTGGGTGCGCAACCGCAAAAATGCCATGCTCCCCGCGTGGTCTCTTGCCGTGCACTACGAGCAAATCAATGTGAATGAACAGCGGGACTTTGGTTCCGTGGTGCCCGGAGCGTACGCGCAACCTACGTCAACGTGGGTCGCGAATGCCTCGGTGGTTCCGATGCTCGCGTTCTCGAACCGCCGTCTGACATCATACTGGAGCCAAATTCAGTACATCGCCGCGTTGCGTAGCGATCGTTTCGGTCTAGTGCTGAATGGCACTGAAGTCACGGGATGGAACGCCAATCTAGGTGTTGCAATGCCTGTAGGAGGCCGAAGCTTTATTCCTGGCGATGTCAAAGTGTCAACACTCCACCTCGGACTGAGTACCGGACAAGTGGGTAGTACTCAAAACGGACTCGTCCGTGAACAATATCTTCGCGCCTTCGTTGGCGTAACACTGAACGACCAGTGGTTTATGAAAGCTAAATTCCGTTGATTATGAAGCGTATACTCCTTTCTCTCTTTTTGGCCGGAGGCCTGACTGCTGCATTTGGCCAAGCCAAGTGGGGTAACTCTCAAACCGACTCACTTGTCTGTTTCGAGAAGTACAATGAATTTGGCTCACTCTACAATACTAAAGCCTACGCCGAAGCCTACGAACCTTGGAAGGTGGTATTTGAAACCTGTCCTACAGCTACGGATGTAGTGTACCGTTTTGCTCCAAAGATTATCGAGGCCAAGATCAAGGCAACCACCGATCCCGTAGCCAAAGAGGCACTCGTTCAGTTGCTCCTTTCGACCTACGACAAGCGCAACGAGTACTTCCCTGGCAAAGAGGCAGAAGTTCTTGCTCAAAAAGCGGACGACTTCTGGACGTACTACCCCGACAGTGCCCAAAAGGCCTACGCGATGTACAAGACGGCGTTCAACCTCGACCCCAAGGCGCTACAACCAGCCTACCTGAACAACTACTTCAACGTAGTCATCAAGCTTTACAAGGACGAGGTGCTGAAGTCTGAGGGGCTCCTCGACGGATTCAACGACGTGGCTGAAGCAATCGAACTTCAGTCCAACGACCGCAACGTGCTTATTGCCGAGCTTACGGCAAAGGATACCACTGGAGCTATTTCAGATCGTGAAAAGCGTTCGCTCGACATTAACAAAAAGCTACTTGCTCAGTCAGAGAAACTCGTGGCCAACATCGAGAAGGGCATTGCGCCGCTTCTTACGTGCGACCGGCTTACGTTGATTTACAGCGATTCGACCTTCGCCCTTCATGAGACCGATAAGTCATGGTTGATCCGCGCCGTGAAAATGCTTTCAAAAGAGCGTCAGGACACCTCAGGAACCACTGACTGTACCGACAACCCAGTGTACTTCAAGGCGGCTTCGGCACTCTATGCTCTTGAACCTTCGGCACAAGCTGCACGATCAATGGGCCAGCTGAGCGTGAAAAACGAAAAGTGGTCTGACGCCAAAAAGTACTTCGAAGACGCCATTCGCCAAGAAGTTGACCCCAAGAAGCGTGCGAAGGACTGGATGAAGATCGCCTACGTGAGCGACAAGCTTGGTCAGCCGTCTGAAGCGAAGCGCGCATGCCTCGAGTCGGCCAAACAGAACCCAGAGTCTGGTGAGCCGTTCTTGTACCTCGCCTCACTCTATGCTCAAGCTGCAGGAACGTGCGGTAGCAACGCATTCGAAAAGAACGCGGTCTACTGGGCTGCCATCAACATGGCGAACCGTGCAGGAGCGGTTCAGCCCGACCTCGCTCCGCGCGCCGAAAAGCTAGCTGCGGCCTTCCGCAAGGGGGTTCCCGACAAGTCGATTGCCTTCCAGTTCGGTTACAAAGACGGAGACAGCTACACCGTCGGATGTTGGATTAACGAGCGCGTGGTTGTCCGCTACTAAATTCGGACTGATTCTGGCGATGGGCGTCGTGGTGGCTTCGTGCCGCAACGACGCCCATGACGTTCAGCGCGTCCGCGCACAACCACAGGGGCCGTCAACGGTTCAGTATGGGATTTCTGTAGTGTACGCGGACACGAGTGACGTGCAGTGGAAGCTCCAATCCGACCGTTGGGAAGAGGAGCGAACCGCCAACAACCCTGTGCGCGAAGTGTTTAGCGGAAATGTTCGCGCCACCCAATGGGCCGGTAACCGTGCGACGGGAACGAAAATGAGCGCAGACCGAATCATCCGCGACGTCAAAGAGCGCATTTGGGAACTTCAGGGCAATGTGGTGATTCAAACAAGCGAGCGCAAAACGCTGCGCACCCAATCTCTTTTTTGGAATCGCGAGGAGGGGCGTGTGTACGGCGAGTCTTGGGTTGAAATCCGCGAAGAAGGCCAAACGCTGAGCGGAATTGGATTCGAGGCCCAGGACGATCTATCTACCTATAGCATTTTTGAGGTGTCCGGAAGCGCAGACGGTAATTAATACGGTAATTTTGAAGCATGAAGCCAGCTCGTAGCCTTAGAACCATGGAATGGATGTACTACGTGGTCGCCGTTCTTTCGGCGGAATCCGCGTGGTCCCTTCGCTCGAGCGACCCCACCCGTGCACTTTTGTTTGCCGGATTTGTGGTCCTCGCATTGGGAATGGCCTACTGGCGCCGCCGCCAGCGAATTCGCAGTAGCCAAGGCCCTCAGTCATGAGTTCACTCGTGCTCTTGGTGGCGCTTGTCGCTTCGGCATTCTTTTCAGGGTCTGAAATTGCTTTTTTGTCGGCCAACCGACTGCAGCTTGAAATTGACTTGAAGCGCAGGTCAATACCGTTTTGGGTAACGCACTGGATGCAGCATCCACAGCGATTTATCGTCACGATGCTCGTGGGAAACACGCTCGCATTGGTGGTAGTCGGAGCCCAGACTGCGCAGCTTCTTCACCCGTACTTACTAAAGTTTATGCAGGTTCCGCTGGCAGTGCTCACGGAGACCCTCGTGTCCACCATCGGTGTGCTGTTCATGGCAGAGTACATTCCCAAGGCGCTCTTTCGCGAGCAGGCCAACGCAGCCTTGAAGTGGGTGGCGGTTCCGGCGGGTTTCTTTTTTGTGCTGTTCTGGCCAATTACATGGCTTTTGGGACAATTTAGCGCTTTGATTTTAAGGTGGTTGGGGGCAGACCCCCAATTGGCTCCGTCCGCCCGAGTATTTGGGCTTGCGGACCTCAATCATTTGGTTGACGAAGCCAGCCAGCAGCACACTCAAGAGCCTGAAGTCGAGCTGTTTCGCAACGCATTGGACTTCGCTGAAGTAAAAGTTCGGTCGTGTATGGTCCCGAGGCCAGAAATTGTCGCGGTTCCGCTGAGTATCAGCCTTGAAGACCTCAAGGCCACGTTTGTTTCAACGGGCTACAGTCGGTTAGTCGTTTACCGCGAAAGCTTGGATGACGCATTCGCATACGTGCACCAGTTTGAGCTGTTTAAGCAGCCAAAGAGCTTGCGCAGTGTCCTCACTCCGCTTTCGTTTGTGCCCGAGGCAATGAATGCCCAGGACGTCTTTCACCAGCTCATTCGCGAGAAGCGCAGTATGACATTAGTTGTGGACGACTTGGGTGATTTGGTCGGAATCTTGACCCTTGAAGACATCATTGAAGAACTTTTTGGTGAAATTGACGACGAGCACGATCAAGATAGTTTAGTCGAACAGGTGCTTGGAGCAGACGAATACCGCCTCGACGCACGACTTGAAGTGGACTACCTCAACGATGCCTATGGTTTTGAGTGGCCTGAATCCGAACGTTTTACTACCCTTGGCGGCTTAATTACCGACCTCGGAGGCAAGTTGCCCGAGCCTGGAGAAGTCGTGGTAGTTGGTCCGTGGCGCCTTGAGGTCGAGAGTATGGAAGCGCAGCGCGTCAAGCAGGTGCGCGTCCGACGCGATTCCTAATTAGAGCACGCGGCTAACCGGTTGCTAATTTGTATATTCGCGACCTTATTTACACCTAGGTATGGGACTTTTTGAAGCTATTCGCAGCCGTTCAGGCTTGGTCGTGTCAGTAATCGGTATCTCGCTGATTGCCTTTGTTTTGACGGACTTTTTAACCTCTGGAAACGTCCTTTTTCAAGGCGATAAAGACGCGGTTGGTCGCATTGACGGCACCAAGATTTCGTACATGGAGTTTAACAAAGATGTCGAAGAACTTCGTCAAAATCCGCAGTACGCTCAAGCTTCTCCGCTGCAAATCAGCGAATTAGTGTGGAACAATCTGCTCAACGAAAAACTC
This sequence comes from Schleiferiaceae bacterium, assembly GCA_030833905.1. Taxonomy (GTDB): domain Bacteria; phylum Bacteroidota; class Bacteroidia; order Flavobacteriales; family Schleiferiaceae; genus TMED14. Next base: position 47,732 of record JAURGG010000001.1, read on the forward strand.
TTGGTTGAGCCAATGGCAAACTTGGGCTTTGTCGTAACTGACGAAGAACTACGCCGTGTTATCGAACTGAATCCATCGGTTCAACAGATGCCAGGCCTACAGGATCCAAATACGGGTGCTTTTCGTCCGGACCTGTTGCGCAGTGCCCTTCAAAACTTGCGCGACCAGCGCGAGCAGTCACCCGAAGCTGCCGCTCAGTACGAAAGCTGGGTGGCGTTTGAGAACGACATCAAGAACCAAAGCTTGAGCAATAAAATTTACGATGCAGTTTCAGCGGGAATGCGCATGCCTCTTACCCTTCAAAATGCACTGAACGCGCGGAACAACCGCCAAATTCAGCTCGAGGTGGCTTCTATGTCGGTCTCTGAGGTTGCCGACAGCAGTGTTGAGGCAAGTGATGCGGACTACAAGGCAGTGTACGCAGAGTACAAGTCAAGCTTCAAACTCACTAAGCCAGTTCGTGACGGATTTGTGGCAGACTTCCCCCTAGCTCCAAGTGATGAGGACCTTACCAAGGTGAAGCTCGAATTGAGCACATTGGCTGCGGATTTCGCATCTTCATCTGACGACAGTTCATTTGCAGCGGCCAATAGCGATGTCTTTGCTACTCCTAGTCTTCGTCCTGAATCTTCGATTAATCCAATCGTCCTTGAGGCCGTTCAGGGAATGCCTGCCGGTTTTGTAGGCGGACCCATTCAAGATGGAGATTCCTACCGCTTGGTGAAGGTGATGAGCCGTGCCGCTTTGCCTGACTCAGCCCGCGCTAAGCACATTCTTATCGCGTACGCCGGATCAGAGCGTTCCAGCGCACAGCGTAGCTACCAAGAGGCTAAGGGGCTTGCAGACAGCTTGCTTGCTGCGATTAAGGGCGGAGCCTCTTTTGCCGCTGCCAGCGAGGCGCTTAGCAGTGACGTCGTGGCGGCCTCCAAAGGGGGAGACCTCGGTTGGTTCCAGCCAGGAATGATGACTCCAGCGTTCGAGCAGTTCTGCTTTGAGCGCCGTACCGGAAGCTTTGATATTGTCGAGACTGAGTTTGGATTCCACCTTGTAGAGGTTACGGGCCAAAAGGGTTCACGTCCTGCTTTGCGCTTGGCAGAAATTGTTCGTCGCATCGACGTAAGCCCCGAGACCGAGCAAAAGATCTACGCACAGGCTAGCGCTTTGGCCAAGGCCATCCAAGAGGGCAAAGAGCCACAAGATGCTGCGGCCCAGCTTGGCGTTGCAATGCTGCCCGCCCGCAATGTCACTGCAACGGACGCCTCAGTAATGGGTCTTACAGACGGCCGCGAGGTAGTTCGTTGGATGTTCAATGAGGACCGCGAGGTCGGCGACGTGAGTGTCGTCAACAACAACTACAAGTCGTACTCAGTAGTGTACGTTTCTGGTGCGTTTGAAGAGGGCTACAAGCCTTTGGACGCTGTGAAGAACGATCTCCAAGCACTTGCCTTGAACCGAGCTAAGGTTCGTGTACTTGCAGAGCGCATGGCGAAGACCGAGCAGCTCAATTGGACTCCGGCAAACGTGACGCTTGCGTCTCCCTTCTTGGTGAGCGGTCGCGAACCTAAAGTTGTCGGAATGGCCGCTGGTAGCAAGGTGGGTACGCAATCTGAGGTGATTGAAGGTAGCAATGGTGTGTACCGCTTTAAGGTGGTGAACACCTTTGATTCAGCACCGAGCCTGACTGCAGCTGATATGGCTGCAGAAAACAACCGACTGGCGGGCAATGCCCAGCGCATGCTGCTTCAGTCGTTGTTGGGTTCCGCCAAGGTGACCGACAACCGCGGGCTGTTCTACTAAGCTGCTTTGAGCACTTAGAGGCTCTCCCAGCGGTAGGCGTCCCAGCGCAAAAACACAAAGACCATTAGGCTAAATGCCCAAAGGGACGAGCCTCCGTAGCTAAAAAACGGGAGGGGAATTCCAATGACGGGCATCATGCCAAGCGTCATTCCTATGTTTACGGTGAAGTGGACAAAAAGAATGCTGGCCACGGCAAGTCCGTAGTACATTCCAAAGGCATGCTTTTGACGTTGGGCTAAGAGCGTAATCCGTATGATGAGTCCGGCAAACGCGCCGAGTACAATCAACGAACCGAGAAATCCCCATTCTTCACCTACCGTGCAAAAGATGTAATCGGTAGTTTGCTCGGGAACAAAACGCAATCGGGTTTGGGTTCCGTTCATATAGCCTTTGCCGATGAGACCCCCCGAGCCAATAGCAATCAGTGATTGCGCCGTCTGGTAACCTGCGGCGCTAGGGTCGTCTACTTGGCCCAAAAGAAGCTTGATGCGGATTTGCTGGTGGGGCTTGAGGACCTGATCAAATACTTGCTGGACGGCTCCTGACCACAGTAAGGCACCAAGGCCCAACCATAGGGCAGGATGCTTCACAAAACGAATAAAATTCAAGCGGGTCCGAATGCGAGTAATGGCCAAACTTAAGACTACTGTTCCGCCAATAATCCAATGCACTGTAGACGGTGTTAGAGCAAGTGAAAGGATCGAAAGGGCGGCAATGCCCAGGGCGCCAAACAGGTAAAACCCTGGCAGGCCTGCGAAGTAAAAAACGAGTAGAAACGAGGCAAAAACTAAGGCAGAACCGGCGTCAGGCTGTAAAAGGATGAGCAGCATCGGGAGTCCCACAACGGCCATAGGGAGCCATCGGGACCGCCACGACTTAAGACCCTCGGGACTTCGCCCAAGAACACGTGCCAGCACGAGTGCTGTTCCCAGTTTGGCGAATTCCGAAGGTTGTAAGCCAAAGGATCCGAAGCTTAACCACGACTTGTTTCCGCCGCGTTCGACTCCAACGGCAAGAACGGCGAGCAAAAGCACAATAGATAAGGCATATACAGCCCACGAAAGCACTTCAAACAGGCGCGCATCCGAAAGTAGCACCAAGAGTACCAGAACCCCTGCTAGCCCGATAAAGCCCAACTGCTTTCCGGCCTCGTTGGACCAACTCCAAGCCCAAGTGTCGTCAATTGGGCTGACCGTGGCAAAAATATTGACCCATCCGAATAGAACGAGAAAGATGACGAGACCCACGCTTAAGCGGTCAAGGCGACCCACAAGTGGAGCCGTAGTTGGTTGACGCTGCATCAGTAGGGGGGGAGTTCGGTTTCTACTTGGTTGACTCGGTATTCGCCAGTGAGGCTGCCTTCAACCATTCTGCGGTATAGATCGGGGCGGGTAATAGTGTCGTTGAGGTAGGATTCCATTATCAAACTCGCAATCGGAGCAGCCCAGCGGGATCCCCAGTAGCCGTTTTCTACAATAATGGCGAGCGCGATTTGAGGCTTGTCCAATGGAGCGAATGCGGTAAAGATCGAGTGGTCTTGCCCGTGCGGATTTTGCGCGGTGCCTGTCTTTCCAGCCATAGGTAGGCCTTCGAGACGAGAAGCTCGTGCGGTTCCGGACTCAAAGACGTCATTCATACCTGCGATAATCACTTCAAAGTTCTGCGGATCAATAGTCGTCCGGTGAACTTCTGAAAATTCCACATTTGGATTCGCATTGCCGTCAATGCTGCGCACGAGGTGCGGGCGAATCCACCATCCGCGGTTGGCTACCGCAGCGGTCATATTCGCAAGCTGAATGGGTGTGACTAGCAACTCACCCTGTCCAATCGCAAGTGAAATCACAGTCGGAGACTTCCAGCGGTCCGTGCGGTACACCTTGTTAAAGTACTCCCCCGTCGGTACAAATCCTTTGCGACCGGTAGGCAAATCGACACCCAAAAAGTCACCTAGTCCAAAGCTCTTGACGTGGTCACTCCACGCATCAATCCCAAGACTTGCGGTGGGGTACTTGTCAAGAACTCGCTTAAAAATTTGGCAGTGGTAGTTGTTGCAACTCTTGGCAATAGACCCGCGAAGGTCAAGGGTTCCCGCCTTACAGTGGCAGCCCACGTGAAGTGAACCAAAATGGTAGCCGTCCACACAGGTGTACTGGGTTTCTTCTTGGACGACACCTTCTTGCAACGCGATCAAAGCATTTAAGATCTTGAACGGAGAGCCTGGAGGGTACTCTGCCAAAATCGCGCGGTCGTACAGGGGTTTGTTCACGGAATCACGGTACAAAATCGTGTAGTTACGCGAGCGGTAGCGTCCTACTAATGCGTTCGGGTCGTACGCAGGTGAGGATACGAGGGCTAAAATTTCTCCCGTTGAGGGTTCAATGGCGACAATACTGCCTCGCTTTCCCTGCATCAACTCTTCAGCTAAGGCTTGGAGTTCGGCGTCCAAGGTGAGCTGAAGTTCGGAGCCCATTGCGGGCTGTTCGTCGTAGCGACCTTCGGCAAACGGACCCACGTCCCGATTTCGATTATCTACGGTGATGTAGCGTTTCCCCGCCACGCCGCGAAGCTCAGTTTCATACGAAGCTTCAATACCCGAAATCCCGAGGTAGTCACCAAGGTCGTACTCGGGGTGGCGCGTCATAAGGTAGTCGTTGACTTCGCCCACATAACCCATTACGTTGCCTCCAATGGGCATAGGATACTTGCGAAAGCTGCGCTTGCGGAGTTGTACGCCCTCAAACATCGCAATCTGCTCTTGAATAGATGCGTAATCCTTGACCGTCAGTCCTCTAAGAATAGGGAAGGGGCGGTACCGGCCTTGAATTAAGGCTTTTTTAAGCTGCTTTCGAACGGAACCTAACGGTTCACCCAAGACACGAGCAAGTGCGGCAGTGTCGAGGTGGGACAGTCGGCTCGCGATGACTTCGACGTCGTACGCGATCTGGTTGGTAGCGAGCACCGTTCCGTTGCGGTCCCGCATGAGTCCGCGCGGAGCATAAATTTTTTCAATACGCTGCGCATTATTCGCCGCGTCAAGGGTGTAGCGGGTATCAATGAGCTGAATGTTGATGAGTCGGAGTACAAAGAGTACCAAGACGGCAAGTACGCCGAGGGGTAAAATGCGGCTCCGGTTCATCCTTGCTGCGATTTGGGTATGAACCACGCTACCGCAGTGGATAACGCCGCGCTTACCACCACGTTGAGTACACTTCGGCCTAGAACGAGGCTGAAAATATGGGTTCCGTGGCTTGCCCAGAGAAACAGCCAAAGGTGGTGAATTCCCAATGTCAGGAGCACCAAAGTTGTCCATTTGCCCAGTCCAATATCTTGGGGCACAAACGAGAGTTGCTCCTCGGCTGCGCGTGGAACAATTCCGTTAAGTATCCAAGGGCGCACATAGGCAAGAAGCGAACTTGCCATCATGTGAAGACCGCCACTCCCTTCGTGAAGGTCTATGCCCAATCCAAGGGCTGCGCCTATGGCCAGAAGTCCAAGCCGGTTGAAGTTGGCTGGTGCCAGTACGAGCACGAGCGGATAGAGGTACGGGCTGAGGTAACCGCCTACTTCGATCTGGCTCAAGAGCAGGATTTGAGCGAGAAGCACCCAAAATGAAAAAACGATCCAAGGTCCAGGTCGGGTCATGGTGCGATACTATCTCGTTCAGGTTGGTGCAGGTTCACCGCGGCGAGCACAACTTGCTGGCGCTGTAGGTCGGCGGCCAGTCGAATCGAAGCCGTAAGGGTAAATTGTAGGCTGTCTACAGTGACCGATTCCACGGTTCCGACGAGCCATCCGGCGGGGAATACGCTTGAGCGCGCGTCGGTGACGATGCGGTCTCCAGGCTTAAGCTCGGCCTCAATGGCCACGTCTACAAAGTCCGCGGTCCTAGGATTGGAACCGTTCCATTGAATGGTGCCAAAGTGCCCAGTTCGCTCAGCTGAGGCAGAAATCCGCATGCTCGGGTGGCTCAGCGGTCGAACTCTGGAATAGTGGGGCGTGCACTCGTAGGCGATGCCGATAATACCAGTCGATCCCAAGACCGCAAAAGGCGGTGTCAAGCCCGCATTTGTTCCCACGTCAATGATTCCCCAAGGTTCTGCTGAGCGGTGCTCAATGAATAGTAAGCTACCTGGGGTGTAGGCGAACCCGCCTTCTTCATAGGTCGCGACCGAAGAGGAATCCATCGGAACTCCGCTTTTGTAGCGGGCAATCTCAGCAATGAGTTGCTTGTTTTTCTCTTCAAGCGATAAGTAGGATTCCCAGCCGTGCAGCCATCCGCGCCACTGAGCTTGGCGTTCAAGCACATTGGCCCAGAAAATACTCTCGTGGGCCAGTGATCGGGCGTATGTGAGGCTGAGTCCCAAAACTTGGAACAGCAATAAACTCAGAACGATGCGGTAGCGAACAAAAAACCGCAGAATGTTCTGCATGGCTTAGCGCATCAAAAGCGTACGGTACTTCTCGAGGTTCTTGAGCGCGATGCCTGTCCCGCGCACCACGGCGCGAAGGGGATCCTCGGCTACGTACACGGGGAGGTCCGTTTTCGTTGAAATACGCTGGTCCAGGCCGCGAAGGAGCGATCCGCCACCAGCCATGTAAATTCCAGAGTTGTAAATGTCCGCCGAAAGCTCAGGGGGGGTAAGAGACAGTGCCTCCATCACGGCGTCCTCGATGCGGGTCAGGGACTTGTCGAGCGCGCGCGCAATTTCTTTGTACGAAATATCAACCTGCTTCGGTTTGCCTGAAATCAAGTCGCGGCCCTGAACGCTCATGTCGTCTGGTGGCGAGGCCAAGGTTTCGAGGGCAGCACCCACGTTGATTTTGATCAACTCGGCAGTACGGTCGCCCACAAATAGGTTGTGCTGTGTCCGCATGTAGTAGGCGATGTCGTTGGTGAATACGTCACCCGCAACCTTGATCGACTTGTCGCAGACAATTCCGCCCAGGGCAAGAACCGCGATTTCAGTGGTACCCCCACCGATGTCGATGATCATGTTGCCTTTGGGCTCGAGCACGTCGACGCCGATTCCAATCGCGGCAGCCATGGGCTCGTGGATGAGGTAGACTTCTTTGGCGTTGGCGTGTTCGGCGGAATCGCGCACCGCGCGCTTTTCAACCTCGGTGATTCCGCTCGGAATGCAAATAACCATGCGAAGCGATGGCGCAAACCAGTTGTTCTTCAGGGCCGGAATACTCTTGATCATCTCGCGAATCATGTGCTCTGAAGCGACGAAGTCTGCAATAACTCCGTCTTTCAGTGGGCGTACAGTGCGAATGTTTTCGTGGGTCTTTCCGTGCATTTGCATGGCCTCGTGACCAATGGCCAAGATGGCATTGGTGGTGCGATCTAAAGCGACGATGGACGGAGCGTCTACGACCACTTTGTCGTTGTGGATGATCAACGTATTCGCCGTACCGAGGTCGATGGCGATGTCGTAGGTGAGGAAGTCAAATAGACCCATTCGGGGATTAGTGTTTGAAGTGTCGGAATCCGGTCATTACCATGGCCACGCCGTGCTCGTTGCAGTACTGAACGCTCAAATCATCCTTGACGCTTCCGCCAGGTTGGATGACCGCGGTAATACCTGCTAAGTACGCAATTTCGACGCAATCAGGGAAGGGAAAAAATGCATCGGACGCCATTACGGCTCCGTCAAGTGAAAGTCCAAAGGACTGGGCCTTGTGAATGGCCTGCTGCAGCGCGTCCACGCGTGAGGTTTGGCCCGTTCCCGCGGCCAAGAGCTGGCGATTTTTGACCAGAACAATGGTGTTGCTCTTGGTGTGCTTCCCAATCGCTGAGGCATAAAGCATGTCAGCTACCTGTTCGGGGGTCGGAACCGCATTCGTCACCACCTTAAGGTCTTCAGAGGCATCGGTGTGGTGGTCGCGTTCTTGAATGAGCACGCCGTTGAGCACCGAGCGAACGCGGTAGTGCGCACTCGCTTCGGGCTTCACTGTGACCAAGATGCGGTTCTTTTTGGACTGAAGTACTTCAAGGGCTTCGTCACTGTAGCTCGGGGCGAGGAGCACCTCAAAAAACAGCGAGTTCATGGCCTCTGCCGTAGCGAGGTCCAAGGGTTGGTTGCACGCGATTACTCCGCCGAAGGCAGAAACGGGATCCGCAGAAAGTGCGTCGTTCCACGCTTCGAGTAGGGTGGGGCGGCTGGCCATTCCGCACGCGTTGTTGTGCTTGATGATAGCGACCGTGGCGTCGTGACCTTCGCTGACAAAGTCGAGCGCGGCCTCGACGTCAAGAAGGTTGTTGTAGCTGAGCTCTTTTCCGTGAATTTGCTCAAGTCTGCTTGAAAGGTCGCCGACGTACCATGCCTTTTGGTGCGGATTTTCTCCGTAGCGCAGACTGCGTCGGCCGCCCATCAGCGTTGGGAAGGGGTGATCCTGGCCAAGCGTCCACGATGCAATGTGTGCATCGTAGTTCTGGCTTGTCTGAAAGGCTGCGCCGGCAAATGCTTTGCGCTGGTCGCGGGTCAGAGTTCCGCCCTGCGACTGGAGCAGTTCGAGCACTTCGGCGTACTGAGCGCGCGAACTGACAATCCAACAGTGGTCAAAATTCTTTGCCGCGGCACGGATCAGCGAAATTCCGCCAATATCAATCTTCTCAATGATGTCCTCTTCTGATGCCCCCGATGCCACCGTGTCCTCAAAAGGATAGAGGTCGACGATGACCATGTCAAAACTGGGAATGCCAAAGCGTTCCACAGTGTCTTGGTCGTCTTTGCGGTCGCGGCGCCAAAGGATTCCGCCAAAAACCATCGGGTGAAGCGTTTTTACGCGGCCGTCTAAAATGCTTGGGAAGCCCGTAACTGTCTCTACTGCAGTAACTGGTATGCCCAAGCTCTCGATAAACGACTGGGTGCCGCCAGTGCTGTACAATTTAACTCCAAGTGTGTGGAGGTGCTGAACAATTGGCTCGAGGCCATCTTTGTGGTAAACTGAAATGAGGGCGGATTTTACCTGCTGCACGTCGTACTAAAAATTGAGTCAAGAAAGGTTGCAAAAGTACGGCGAACATGGCATGAACTTTGACTAAATTGCCCCTGTGCGCCACCTATTTTTTCTAATTTGGGAATCCACCCGTTTGGCATGGTCTGCGATGACTGCCAACATCCTTCGCACCGTACTCTCTCTCTTGGGGATTGCGGTCGGAATCTTTTCCATTATCTCCGTGTATGCGGTCGTAGATAGCCTTGAGCGCAGCATTCGCTCGAGCGTTCAGGGCCTCGGATCCGACGTGGTGTACATTCAAAAATGGCCTTGGGGTGGGGGCGGAGGCGAGTACGAATGGTGGAAGTACTTCCAGCGCCCTGAAGTTGGCTACCTCGACTACCAGCGCCTAGAGGAATTTGGAGTAAAAGGTTCCGATGCCATTGTTCTTTTGAACGGAACCACAACCACTGTAAGCTCCGGCAACTCAAACGTCGAGCAAACTGAGATACGAGGAATCACCTACGACTATGCCCAGTTGAACAAACTCGGTTTTGCTGTAGGGCGCTACTTTACCGAACGCGAACTACGCAGCGGGCTGCCGTACTGCATTGTCGGTGCAGATATCGCCGATGGACTGGCGTCAAGCGCGCAACTCGTGGGCAGCTCCATTCGAATTCTGGGCCGCGACTTTCAGGTGATTGGCGTCCTTGAGCGCGAGGGTAGTTCGTTGGTTGGCGAAACCCACGATTCGAGAGTTTTAGTGCCTGCCCGTTGGGTGGTTGCCAACATCGGCGATGAACTGGGCGGATCCGCAATACAGGTACGTGCCGCGTCCGGGACCACGGTGGCCCAACTCAAAGAGAATGTACGTGTCGTTATGCGCAAGATTCGGCGCCAACCGCCCTCTGCCGACGATTCGTTTGCCCTCAATGAATCGTCTACCTTGAGTTCGGGCTTGGACCAAATGTTTGGAGTGATCGGCCTTGCGGGTACAGTCATCGGCGGATTCAGCATCCTTGTCGGCGGTTTTGGAATCGCCAACATCATGTTTGTGAGCGTTCGCGAACGCACGGGGCAAATCGGGGTTCAAAAGGCATTGGGGGCTACCCGTGGATTCATCCTTGCTCAGTTTTTGCTTGAGAGTGTGCTGTTGAGTTTAGTGGGCGGAATTATAGGTCTAGCCTTTGCCGGAACCTTAATCGCGGTCGGTGCCGCGGTATCAGACTTCGAGCTTGCGGTTTCGGTTCAAAACATTGCCACCGGAATCGGCCTCTCAGCCCTCATCGGTCTCATCGCGGGATATGCCCCCGCTGAAATGGCTGCGCGACTCGACCCCGTTGAGGCCATTCGCTTCAACCAATAGAAGCGGCCTCGGGCATCGTGCCAATGGCGTGCGCCAGGGCCTCCAGAAGTTCATGGTCCGCCGAACTAAATGGATCCACAAAGTGGCTGTCAATATCGATTTGCCCGATGAGTCGAGTGCCTTGGTAAATGGGGACCACCAATTCAGACTTGGTCTCCATCGAGCACGCTAAGTAGTTGTCTTGGGCCCAAACATCCGGAACCTCAAACGACGCACCACTCACCGCTACCTGGCCACAAATTCCGCGACCGTACGGAATCCGCGTATGCTCTGTTTCAGCCCCAGCAAACGGCCCCAGGTACAGGGTCTTTTCGGCGTCGTTCATCCAGTAAATCCCCACCCATTGGTAGTGCGCCACGCGCTCTTTGAGTAGTTCGCATGCGGAACCAATTCCGCCCCACCCCTCAGACTCGAGGATGCGAAGTGCGTCGTGCCGAATACTGTCCCAGTTCATTGGTTGTCAAGTAAATAAATACATAATTTCGGTCCCAAAATTAGGAGGCCCACTACGGCAGCTGCAATTGCTGCCACGAGTACCGATGCGGCGGCAAAATCCTTGGCATCACGAATGAGCGGGTGCCGTTTTGTGCTCACACGGTCAGCAAGTTGTTCCAATGCAGAATTCGCATATTCTGCTGCGAGCACCATGCCCATCGCTAGGGTCAAAATTGCCCATTCCACGCCCGATACACGCAGCATCCAACCGAGGCCAATCACCGCAAAGGCGGCCACGCTGTGCACTTTTAAATGGCGTTCGGTGCGCCATGCTACGATGATTCCTCGGGCCGCTGCCCGCCATGCGTTCCACATACTGCAAACCTACGGCAGGCTTCGTTCGTTCACCGAAGTCCATCGCGAAAGCAGTGCCACGTCCCCCTTTCATGAAAAACCGAGGCCTTCAGGTGGGCTGTCGTACTTTTGTTAGGTAATAGTTAACCCTCGTCCATGAATCTTCGCCTACGCATCCTTGCGGCTCTAGCCTCCCTCATCCTAGGGTTTGAAGGAGCTGCCCAGTCCCTCTCGATGGTCCAGACCGCCAACCTGTCGAAGTGCACGGGTGACTCGCTTCGCCTTGAACTCAATGTCACAGGGTCAAATATGAGTGCGACCAATCATTTTCGAGTAATGATTGCTCCTGGGATGCCGTCTTCATTTGCGGTTTCGAATTCCGATACCCTTGATATTGCCAAATGGCGCTCAGTGTTTCCATTGCCGGTCGGAACAGACACGAACTCGTTAGGGGCCAAATACGTCTGGGTAATTATTTCAGACAGCATTACTACGAGCGGATTCTATTCAATTGTAATTCAGTCTACGTCTCCGGTACTGTGGAGCGACACCATTCAAGTCCTTGTGAATGTGAGTCCGCCCGCTCAAATTACGTCAATCTCAGGCGGTTTTGACAACCTTCACACGGGTGGACCCGACTGGGGTTTGTGCCTCAACGACACGCTGACGCTCTACGCTAATACAGGTCAAAATGGCTACCAGTGGTACAAGGACGGCACCTTAATGGCTGGCGAAACCAACGACTCACTCCTCGTATACAATTCAGGTACCTACAGTATTGAGGTGAGTAACGGTGTCTGTACGAAGATGTCTGCGGATACGATCATCAACGTATTTCAACCAACTACTTCAGTGGTGCATAAGCCAGGCGGCATGCAAACCATTCAGGTTTTGGATAAGGATGCCGTCATCGACTCGGTGGGTTTTTGCGAAACTGAATTCATTCAGCTCGAGGGACCAACCTCGTTCACTACCGGAACGTCGGTGCTTTACCAATGGATGCGCGATTCAATTGGCCTATTTGGCCAGACTTTTGTCGTACCTGTTCAAGGTGCGAATCAAGTTATCTTGAGTACCAACGAGGGAGGAGTTTACTACCTCGAGACGGTATGGTTACCAGGTGGCTGCCCCGATACAAGTGATGCATTTTGGCTTTTTGTGGACTCAATTCCTGATACTGAAATTCAGGCGGTGGCATGGCCAGGTCAAACGACGGCGAGCCTAACGATCTGTGAAAATGACTCCACTCAGTTGGCCGCAATGGTATCTCAAGGTTCGTGGACCTACCAATGGCAAGTTCGCTTTCCTGCTGGCAGCGGAAACTGGACCTCGATTCCGAACGAGACCTCAGACAAGCTCACGGTGTCGACCGCGATCGTTTCAGGAAGTGCCGAATACCGTTTAATTATCGACAACGACTACTGTAGCCATACGACGAGCGAGCTCCTTGTTAACGTAGTGAAGCTTCCCACCATCGCGGTGGCTCCAGCCGATTCGCTGGCCCTGTGTGCCGGTGATTCTGTACTCGTGGGAGTAACAGGCAGCAGTACGAGCTACCTCTGGACCTTCCCAGGTGGAAGCTACAACGGCGCATCCTTTTACGCGAAAACACCAGGTGTGTACGTAGTGGCCGGAACAAACTCGAACGGCTGCGTGAACTACGACACTCTCGAGGTATTCTACTTTACGGTGAATGCCAATGCAGGTCCGGACCAGACGGTTCTACCGGGATCGACCGTACAGCTTAATGCGACGGGCGGACTTTTGTACTACTGGTACGCTGATGTTCCGACCTACTTCAGCGATCCATACAATCCAAATGCACAGACGGTTCCGACCCAAGACACGACGATGTACGTAGTTGAAGTGCTCAATTCTTACGGTTGCTTCGACACCGATACGATGTTTGTATACACGTTTGACCCTGCTACATTGGTTCCGGACCTCAGCAACGTGATGAACGTGATCACGCCAAATGGTGACGGATACAATGACGTTTTTGACCTCAGTGAGCTCGTTCGTGCAGACAGCTGCGACCTTTTGGTACTTGACCGCTGGGGTGCCCAGGTGTTTGAGCAAAAGCGCTACATCTCTGGCTGGGATGGTTCGACCCAAGGTGGCGATCCGCTGCCCGACGGAACCTACTACTACCTCCTCGTGTGCGACGACATTATCCGCTTCCGCGGAGCCATCACCGTAGTTCGCCCTTAACCTTTTACGCTCCATTTTTATGAAGAAGATCATTCTCTTTACTGCAGTACTCGGTTGTTCGGGCACGCTCGCGGCTCAGCAGCTCCCGCTGTACAGTCATTTGTTTTTCGCTCAAGCGATGGTGAATCCCGCCAAGAGCGGAGCCGCAGGCTTTAGCGAGCTCGTCACCATGCACCGCCAGCAGTGGCAGGGCATGGAGGGTGCGCCTGAGACGTCTGCGCTCCTGTTCAACGGTGCAACGAATAAAGAGCGCGTCGGGTATTCCGTGTATGCATTTACTGATGCTACGGATATTGTGCGTCGTTCCGGAATCTACGGCCACTACGCGTACCACGCTCAACTTTCTGAGAATGCCGTATTGAGTTTCGGATTGGGAGCCGGCTACGTCAACAATACGTTTGATATGGCGAGCATTCGCGTCAAGAACGAGGGAGACCCCTTCCTCTTCCCATCAAACACGAACGGTTCGCTTGACATTAATGCGGGTATCAACCTCAAGGTTGAGAACTTCCAAATGGGAGTTGCTGTACCTCAGTTGCTTCAGCCGACGATTACCTACTCGAACAACTACGACGGTCCGGTGGCCTTTCATTTGATCCGTCACTACGTCGTTCACACGCAGTACGACCTTCCGATTCAAAAAGACCGCATGACCCTTTCGCCCATGGTGGTTGTTCGTGCGGCCAACCATGTGACCCCTCAAGTGGACGCGGGCTTGATGTTCAACATGAAGGAGTACGGCTACCTCGGAGCCCTGTACCGTTCCAACTTTGGTGCCTCGGCTCAGATCGGTGTTCACCTTACTCCGCTCTTAACCCTAGGTTATGCCCACGACTTCAGCACGAACACCTTTGCCACGTCCCTCGGCGTGTCCAATGAATTTATTTTGACCTACCGATTCGGAGACAACAAGCGAAACGACCGAATCGAGGCTGAAATCAAGCGATTGAAGGATAAGCAGCGCCAGGCTGATCAAAACAACGAGAAGCTCCTCAACGAAAAGTTTGAAGAGTTCAAAGAAGAACTCGAAACAGCGAATAAAAAGCAGCTTGAGGCACAGTCAGAACAGATTGCTCAGGCAACGGCGCTTAAGCTTCAGGAGGCTGGCGCACAAGGTGGCGGCGTTCGCGGTCAGGCTGCACAGCGCACACCAAATGCTTCAACGTCGGCCCCTGCGGGTACGGTGACCAACGGCAGCATCCGCGGCTATTCAGCTGATGCCTATGCCGACCGCGTAGCACCAGGATCGGCAGGCTACTACGTGACTGCCGGAGTGTACGGCGAGCAAGAGAATGCCGACCGCATGGTTCAAAAGCTCAAGGGACTCGGCATCAGCGCACGCACCTTCCGCGACCCCAAGAACAACATGGTCTACGTCTACGTACTCAAGTTTGGCTCGTACGAAGAGGCTTCGACCGCACGCCAAAGCAGCCTCAACGGTCAGTACACTGGCAAACTTTGGGTTAAAGTCATTCAGTAATGCGCAAACTATTCGCGCTTTTGGCGCTCCTTTGGGGCTTGGTTACGCCCGTGCGTGCCGCGCACCTGGTGGGTGGTGAGATTACCTACACGTGTGTGGGTAACAACCAGTACCAAGTCAAGCTTCGCATTTACCGTGACTGCTTCTCGGGCGGTGCTCAGTTTGACAATACCGTCAACTTTTCGGTGTACAACCTCGCCGGAACCCTTGTTACGAACCCTACTGTTTCAAAAGGTCCGACGGTCAATGTTCCCGCTGGAACCGGCAATCCTTGCTTAACCACTCCTCCCAATATTTGCACGGAGTATGCCGACTACGTGACCACGTTAACACTTCCCCCTGCGGTGGGAGGCTATACGATTTCGTACCAGCGCTGCTGCCGAAATTCTACGATCACGAACATTGCCAATCCCGGATCGCGCGGAAACACCTACACCGTGCAGATTCCGTCAATGGACAACAGCTGCAACACGGCGCCGGCGTTTACGACGGTTCCGCCCATCGTACTCTGCTTGGGCGACCAGCTGAGCATTGATGCGTCCGCGACTGAGGCAGATGGTGACTCGCTTTTTTACGAATTCTGCGACATTTACACGGGTGGTGCCTCTGGCAACCCAACCCCAAATCCCGCGACGCCCCCGCCGTACACCCTCATTCAGTTTGTTGCACCCGCCACGGCGACTCAGCCAGTTCCGGGTAACCCTGCGCTGAGCATCAACTCTACCACCGGAATGATTACCGGTGTTGCCAACACGATTGGTCAGTATGTGGTAGGCATTTGTGTTTCAGAATACCGCAACGGTCAGTTTGTATCTACGGTGCGTCGGGACTACCAATTCAACGTCACGAACTGCATCATCAACACCGTGGCAGATATGGTCACGCAACTTGAGGACCCAAGCCTCTTCTGCGACGGCCGTACGTTGACCTTTACGCCACAGACCACTGGTGCTCTTACCTACTTCTGGGACTTTGGTGATACTACTAGTGTGAATGACACGAGCTCGTTGGCCTCGCCGACCTACACGTTCCCAGATACCGGGCACTACACGGTAATGCTAGTCATCAATCCCGGACTTGTATGTACTGATACGATTTTTGAGGTCTTTCGTGTGATGAATGCACCCGACTACTACATTGATAAGCAAGGTGTGCCATGCATTGAAGTACAGAACTACCGATTTGAGGCCAAGGGAACCGCTCCAATTGACGCCCAGATTTCTTGGGATTTCGGATCGAATTCCAACACATTTGGTGCTACAGGTCCATTAGTTACTGGGGTTCGATGGAATTCAGCCGGAACCTTCCCCGTGCGCTGTATTATTCAGTCCGCGTACTGCCCCGATACGCTTTGGGACACCGTTCAGGTTTTTGATTGGTACTACCCCGTAACCGCGACTCCGCAGGATACCCAGCTTGTTCGTGGCGACACCGTGCACTTGGATGTGACGAGCGGAGCGGCCTACTACTGGTTTGCCGACCAGCCGGTGTACTTCAACAACTCGCGCCAGCAGAACCCTCAGGCCCTAATGCACGCCGACAGTACGACCTACTACGTCATCGTTACCGACAACCGTGGTTGCCGCGGAATTGACACCGTGTTCGTGAGCTGGCTTCCTGACCAAGTGAGTCCTGATCTGTCCAATGTGATGAACGTGATTACGCCCAATGGCGACGGAATGAACGATGTACTCGACATTTCTGAGGTCCTGTTTGGGGACGCGTGCACCTTGCGCGTAATGAACCGTTGGGGAACCACTTGGGTCTACGAGCAAGAGTCCTACGCGAATACATGGGGCGGTACTGATGTCGATGGCAACCTGTTGCCGAGCGGAACCTACTACTTCTTTGTGGTTTGTGGTCGAGATCTTCGCTACGCCGGGCCGGTCACGATCGTGTACTAGTACGCACGTATTTAAAAAGTAAAACGCGGCCCAAGGGCCGCGTTTTTTATTGAGTCCTGCGCTGCAGGTTAACCTTGAAAGAGGTCTTTTACCTTGTCAAAAAAGCTCTTGTCTCCTGCCCCAGGGCGAGGTTGAAAGCGCTCGCTTTGGTTAAGTTTCTCTAGGAGCTCTTTCTCGTCGTTCGTAAGCGACTTAGGGGTCCACACGGCCACGTGGATCAACTGGTCGCCCTGCCCGTAGCCTTCGAGGCTAGGAAGCCCTTTGCCTTTCAGGCGAAGGGTTTTGCCGCTTTGGGTTCCGGGGTCAATCTTCATGCGCACCTTGCCTGAAACCGTAGGTACCTCGACTGAAGTACCCAAGGCTGCGTCCGGAAACGACACGTGAAGTTCAAAATGAAGGTTATTGCCCTCGCGTACAAGTACTTCGTGCGGCTCTTCTTCAATTGAAACGATTAAATCTCCTGCAGGGCCTCCTGCGGGACCATGGTTGCCTTTGCTCTGTACGCGCAGCTGCATGCCATCCTGAACTCCTGCTGGAATCTTTACACTGACCACCTCATCATTGCGCTCAAGTCCGTCAGGACCAACTCCGTCGGGTCGCTTGTCAATCGTTTTACCAGCACCCTGGCACGATGGACAAGCCGAAGCGGTGCGCATCTGACCCAAGATCGTGTTCTGTACGCGCGTCACTTGACCAGATCCCCCGCAGGTTCCGCAGGTTTTAAACGTCAGACCTTCAGCCGGAACGGCACGTCGAATTTTAATTTTCTTTTCAACGCCGTTGGCTATCTCTTCGAGGCTGAGCTTCACACGAACTCTGAGATTGGCCCCGCGGTTTGCTCCACCGCCACCGCGGCCACCAAAACCGCCAAAGGCTCCGCCAAATGCATCGCCAAAGATGTCACCAAAGTGGCTGAATATGTCGTCCATATTCATTCCGCCTCCGCCAAAACCGCCGGAACCCGCGCCAAACGCTTGGTGTCCGAACTGGTCGTACTTCTGACGTTTTTCAGGGCTTGAAAGAACCTCATAGGCCTCTGCAGCCTCTTTAAACTTTTCTTCAGCAGCGGCATCACCCGGGTTTTTGTCAGGGTGGTACTGAATGGCCATTTTACGGTAGGCCTTCTTTACCTCTTCTGCAGATGCGCCCTTAGGCACACCCAGCACTTCGTAGTAGTCGCGCTTACTCATCTCATTCGGCGGCTTGGCCCACTACTACTTTCGCGTAGCGAATGATTTTTTCTCCTAGAAGGTAGCCTGTTTCGAGCTCATCCACCACGCATCCAGCTAGTTCAGGACTTGGAGCAGGAATGTTCGTAATGGCCTCCATGCGCTCTACGTCAAATGCTTGACCCACAGTGCTGTCCATGGGCTTGAGGCCTTCGGCTTTCAGTGCGCCCACCAATTTGTTCTGAATCAAAGCGAGACCTTGGCGTTCCGGTCCTTCACCAAGGGCTTTCATTGCGCGCTCAAAGTCGTCGAGAATGGGAAGAACTGCCTTAATGACTTTTTCGCCCGCGGTAGCCATAAGCTCGAGTCGTTCACGAGCATTTCTACGGCGAAAATTTTCGAATTCGGCATAGAGTCTTAAGTTTTGATCTTTTAGCTCTTGGATTTCTGCCTCGACATCGCGCTCGGTCCCAGCTGCTGCAGAATCTCCTGCCTCTTCATTTAAATCTTGAGCCATTTGAACCTCGTCAAGTGGCTGCTCTGGCTTCTTCGTAGAATCTTCCATAACTAAATTATTCCGTGTGGTTCCCGTAAAACACAAAGCCTGCCAAACGACCCAAAGGTGTCAGAATGGCAGGCTAGGTGAAAAACGCCCTTTACTTGGCTTGCATCGCCTTTAGGGCGTTCTCTAGTGCGGCTCCGCGAAGGTTTTTTGCCACTACTTTGCCTTTACCGTCAATCAGGTACGTTGCAGGAATCGCATTAACACCATACAGCGCAGCGCCTTCAGAGCGCCAGCCTTTGAGATCACTCACGTGGTTGGGCCATACAAGACCATCTTTGGCAATTGCCTCTATCCAACGGTCTTTGGTGTTGTCTAACGAAAGAGAGAATACATCAAAGCCTTTACCAGTCGAAAACTTGGCGTCTTTGTACTCGTTGTACACTCGAACCACATTGGGATTCTCCATTCGGCACGGCCCGCACCACGCAGCCCAAAAATCCAAGAGGACTACTTTGCCACGCAGGTCAGACAACTTGCGGGTTTTGCCTGACGGATCCGGGAACGCCAAATCTGGAGCCATATCGCCCACATTGATGCTTGCCATCTGTTCCGCTGCCGTAGGAGCGGTTACACGACCCGCAGGAGTAGCGGCAAATACAAGGGCTGCAATGCCCAAAACGAGAATATGTTTCATGCTTCGAAGTTAAGCTGCAAAAATCAGTCAGCCACGCGTTCAATTTTGGCACCTAAGTCACGTAGGCGCTCGTCGATACGCTCGTACCCGCGGTCGATCTGCTCGATGTTTTGAATCGTTGATGTTCCGTCGGCGCTCAATGCCGCAATCAAAAGTGCAATTCCGGCCCGAATATCTGGCGAAGACATCGTGGTAGCGCGCAAATTAAACTGGCGGTCATGGCCAATCACCGTTGCACGGTGAGGGTCGCATAAGATGATTTGAGCTCCCATATCAATGAGTTTGTCGACAAAAAACAGACGGCTCTCAAACATTTTTTGGTGGATCAGCACCGAACCTTTGGCTTGGGTCGCCGTCACAAGTACAATACTCAACAAATCAGGAGTAAACATCGGCCATGGACCGTCTGCAATCGTCACCATTGACCCGTCCAGGTATGCACCCATTTCATAGTGCTCTTGTGCGGGAATGTAGAGGTCGTCGCCACGCTCTTCAATGCGGATTCCAAGTTTGCGAAACACATTCGGAATTTGGCCCAAATGTGGAATGCCCGCATTTTTAATGGTGATTTCTGACTTTGTCATTGCCGCAAGTCCAATCCATGAGCCTATTTCAATCATGTCGGGGAGGCAGCGGTGCTCCGTTCCGCCAAGGCGGGTAACGCCAGTAATTGTCAGTCGGTTGCTGCCAATTCCTTCGATTTGAGCACCCATTCGAACGAGCATTCCGCACAACTGCTGCAAGTAGGGCTCGCACGCAGCGTTGTAAATCGTCGTAACCCCAGGGGTGAGCACGGCAGCCATGACAATATTAGCAGTTCCAGTAACCGAGGGTTCGTCGAGCAAAATGTGTGCGCCTTTGAGACCCTCTGCGGGAGCCTCTACCCCATAGAAGTGCGCGCCCTCTTCATAAACGAACTTGGCCCCAAGCTTCATGAATCCTTCAAAGTGCGTATCCAACCGGCGTCGGCCAATCTTGTCTCCTCCGGGCTTGGGGATGTAGCCCTTTCCGAAGCGTGCGAGCATTGGGCCCACTACCATCACGGATCCGCGCAGCGATGCACCCTTCTTTTTATAGGTCTCGCCAAACAAGAAGTCGACATCGATTGAGTCCGCCGTAAAGCTGTAGTCGCCTTGGCCGTTTTTCGCAACGGTTACACCAAAGTCACCAAGAATCTCGATGAGCTTGTTGACGTCGACGATGTCGGGAATGTTGGTAATGCGAACTGTCTCATCAGTCAAAAGGACTGCGCACAGAATTTGGAGTACCTCGTTTTTAGCACCTTGTGGATGAACGTCTCCTTTGAGCGCAGTTCCGCCCGTAATTCGAAATGAAGCCATACCTACTTGCGAAAGAATCCGCCTTTGCGTTTGTTGTTAAAGTTGGTGGTGTTCGGTTTTTTCTTTTTCCGATTTTTTGTGTGGAGCGGAGCATTTTGCGATACCACACCTTTGGCCACTGAGAGGGCTGAACCTTCTTGGCCAAGTCTGCCCGCTGAAAGAATCCTCAAGTCATTGAAGATCACTGCATCGTCGACGGTGTCTTTGTTCCAGCTCAGGTAGGCACGCTTCATTTGGTTGGCGATGTCGTACTCAATTCCTTGACGCTCTTCAGACGGCTCCATTTCGGCAACCGTGTTGATCAAATTCTGTAGAATTACACCGTAGTAGCGATGGCTTCTGCTTTTCGGGGGATAGGGAACGCGCTCGGGCTTGGCCTCGAGCAATTCTCGTTGCGGGGCAGGGAAGGGGCCATCCACATCCAGTTGAAATCCAGAGATGACGTGCAGATGGTCCCACACCTTGCGGGCAAAGTCCGCCTGGCCGCGAAGGGTGGGGTTCAACCGACCGACAGTATCGACAATATGTGCGGCAGACTCCGTTCTCTTGGCGCGGTCCTCAATCGTGAGCGTGAACTCCACCATAGTTTGCACGAGTCGCCCGTATTCGCCCAGTACCATTTGGGGGCGGTCCGTATTGTAGTCGAGCGACAACGTAGTGATGCTTGAAGTTTCCATTAGGGTGCTCATGCTAAGCCAAGAGCTGCAATTTAGCGAACTTCAAGAGGAGTTTCTTTTCGCCCGCGTTATCAAATTGTATGGTGGCTTTTCCGCCGTCGGCGGCTGGTTCCACTTCGGTCACGGTGCCTACGCCAAAGCGATCGTGCACCACGCGAATTCCAGGGGTCAAATTTAGTTCGTGTGCGGGACTTCCCGACGCAGAACTTGCCTGACCTAAAGGTTTGAGGTTTTCGGGCTTCCGAAACCGAATAGGCGCGGGGGGAGGTGTCGTCGCCTTCGGAGTGCTTCCGCCCATCTTTTGGGCCGCACTTCCCCTAAAGGTGCGCGGCTGTTCGGGATCGCCGAACGCATCGCGAAGCTCCCTCGGCACCCCATAGCTCTTCGGAAGTTCCGGAACGTGTACATCTAAATGCTCTTCATCCAACTCTTCGAGAAAGCGGCTCGGCTCGCAGTCAATTAACTTACCCCATCGGTACCGAACGCGAGCATAGGTCAAAAATGCGCGCTGTTCAGCCCGTGTCAACGCGACATAAAACAGACGGCGCTCCTCTTCGAGGTCGCTTCGCGAATTCATCGCCATCATCGAAGGGAAAAGGGCGTCCTCCATTCCGACCACGAACACCACCGGAAACTCCAAGCCCTTTGCCAAGTGAATGGTCATCAAAATCACCTTGGGTTCGTCGGTCTCTTGCTCGTCGCGGTCGGTCAGCAGTGCCACATCCTGCAAAAAGGCCCCGAGGCTTGGGTCGCCGTCTTCGGTCTGGCTCTGCTGCTCTACAAAATCCTTGATTCCGTTGAGTAGTTCTTGAACGTTCTCGTAGCGGCTAATGCCCTCGGGCGTCTTGTCCTCGGCGAGTAACTTCACCAAACCACTTGTGCGGGCAATGTGCTCCACGGTTCCGAACGCATCCTGCTGCGTGGCGATGATTCGGTACGAATCAATTAAATCCGCAAATGCCACGAGCCGTTCCGCCGTGGGGCGGTTGATACCTAATTCCCAGGTAGTCGCGTGGCGCACGGCTTCCCAGAGCGGAACCTGTCGGTCATTTGCCGCAATCGTGAGCCGGGCAATGGTGGTATCGCCAATTCCGCGCCCCGGCAAATTAATCACGCGCCGCAGGGCCTCTTCATCACTCGCATTGACCGTCAGTCGGACGTACGCGAGCACATCCTTAATCTCTTTGCGCTGGTAAAACGACAATCCGCCATAAATCTGGTACGGAATATTCCTGCGCCGCAGCGCATCCTCAAATGAGCGGGACTGGGCATTGGTACGGTACAAAATGGCAAAGTCCCCATAACCTCGATGCTCCCGATGCACTAAGTCAAAAATCGTCTGAGCCACATACTGGCCTTCGTCGGAATCGCTCACGCTCTGGTGCACCACAATCTTCTCTCCAAGCGGATTCTCGGTCCACACGTCTTTTTCGAGCTGCTCCTTGTTGTGCGAAATCAGCACATTGGCCGCCTTCACAATGCGCTGGGTGCTCCGGTAGTTTTGCTCCAGCTTGTACAGCGCCGCATCCGGGTAATCCTTTTGAAAATTCAAAATGTTCCGAATGTTGGCGCCGCGAAACGAATAAATGCTCTGCGCGTCATCGCCTACCACACACACGTTTTCAAAGCGCGCGGCCAACGCCTTCACAATTAAGTACTGTGCGTGGTTGGTATCCTGATACTCATCCACCAATAAATAGCGGAACCGGTCCTGGTACTTCGCAAGCACGTCCGGAAACCGAGCGAACAACTCATTCGTCTTGAGTAGGAGGTCGTCAAAATCCATTGCTCCCGCTCGAAAGCAGCGCTCCATATACTGAGTGTATACCTCGCCGAGCTTCGACATCCGTGCCGAGGCATCTTGCTCCTGCAGGTCCGCCCTTGCTGCATAAGCCTTTGGCGTGATTAGGCTGTTCTTGTAGGCCGAAATACGCGAGGCTACGGACTTGGTCTTGTAAATCTCTTTGTCAAGGTTCAGCTCTTTAATCACATTCGCCAGCACTTTTTGTGCATCCTCGGAATCGTAAATCGTAAAGTTGCTCGGGAACCCTAGGCGCTCACCCTCCACGCGAAGGATGCGCGCAAAAATGGAGTGGAAGGTGCCCATCCACACATTTTTTGCCTCTGCCGGACCAATCACCTTCGCAATGCGGTCCTTCATCTCGCGCGCAGCCTTGTTCGTAAAGGTCAAGGCAAGAATCTGAAAGGCATCCGCCCCCTGGGCAATCAAATGCGCAATTCGGTATGTGAGAACCCGGGTTTTGCCTGAACCTGCTCCGGCTATGACCATAACCGGTCCGTTGAGGTGTGCTGCGGCCTTGCGCTGGGCCGGATTGAGTCCGCTTAAAAGTTCATTCATGACGAGCTACAAAAGTAGGTGGGCAGGCCCCCGGAGCATCGTCGCGTGGAAAACTTTGAAATTCTTTTTACTAGGTGGAGGTGATTAGAGCAGAATTTGTTCTACATTTGCAGTCCCCAAAAAAGTGGGGGTGAAATTTTATTTCTACCGACGTCAAACCACGTAGAAGAGCATGCCAACGATCCAACAATTAGTCCGCAAAGGACGCGTAACCCTGGAAAAGAAGAGCAAGTCGGCCGCACTGGACGCTTGCCCACAACGCCGTGGCGTTTGTACCCGGGTATACACCACAACTCCTAAGAAGCCGAATTCCGCGATGCGCAAAGTTGCGCGTGTGCGGTTGACCAACGGTAATGAAGTCAACGCCTACATCGGAGGTGAAGGACACAACCTGCAAGAGCACAGCATTGTGCTGGTTCGCGGAGGTCGTGTAAAAGACCTTCCTGGTGTTCGCTACCACATCGTTCGCGGTGCCCTTGATACGGCTGGCGTGAACGGTCGTATGCAGCGTCGTTCGAAGTACGGAACGAAGCGTCCAAAGGCTAAAAAATAATTAAGTAAGGAACCATGAGAAAGACTCGTGCCAAAAAGCGCCCGTTACTGCCGGATCCCCGTTTTAACGATCCCCTCGTAACTCGTTTTGTGAACAACATGATGTACGACGGAAAGAAGTCAACCGCCTTCAAAATCTTCTACGACGCCATTGATTTGGTTTCGGAGCGCACCGGTGAGGCCAATGGCCTTGACCAGTGGAAGACGGCCCTTACCAACGTGATGCCGCACGTAGAGGTGCGCAGCCGTCGTGTAGGTGGAGCGACATTCCAAATTCCGCAACAGATCCGTCCCGACCGCAAGATTGCCGTGGCAATGAAGTGGTTGATCGGCTACTCACGTAAGCGCAATGAAAAGAGCATGGCAGGTAAGTTGGCCGGCGAAATCATTGCTGCAGCAAAAGAAGAAGGTGCGGCCGTGAAAAAGCGTATGGATACGCACAAGATGGCTGAGGCCAACAAGGCGTTCTCACACTTCCGTTTCTAACCACAGTTTATACAAACGATGGCTTCACGCGACCTTAAATACACCCGCAACATCGGCATCATGGCCCACATTGATGCTGGTAAGACAACGACTACCGAGCGCATTCTTTACTACACTGGCGTGAGCCATAAGATTGGTGAAGTGCACGACGGAGCTGCTACCATGGACTGGATGGTTCAGGAGCAGGAGCGCGGCATCACCATTACCTCTGCTGCGACGACGTGCTTTTGGCGCTTCCCAACGGTACAGGGCAAGGACATCGCGGGCCAGACTGAAGAGTACAAGATTAACATCATTGATACTCCAGGTCACGTTGACTTTACGGTAGAGGTAGAGCGCTCACTTCGTGTTCTAGACGGTGCTGTGGCACTTCTTTGTGCGGTAGGTGGCGTTCAGCCCCAAACTGAAACAGTATGGCGTCAAGCCACGAAGTACAGTGTTCCTCGTATTGCGTTCGTCAATAAGATGGACCGTACTGGAGCTGACTTCTTTAACGTGGTACGTCAAATCGACGAGAAGCTGCGCGGTAATGCTGTGCCACTTCAGGTACCCATCGGTGCGGAAGCTGAGTTCCGTGGCGTAGTCGACTTGCTCACCAAGAAGGCGATCATTTGGAATGATGACTCTCAGGGCATGACCTACGACGAGATTGAGATTCCTGCTGATCTGGTTGCGACTGTAGATGAATACCGCGAGAAGCTCGTTGAGGCAGTTGCTGAGTTCGACGACAACCTCATGGAGAAGTTCTTCGAAGATCCTGCAAGCATCACGCGTGAGGAGCTTACTGCGGCAATTCGCAAGGCGGTTATTGCCATGAAAATCACTCCAGTACTTTGCGGCTCTGCGTTCAAGAACAAGGGCGTGCAAACTATGCTTGACGCAGTAATGGAGTACCTTCCTTCACCTGTAGATGTTGAGGCTATTTCTGGTATTAACCCTGACACTGACCTCGAAGAAGTACGTCGCCCTCTATCTACGGATCCTTTAGCGGCCCTTGCATTCAAGATTGCAACTGACCCCTTCGTTGGTCGCTTGTGCTTCTTCCGCGTCTACTCTGGTAAGATTGACGCTGGTTCGTACGTGAAGAACATGCGTACTGGCAACAAGGAGCGCATCAGCCGCATCTTCCAAATGCACGCCAACAAGCAGAATCCTATCGATGTGATCGAAGCTGGTGACATCGGTGCTGGTGTTGGCTTTAAAGATATCCGTACTGGAGATACCTTGTGCGACGAAAAGAATCCTATCGTACTTGAGTCTATGAGTTTCCCTGAGCCGGTTATCGGACTCGCGGTTGAACCAAAAACTCAGGCTGACGTAGATAAGTTGGGTATGTCTTTGGCAAAGCTTGCCGAAGAGGATCCCACCTTCCGTGTACATACCGATGAAGAGACTGGCCAAACGGTTATCTCTGGAATGGGTGAGCTTCACTTGGAGATCATTGTTGACCGCCTAAAGCGTGAGTTTAAGGTAGAATGCAACCAAGGTGCTCCTCAAGTACAGTACAAAGAGGCACTGACTTCAACCATCAACCACCGCGAGGTCTACAAGAAGCAAACAGGTGGTCGCGGTAAGTTCGCGGACATTGTGTTCACGATTGGACCTGCGGACGAAGCGCACACTGGCGGACTTCAGTTTGTCAACGAGATTAAGGGCGGTAACGTACCTAAGGAATATATTCCTTCAATCGAGAAGGGCTTCAAAGAGGCCATGAAAAACGGTCCATTGGCTGGTTACGGCATCGACGCGATGAAGGTTACCCTAACGGATGGTTCGTTCCACCCTGTTGACTCTGATTCACTTTCGTTTGAATTGGCAGCTAAAATCGGTTTTAGGGAAGCAGCTCGCAAAGCGCGTCCGGTAATCCTTGAGCCAATCATGAAGATGGAGGTTGTAATGCCCGAATCAAGCATGGGTGATGTCGTAGGTGACCTCAACAAGCGCCGTGGAATGGTGGAAGGTATGGATACGAAAGATGGCGACAGCCTCGTTCGCGCCAAGGTGCCTTTGAGTGAAATGTTCGGTTATGTGACTACGTTGCGTACGCTGACCTCTGGTCGCGGTTCTTCGAGCATGGAATTCAGCCACTTCTCAGAGACCCCTTCAAGCATCTCTGAGGCTGTAATTGAAAAAGTAAAAGGCAAATAATAGGATCGATGAGCCAGAAAATTCGCATCAAGCTTAAGTCCTACGACCACAACCTCGTAGACAAGAGCGCCGAAAAAATCGTAAAGACGGTAAAGAGTACCGGAGCCGTAGTAAACGGCCCCATTCCCTTGCCAACTAACAAGCGCATTTACACTGTATTGCGCAGCCCACACGTCAACAAAAAGGCGCGTGAGCAGTTCGAGTTGTCAAGCTACAAGCGCTTGCTTGACATTTACTCGTCTTCAAGTAAAACCATCGATGCCCTGATGAAGCTTGAGCTTCCTAGCGGTGTTGAGGTTGAGATCAAAGTATAATAATCCCTAGAATTCCTGACAATGCCTGGACTAATTGGCAAAAAAATCGGAATGACCAGCATCTTCGACGGTGACGGAAAGAATTTCCCGTGTACCGTTATTGAAATGGGTCCCTGCGTGGTGACTCAGCTCAAGACGAATGATGTCGATGGTTACGAAGCCGTGCAGATCGGATATGGCGAAAAGAAACACGCCACATCGCCTGCCGCCGGCCACGCTGCAAAGGCTAACACCTCTGCAAAATCAAAATATGTAGAATTCCGTGAATTCGGAACAGAAGTTTCCTTGGGCCAAGTGCTCACGGTTGCCATGTTCGAAGAAGGTGAATTCGTTGACGTTGCGGGCCAGTCGAAAGGCAAGGGCTTCCAAGGTGTTGTCAAGCGTCACGGCTTTAGCGGTGTCGGCGAGGCGAGCCATGGTCAGCACAACCGTCTACGCGCTCCGGGTTCTATTGGTGCAGGTTCTGACCCAAGCCGTGTATTCCGCGGAATGCGCATGGGAGGCCGTACCGGTAATACGCGTATTAAAATCCAAAACCTTCAGATTCTGAAGGTCGATGCAGAGAAGAATCTGCTCGTTGTCAAAGGTTCCATTCCCGGCGCGAAGCAGTCGCTTGTAATTGTTGAGAAGTAATGGAAGTTCGCATTTTAAACCAGCAGGGTCAGGAGACCGGTCGTACGGCTCAGTTGAATGACGAGATCTTCGGTATCACTCCGAATGATCATGCAATGTACCTCGATGTGAAGCAGTACTTGGCCAATCAGCGCCAGGGAACGCACAAGAGCAAGCAGCGTGCTGAGATCGCGCGTACCACTAAGAAGCTGCATAAGCAGAAAGGTACGGGTGGCGCTCGTCACGGTAGCATGAAATCACCTTTGTACCGTGGTGGTGGCCGTGTATTCGGCCCCATTCCACACGAGTACGGTTTCAAGCTCAACAAGAAGTTGAAATTGGTAGCTCGTAAGTCGGCTTTGAGCCAATTGGTGGCGTCAAATCAGATCCTCGTTGTGGATCAAATTGCAATGGCTGCTCCTAAGACTAAGGATTACGGAATGATTCTTAAGGCTTTAGGTCTTGAAGGCAAGAAATCCACTGTAGTATTGGATGAACCAAATAATTCAGTATATTTGTCGTCCCGCAATTTTGAGGGCTCAAAAGTTGTAATTGCTTCAGAATTAAGCACTTATTCAATTTTGAACGGCGGTACACTAGTACTTCTTGAGCCTTCGATTGCGAAAATTGAAACCGCCCTAACGGCCAAATAGTGATGGAACAGATTCTCATTCGCCCGGTACTTACCGAGAAAGCGACTGCCTCAGCAGAGGTAGCGAATCGCTACACGTTTGTCGTCGATAAGAAGGCGAACAAGCTTCAGATTAAAAAGGCTGTAGAGGAGCTTTACAAGGTGAACGTCGAGCACGTTCGCACTATGATTGCTCCAGCTAAGCGCATCGTGCGCTACACTAAGGCAGGGGTTATGGAAGGTCGCAAGCCGTCTTTAAAGAAGGCTGTGATTGAGGTCCGTGCTGGTGAAACTATTGACATCTACGCAAACCTCTAAGTCATGGGCGTACGTAAACTAAAACCGATGACTCCAGGCCAGCGCCTGCGTTCGGTAAATGATTTTGCTATGGTGACGTCTGGTGCTCCTGAAAAGAGCTTGACGGTTGCCAAGAAGCGTTCTGGAGGACGTAACAATACCGGTAAAATGACGATGCGCTACCTCGGTGGTGGTGCAAAGCAGCGTTACCGTTTGGTCGACTTCAAGCGCGATAAGTTTAACATCCCCGCTACCGTTAAAAGCATTGAGTACGATCCAAACCGTACTGCTTTTATCGCCCTGTTGGTATACGCAGACGGTGAGAAGCGCTACATTATTGCTCCTAATGGCATTCAAGTAGGTCAGACCCTTCAGAGTGGTCGTGGTATCGCTCCAGAGGTCGGAAACGCAATGAAGTTGAGCGAAATGCCTTTGGGTACGATTGTTCACAATATTGAGCTACGTCCTGGTCAAGGTGGTATCATCGCTCGATCAGCCGGTGCATTTGCCCAGTTGGCCGCTCGTGATGGTAAGTACGCTGTACTTCGCATGCCTTCAGGTGAGAGCCGTATGATTTTGACCGAGTGTATGGCGACGATTGGAACTGTCTCTAATGCTGACCATGCACAAGTGGACAGCGGTAAGGCAGGTCGTAGCCGTTGGTTAGGTCGTCGTCCACGGACACGTGCCGTTGCAATGAACCCTGTGGATCACCCAATGGGTGGTGGTGAAGGCCGTGCTTCTGGTGGTCACCCACGTTCACGCAAGGGTATTCCTGCGAAAGGATACAAAACGCGTACGCCTAAGAAGGCGAGCAACCGTTACATCATTGAAAAACGTAAGAAGTAATCATGGCACGTTCGCTTAAAAAAGGTCCTTACATCCACTTCAAGCTTGAGAAGCGTGTGATGGAGAATGTTGAGGCAGGTAAGAAGACCGTGATCAAGACTTGGTCTCGCGCTTCAATGATTAGTCCAGATTTTGTCGGCCAGACCATTGCGGTCCACAACGGCAAAACCTTTGTACCCGTTTATGTTACCGAAAACATGGTAGGTCACAAGCTTGGAGAATTTGCTCCAACGCGTGTATTCCGCGGCCATGCTGGTAAAAAAGATAAAGGCAAAAAGTAATAAGCGATGGGAGCTCGTAAAAAAATCCGCGCTAACGCGATTAAAGAGGCACGACGCAGTGTAGCTATGGCTTCACTGAATAACTGCCCAACTTCACCCCGCAAGATGCGCCTTATGGCAGATCTCATTCGTGGAATGGAGGTAGCTAAGGCACTCTATGTACTGAAGCATAGCAGCAAAGAGGCGTCAATTCGTCTTGAAAAGTTGCTTCTTTCAGCCTTGACCAATTGGCAAACCAAAAACCCAGAGGCTTCGGTCGATTCTGGTTTAGTGGTCCAGAGTATTATGGTCGATGGTGGCCGTATGCTAAAGCGTGTCCAACCCGCACCACAGGGCCGTGCCCACCGTGTGCGCAAGCGTTCAAACCACGTTACCCTGGTGGTGGGTCGTGTTGCCGAAGAAGGTTCAACCAGCTCTGAAAACGCCTAATCATGGGACAAAAAGCTAATCCTATTGGCAATCGCCTTGGCTACATCCGTGGATGGGAGTCTAATTGGTACGGTGGCCGTAACTACGGAGATAAAATTGCTGAAGATGCAGCAATTCGTAAATACTTATATGCTCGTCTTAGTCGTGCAAACGTGTCGCGCATCATCATTGAGCGTACGCTTAAAGTTGTCACTGTAACGATTGCAACGGCTCGTCCTGGTGTGATTATCGGAAAAGGTGGTACTGAAGTAGACAAGCTTCGCGAAGAGCTCAAAAAGCTCACCAAGAAAGAGGTACAGATCAATATTCACGAGATTAAGCGTCCTGAACTAGATGCCAAGCTTGTTGCTGATAGTATTGCACGCCAGATCGAAGGTCGTATTTCTTTTCGCCGCGCTATCAAAATGTCTATGGGCAGTACGATGCGTATGGGAGCAGAGGGAATTAAAGTTCAGATCAGCGGTCGTTTGAATGGTGCTGAGATTGCCCGTTCTGAGAAGTTCAAAGAAGGTCGTACTCCACTGCACACGTTCCGTGCGGACATTGACTACCACATCTCTGAAGCGCATACCACCTACGGTCGTATCGGCATCAAGGTGTGGATCATGAAAGGTGAAGTATATGGCAAGCGCGACTTGAGTAATGTACTTGGTCAATCTGGTAAGCGTGTTGGCGCTGGAGCTCCTTCATCAGGAGGTTCTGACCGTCCACGTCGTGGTGGTGGCCCTGGCGCTGGTGACCGTCGTCGTCCCAACAACAACAACCGTAAAGCTTAATCGTCATGCTTCAGCCGAAAAAGACTAAGTTCCGCAAAATGTTTAAGGGCAAGATGAAGGGTAGCGCTCAGCGCGGTGCCACTCTGGCCTTTGGTTCATACGGTATTAAGTCCCTTGAAGAGGTATGGATGACAGCCCGTCAAATTGAGGCTGCCCGTATCGCTGCTACCCGCTACATGAAGCGTGAGGGACAGCTTTGGATTCGAATCTTTCCAGACAAGCCTATTACGAAGAAACCTCTTGAGGTTCGTATGGGTAAGGGTAAAGGTGCGGTAGAATACTGGGCTGCTGTAGTTCGTCCAGGTCGAATGCTCTTTGAACTCGATGGAGTTTCTGAGGACATTGCAAAAGAAGCACTTCGCCTTGCGGCACAAAAGCTTCCTGTGAAGACGAAGTTCGTGGTTCGTCGTGATTTGGTTAACGCTTAATGCCCAGTACCATGACAACTGCTGAATTGAAGAAAATGACTGCCGAAGAATTGGCAAACCAGTACCGCACGCAAAAGACGGAACTTCTCGACCTTAAGCGCAAGCACCGCTTGAGCCCGCTTGAGAACCCCATGCGACTCACCGCGCTCCGCAAGGACGTGGCTCGTTTGGCAACTGAATTGACCCAGCGTTCTAAGAACTAATACGATGGAAAACCAACGCAATCTGCGCAAAGAGCGCATCGGGGTAGTGACCTCGTCAGCTATGGACAAGACGGTTACCGTCAACGTATCACGTCGTGTGAAGCACGGTATGTACGGAAAGTTCATCACCTTCTCTAATAAGTTTCACGCTCACGACGAAAAGAATGACTGCAACCAAGGCGACACTGTGCGCATTATGGAAGTTCGTCCTCTTTCGAAGACCAAGAACTGGCGTGTTGTTGAAATCATTGAGCGCGCTAAGTAATTAAAAGATGCTACAGACAGAATCAAGGCTCCGCGTTGCGGACAATACCGGCGCCAAAGAAGTTTTGGTGATTCGCGTGCTGGGTGGTACTCGCCGCCGTTACGCTTCGGTGGGTGACACAATTGTGGTTACCGTTAAAGATGCTACTCCTGCTGGCAATGCCAAAAAGGGAACTGTATCTAAGGCCGTAGTAGTTCGCACCAAAAAAGAGATTCGCCGTCCGGATGGTTCATACATCCGCTTCGACGACAACGCATGTGTGCTACTCAATGCAGCTGGTGAAATGCGCGGTACCCGTGTATTTGGTCCGGTTGCTCGTGAGCTTCGCGACAAGCAGTACATGAAGATTGTTTCACTGGCACCTGAAGTGCTTTAATCGCCTAGTACGATGGCAAAGTTTCACATTAAAACTGGAGACACTGTAGTGGTGATCGCTGGTGCTCACAAGGGAGAGCAGGGCAAGATTGTTCGAATGATCCCCAAGCAGCACCGCGCGATTGTTGAAGGTGTTAACCTGGTCACAAAGCACCTTAAGCCGAGTGCAACCAACCCACAGGGTGGACTTGAGAAAGTCGAGGCTCCACTTCATGTTTCAAACCTTATGCTGTTGGACAGCAAGGGTACGGCAACCCGCACGGGATCTCGTGTAGAAGCCAATGGAGTTAAAGTTCGCGTAGCGAAAAAAACCGGCGAAGTAATTAAGTAATGGAACCGAATTTAAAATCGAAGTACCTCGGTCAGGTCGTTCCGGCCATGATGGAGCAGTTTTCTTACACGAACCACATGGAGGTTCCGCGTTTGCAGAAGATTGTGTTGAGTCAAGGCCTTGGAGCCGCAGTTTCTGACAAGAAACTCATTGACTACGCAATAGAAGAAATGTCTACAATTGCTGGGCAGAAAGCTGTAGCTACTAAGTCGAAAAAAGACATCTCAAACTTCAAACTGCGTAAAGGAATGCCCGTGGGTGTTCGCGTAACCCTTCGTGGCGAGCGCATGTACGAGTTCCTTGAGCGCCTTTTAGTATCATCGTTACCGCGTATCCGTGACTTTCAAGGTTTGAAGGATGGTTTCGACGGTCGTGGCAACTACACTTTCGGAATTACCGAGCAGATCATTTTCCCAGAAATCGAGATTGACAAGGTGAACCGTATTTCAGGTATGGACATCACTTTTGTTACGTCGGCAAACACCGACAAGGAGTGCAAGGCACTTCTTCAAAATTTCGGAATGCCTTTTAAGAAGTAAGTCATGGCAAAAGAATCAATGAAAGCGCGCGAGCGCAAGCGTGAGGCTCTCGTAGCAAAATATGCTGCGAAGCGTGCTGCTCTTAAGGAAGCTGGGGACTACGATGCCCTTCAAAAGCTTCCCAAGAACGCATCTCCAGTTCGCCTTCACAATCGCTGCAAGCTGACTGGTCGTCCTCGTGGATACATGCGTCAGTTTGGTATCTCACGCGTTACGTTCCGCGAGATGGCCCTTAATGGTCTGATCCCAGGAGTAAAGAAGAGCAGCTGGTAACCTCAATAGAAGACAAGAAATGTATACTGATCCCATTGCAGATTTTTTGACTCGCCTTCGCAACGGTGCGAAAGCTGGTCACGCTGTTGTCGAGGTTCCGAGTAGCAAGATGAAGGCTGAAATTGCCCGTATTCTTATGGACCAAGGCTTCATCAAGGACTTTAAAGTTGACGAAAACGGCCCGCAGGGCACGCTCAAAGTTGCTTTGAAGTACGATAAGTCATCGAAGCGTTCGGTGATTCGCGGTATTGACCGTGTTTCTCGTCCAGGACTTCGCAACTACAAATCCTCTACCGAATTACCCCGTGTTAAGAATGGTCTCGGCATTGCGATCGTGAGCACATCACACGGTATGATGACCGATAAGGAGGCCCGCACACAGAATGTAGGCGGTGAAGTTGTTTGTTTCGTTTATTAAGCATCGAACATGTCACGAGTTGGTAAATCCCCAATCACAGTCCCCGCAGGCGTAGAGCTTTCGATTGAGG
The DNA here is from genome assembly GCA_030833905.1 of Schleiferiaceae bacterium. Taxonomy (GTDB): domain Bacteria; phylum Bacteroidota; class Bacteroidia; order Flavobacteriales; family Schleiferiaceae; genus TMED14. Next base: position 81,242 of record JAURGG010000001.1, read on the forward strand.
GAAGTGTGGTTACCGTTAAAGGAAAACTAGGAACATTGACCCAGTCAATCAATCCTGAAATTACGTTCGAGCGTGAAGGTGACGTGTTGACTGTTATTCGTCCTACGGACAATAAGCTTCACCGCGCCCAGCATGGCCTCTACCGTGCCCTGATCAATAACATGATTCAAGGTGTATCGCAAGGCTTCCAGAAGAAGTTGGAGCTTGTTGGTGTAGGTTACCGTGCTTCACACCAAGGTCAAAACCTCGAGCTTTCGCTTGGTTACTCGCACATTTTTGTTCTTCAGGTTCCTACGGAGGTTGGCCTCAATACGGTTTCAGAAAAAGGTAAGAACCCAATTGTAGAATTGGCTTCGTACGATAAGCAATTGCTTGGAGCAGTTGCCGCTAAAATTCGCAGCTTGCGCAAACCTGAGCCGTTCAAAGGCAAGGGTGTTCGCTACGTCGGTGAGATTGTTCGCCGCAAAGCTGGTAAGTCTGGTGCTAAGAAGTAAGATATTATGGCAACGAAAAGTTTAACTCGTCGCGAGCGCATTCACCTGCGCGTTCGCAAAGTGGTCGAAGGATCGGCATCACGTCCTCGCTTGGCCGTGTTCCGTTCTAGTAAAGAAATTTACGCACAGGTCATTGATGACCAATCTGGTGTAACACTTTGTTCAGCCTCTTCGCTCAAGAAGTCAGGACGTGAAGTGAGCGGCTCCAAGCTGGAGCAAGCTCGTCAGGTTGGGATCAAGGTTGCGGAGCTTGCAAAGGCGAAGGGCATTGAGAATGTATCATTTGACCGCGGTGGTTTTTTGTACCACGGACGTGTAAAATCATTGGCTGAAGGAGCACGCGAAGGCGGCTTGAATTTCTAAGATCGTTATGAAAGAGATTGCATCTAAAAAAGTAAAGCCAAGCGGCTTGGAGCTTGTTGACCGCCTCGTAGGTGTGCAGCGCGTAACCAAAACCACAAAAGGTGGCCGTACGTTCTCATTTACCGCAATTGTTGTTGTGGGTGACGAGCACGGTATTGGTGGCTACGGCTTGGGTAAGTCAAAAGAAGTTTCTGAGGCAGTGACCAAGGGAATCGAAGACGCCAAGAAAAATTTGTACAAGTTTCCTGTATCAAAGGGCACTGTTCCCCACGAGCAAGATGGTAAGTTCGGCGGAGCGCGCGTATTCCTGCGCCCTGCTTCAAGCGGTACTGGTGTAATCGCCGGTGGTGCAATGCGTGCCGTTCTTGAGTGTGTTGGTGTTCACGACGTTCTTGCGAAGAGCAAGGGTTCATCAAACCCACACAACCTCGTTAAGGCGACGTTTGAAGCACTTCACTTGATGCGCGATGCGCACCAAGTTGCCAAGACACGCGGTATTGCTCTTAATAAAGTATTCAACGGTTAATTCATACGATACCATGGCACGTATTAAAGTCACAAAGGTTCGCAGTACGATTGACCGTCCGCCGTACCAAAAAGCAACGATGGAGGCTCTTGGCCTTCGTAAGATGAATCAGTGTGTGGAGCACGAGGCTACCCCCCAAATTTTGGGTATGGTACGCGCGGTGAACCACTTAGTTAAAGTTGAAGAAGTTAACGCCTAATTATCATGGCAGCATTGCACGAACTTAAGCCTGCTCCAGGAGCAGTGAAGACCAAGAAGCGCCTCGGGCGCGGAGAAGGTACGGGTAACGGCGGAACCGCCGGAGCTGGTCATAAGGGTCAAAAGGCTCGTACGGGCTACAGCAAGAAAATTGGTTTTGAGGGTGGTCAAATGCCACTCCAGCGCCGTGTTCCCAAGTTTGGTTTCAAAAATCCAAACCGTGTGGAGTTCCGTGCAATCAATCTTGATGTACTCGCCCAGATGGCCGAAAACCACAAGATTACTGAAATCGGTCCTTTGGAATTGGTACAATTCGGATTGGCCGGTAAGAATGATCTTATTAAGGTTTTGGGTCGTGGTGAAGTGACAAGCGCACTTACCGTAACTGTTCACAAGGTGAGTCAATCTGCTGCTGCAGCTATTACTGCTGCGGGTGGTAGTGTGAACCTCCTTCAAGGAAAGGCTGAGTAATGAAAAAGCTCATCGAAACCTTTCGGAACATCTGGGCCATCCAGGAGCTTCGTGATAAGATCACGTTGACTCTGGGATTGCTTTTGGTGTACCGCTTGGGTTCTAATGTGGTCCTGCCGGGTATTGATCCCACAAGTTTGGACCAACTTCAGAACCAGGCCTCTGAAGGTTTGGTTGGTTTGATCAATGCCTTCTCTGGTGGTGCCTTTGCAAACGCTTCGGTTCTTGCACTCGGAATCATGCCGTACATCTCGGCATCGATCTTCATGCAGCTTGCTGGATTGGCAATTCCCGCCATTAGCAAAATGCAAAAGGAGGGAGAGTCAGGACGTCGCAAGTTGAATCAGATCACGCGCTATCTAACCATTTTGGTGGTTGCTGCTCAGGCTCCTGGATACATAACTAACCTGATGTACCAAGGTGTTGAGATTACATTGCCGACCACCGCTTTCTGGTTTTCTGCATGGATCACCTTGATTGCCGGTACCATTTTCGCTATGTGGTTGGGTGAGAAGATTACGGATAAGGGTATCGGAAACGGTATCTCGCTACTGATCATGATCGGTATTATTGCTTCATTCCCGCAGTCGTTCTTGCAAGAACTTGTGACTCAGTTGAGTCCTGCAGGTGGAGGTTGGATTGTATTCCTGCTTGAAATGGTGGCCTTGTACTTGGTGATTCTGTTCGCGATTGCATTGACTCAGGCTGTTCGTCAAATTCCATTGGAATATGCAAAGCGTGTGGCGGGCGGAAGCTCAAAGTCACTTGGTCGTAGCTACTTGCCTGTTCGGGTAAATGCCTCTGGGGTTATGCCGATCATTTTTGCACAGGCTCTGATGTTCATTCCCTTGACAATTGTGCAGTACGCTGGACTTGAGGGCACCGGAACTACATGGATGGTTGATGTGTTCGGAGACATTCAAGGCTTCTGGTACAACTTTGTGTTTGTGGTGTTGATTTTGGTGTTCACGTACTTCTACACGGCAATTCAAATTAACACGACGCAGATCTCTGATGATCTGATGCGCAATGGTGGTTTTGTTCCTGGTGTTAAGCCAGGTGGTGATACGGCTCGTTTTATTGACGACGTGCTTGCGAAGATCACGCTACCTGGAGCTCTGTTGCTCTCGGCGATTGCGATCTTGCCCGCCATCTTGATGAATTTTGGTGTGAGTATGACCTGGGCTCAGTTCTATGGCGGAACCTCACTATTGATCATTGTAGGAGTAGTACTTGATACGCTCATGCAAGTAGAAAGCTACCTTCTGAACCGCCACTATGACGGTCTCATGGACGGAGGTCGCATTCGTGGACGTAACGCGGAATCGCTGTAAGCTATGTCAAAGCAAGGAGCAATTACGCAAGATGGTACCATCACCGAGAACCTCTCAAACGCGATGTTTCGTGTAGAGTTGGAGAACGGTCACGTGGTTACCGCTCACATCTCTGGCAAGATGCGCATGCACTACATCAAACTCTTGCCTGGAGATCGTGTGAAGTTGGAGTTATCTCCGTACGACTTGTCGAAAGCACGAATTGTATACCGCTACTAAACCGAACGTTTTTAATCGCAACCGATGAAAGTAAGAGCATCACTCAAAAAGCGCAGCGCGGACTGCAAAATTGTTCGCCGCAAGGGCCGCTTATACATTATTAACAAGAAAAATCCGAAGCTCAAGCAGCGTCAGGGCTAATCCAATCCGAACAGAAGAATGGCACGTATTGCAGGTATTGACCTCCCCCGGAACAAGCGCGGTGAAATCGGCTTGACCTATATCTACGGAATTGGGCGCTCAAAAGCCCAAACAATTTTGAATACTGTGGGCGTTGACGTCAACATCAAGGTTCAAGATTGGACGGACGAGCAGCTCCAGTTGATCCGTGATTACATCACCGGCAGCATGAAAGTTGAAGGTGAACTTCGTTCGGAGGTTTCAATGAGTATCAAGCGCCTCATGGATATCGGTTGCCAGCGTGGCATCCGTCACCGTCTTGGTCTACCTCTACGCGGACAGCGTACGAAGAACAACAGTCGTACTCGTAAGGGTAAGCGTAAGACTGTAGCAAACAAGAAGAAGGCAACTAAATAAGCACTAAGCGTTAGAAGCGATGGCAAAACAGAATTCTAAAACCGCGAAGACTACTAAGAAGCGGAAGGTTAAAGTGGAATCGGTGGGCGAAGCGCACATCAGTACCACGTTCAACAACATCATCATTGCGTTGACGAATACCCAGGGTCAGGTGATCTCTTGGTCTTCGGCCGGCAAAATGGGGTTCCGCGGATCTAAGAAGAACACTCCCTACGCAGCTCAAGTAGCTGCGGAGCAGGCTGCTGGTGTAGCCATGGAAGCTGGTCTTCGCAAGGTTAAGGTCTTTGTGAAAGGTCCAGGTAACGGTCGTGAAAGCGCGATCCGTAGCCTCTCAAACACGGGTATCGAGGTAACCGAAATCATGGATATCACTCCGATTCCACACAACGGTTGCCGTCCCCCGAAGCGCCGCCGCGTATAATCATTTAGTAAAAAGAAGCAGAAAGATATGGCACGTTACCGAGGTCCTGTTACGAAAATCGCCCGTCGTTTTGGCGAACCCATCTTTGGTCCTGACCGTTCACTGGACAAGCGCAACTACCCTCCAGGGCAGCATGGCTTCCAGCGCAAGCGCGGAAAGAAAAGCGAATACTCCGTTCAGCTTGCTGAGAAGCAAAAGGCGAAGTTCACCTACGGCATTTTGGAGCGCCAGTTCCGCATCATGTTCGACCACGCGTCGCGTTCTAAGGGCATTACCGGTGAGGTGTTGCTTCAGCTGTGTGAGCGTCGCTTGGACAATGTGGTCTACCGTCTGGGTATTGCACCAACTCGTCGTGCTGCACGTCAGTTGGTGACGCACTGCCACGTAACGGTGAATGGTGAAATCCTTAACATTCCTTCATACTCTGTCACGTTGAACGACGTGATAGCGATCCGCGAGCGTTCAAAGTCACTGGAGGTTGTGTCGAACAGCCTTGGTTCAAACCGTTCGGATCAGTACCCATGGATGGAATGGAATTCCGCAACGATGAGTGGTAAAATGCTCAGCGTTCCAACTCGCGACATGATCCCTGAAAACATCAAGGAACAGTTGATTGTCGAACTCTACTCGAAATAAGTTATGCCGATTCTACCTTTTCAAAAGCCTGACAAGGCCCACGTCATTTCGACGTCGGAGACCGTTGGTCAGTTCGAGTTCCGCCCCTTGGAGCCTGGTTTTGGCCTCACGGTCGGCAATGCACTTCGTCGTGTACTGTTGAACTCGCTGGAGGGCTTTGCCTTCACCAGCGTCCGCATCAATGGTGTAGAGCATGAGTTCTCGACCATCAAAGGAGTGGTGGAAGATGTAACTGAGATGATCCTCAATTTGAAGCAAGTTCGCTTCAAGCGCCAGATCGAAGGCGTGGAGGGAGAGACTGTGAAAGTAGTTGTTTCTGGTAAGGAAGCGTTTAAGGCAGGTGATCTTGCTGCATTCCTGACGAACTTTCAGGTGCTCAATCCTGACCTGGTGATCTGCAACATGGATCCCTCGATCAAGCTCGAAATGGAATTTACCATTGAGAAAGGTCGTGGGTACGTTCCTGCTGAGGAGAACAAAAAAGTAGATGCACCAATCGGAACCATTTTCATGGATTCGATCTACACTCCGATGAAGAATGTGAGCTACGAAGTTGAGAACTTCCGCGTCGAGCAGAAGACCGACTACGAAAAGCTTGTTCTGCACATTGAAAGTGACGGCTCAATTGCTCCTGTTGATGCATTGACCGAAGCTGCGCACATTTTGATCCAGCACTTTATGCTCTTCACCGACGAAAAGATGGTGGCAGAGACTGAAGTAGCCGTGGAAACTGAGGCCTACGACGAAGAAGTACTGGAGATGCGCAAGCTTTTGCTACGCCCGCTCACCGAGCTAGAATTGAGCGTTCGCGCGCTGAATTGCTTGAAAGCTGCTGAAGTTGAGCTCGTTTCTGACTTGGTGTCGTACACCAAGGCTGATTTGATGAAGTTCCGCAATTTCGGCAAGAAGTCGCTGACCGAGCTTGAAGAGCTCGTAGCTCGCCTTGGACTGACCTTCGGAATGGATGTAACCAAGTACAAACTCGATAAAGAATAAGACATGCGTCACGGCAAGAAATTTAATCACTTAGGACGTACGGCTTCGCACCGCAAGGCGATGCTGAGCAATATGGCGGCTTCGCTGATCACACACAAGCGTATCAACACAACTTTGGCTAAGGCTAAGGAACTGAAGAAGTACGTAGAGCCTTTGGTTACCCGCTCAAAAACAGACAGCACGCACAACCGTCGTATGGTATTCTCGTACCTTCAGGACAAAGACGCCGTTACGGAGTTGTTCCGAGAGGTTTCAGTGAAGGTTGCGGACCGTCCAGGTGGCTACACGCGTATCATCAAGACGGGAACCCGTTTGGGTGACAATGCTGAAATGGCCATGATTGAGTTGGTGGATTTCAATGAGATCTATACCAATGCCAAGAAAGAGGCTAAGAAGTCTACGCGCCGTGGTCGTGCTAAGGCAGCTGCCCCTGCTGCTGCTCCAGTGGCTGAAGCGGTGGTGGAGGCTCCTGAAGTAGCCGAAAACAACGAAACGAACGACGCGGAATAAACTGTGTTTGGCTCGTACTTTGCAAAGGATAAGGTGTCCCCTTATCCTTTTTTTGTGCCCAATTCTTAAGTCTTGATAATGAGTTCAAAAGCCTTTGTACTTCTCGCGGATGGCACCTTGTTCGAGGGCGTTTCTGTCGGAATAGACGGAACGTCCGTTGGGGAGATTTGCTTCAATACTGGTATGACCGGGTACCAAGAGATTTTTACAGATCCAAGTTACAAGGGCCAAATTATGGTTACCGCAACGGCCCACATCGGAAACTACGGAGTGGAGTCTGATGAGAACGAGTCTGCTGATGTTCAGATCGCAGGACTTGTGTGCCGCAATTTTAGCGAGCTTGCTTCGCGTGTTCGTGGGGCGCACCAAAGCCTAAAAACGTTCATGAGTGGTTCGGTGGTCATCGCTGAAGTAGATACTCGTGCACTCGTGCAGCACATTCGTGATTTTGGAGCTCAGAATGCGGTGGTTACTACCGAACTAACACTTGAAGAAGCCCAGCAGCGCCTCGTGGATGCTCCGGACATGGAGGGACTAGAGCTTTGTTCGCAAGTGAGTACTACGGAGCCCTACACTGTTGGTGATCGCAATGCGGCCTTTCACGTTGCCGCACTTGACCTTGGCGTGAAGCGCAACATTCTCCGAAATTTAGTTCGCGTAGGTTGCCGAGTTACGGTATATCCGTACAACACTACGTTTGATGTCCTCTCTGCAGACGCGCCCGATGGATTCTTCTTGTCGAACGGTCCCGGCGATCCCGCGGCGAGTCCTCAGGTGATTGAGACGGTGCGTCAAATTTTGGAATCGGGCAAACCCACATTCGGAATTTGCTTGGGTCACCAAATGATTGCGCTCGCCTCAGGTCTCACCACCTATAAAATGCACAATGGTCACCGCGGAATCAACCACCCCGTGAAGAACCTTGCGACGGGGAAAGGTGAAATCACCTCACAGAACCACGGTTTTGCGGTTTCGATGCAGGATGTTGAGTCCGCATCGAATGTGACATTGACACATGTCCACCTCAACGACGGAACCGTCGCCGGAATTCGGCGCACAGATGTTCCCGCATTTAGCGTGCAGTACCACCCAGAGGCGTCTCCGGGTCCGCACGATGCCCAATACCTCTTTGATGAATTTGTCGCCTTAATGAGCGCTAAAATCCCAGCTTAATCATGCCTACAATTACTTCAGTTTACGCACGCCAGATTCTTGATTCACGCGGAAACCCTACGGTCGAAGCCGATGTGGTTACCGATTCTGGGCACTTTGGCCGGGCCGCAGTACCCTCTGGAGCCTCGACAGGCGCCCATGAAGCAGTAGAGCTTCGCGATGGAGATTCCGCTGTATACCTCGGCAAAGGAGTACTCAATGCAGTAGACCATGTCAACAACGAACTTGCTCAAGCCGTAGTTGGCCTTGAGGTTACCGACCAAGCTGAATTGGATATGGCCATGCTCGATGCCGACGGGACGCCCAACAAAGCGCGCCTCGGTGCCAACGCCATTTTGGCGGTATCGCTTGCTGCGGCGCGTGCTGCAGCGCAGGCCAGCGGCCTTCCGCTCTTTCAGTACGTGGGTGGAGTGACGGCGCGAACGCTCCCGGTTCCGATGATGAACATTTTGAATGGAGGCGCACACGCTGACAATGCGATTGATTTTCAGGAGTTCATGGTGATGCCTGTAGGTGCCACAAGCTTCAGCCAAGGATTGCAAATGGGTACCGAAGTGTTTCACCACCTCAAGTCGGTACTGAAGGCTAAAGGCTACAGCACCAATGTGGGCGATGAGGGCGGATTTGCGCCGAATATTCGTTCGAATGAGGAGGCCATTGAAACCGTCCTTGAAGCAATCACGAAAGCTGGATTTACTGCAGGCAAGGATTTGTACATCGCAATGGATGCGGCAATGACCGAGCTCTACGACGAGAAAACTGGTTTGTACACGTTTAAGAAGTCGGGCGGAGCCACGATGACCACCGACGAGGTGGTGTCCTACTGGACTAATTGGGTGAACCAATACCCCATTCTTTCAATTGAAGATGGCCTCGCTGAGGACGACTGGAACGGTTGGTCGAAACTGAATTCCGCCATCGGAAACCGCGTTCAAATTGTGGGCGACGATCTGTTTGTGACTAATGTGGATCGCGTGACCAAAGGAATTGAGCTCAATGCCGCAAATTCGGTGCTCGTTAAGGTGAACCAAATCGGAACTTTGACTGAGACGATTGCCACGGTACAAAAGGCACAGCGAAACGGTATGACGTGCATCATGTCGCACCGTTCGGGTGAAACTGAGGATTCGACCATTGCGGATTTGGCGGTAGCGTTGAATACCGGTCAGATTAAGACCGGTTCCGCATCGCGTTCAGATCGCATGGCGAAGTACAACCAGCTGCTTCGCATCGAAGAAATGCTCGGATCAACAGCAATATATCCTGGAGCAAATTTTAAATAACCGACAAAGAACCCCTTGATTATGGATCGGATTAAAGAACATTTTGCAAGTAAAATCGCGCCAGCTCAGGCTGAGATCAAAGCGTTTTTAGCGGAGCACGGCGAGAAGTCCCTCGGAGATGTCACCGTGGCACAAGTCTACCAAGGAATGCGCGGCATGACTGCGTTGATTTGCGAAACATCAAAGCTGGATCCCCACGAAGGCATTCGATTTCGCGGCTACAGCATTCCTGAATTGCAGTCACTCCTGCCCAAGTATCCGGGTGGAGAGGAGCCGTTGCCCGAGGGGCTCTTTCATTTGATACTGATGAACGAGATGCCGGATGATGATGACGTGCGACGACTGAGCAACAGTTGGGCTCGTAGGGCCATCGTGCCTCCGCATGTGTTCAAGACGATTGATGCGCTTCCCATGTCGACGCACCCAATGACGCAGTTTGTGGTTGGCATCATGGCATTACGCACTGAAACAGAGTTTGGAAAGGCATACGCCCGCGGAATCAGCAAGTCAGAGTACTGGGAGTACACGTACGAAGATGCGATGAACCTGATCGCGCGCTTACCCCGCGTTGCGGCGTATATCTACCGTCGTGCATATAAAAATGGAGAGCACATCGAGCCAGATCCCAAGTTAGATTGGGCCGGAAACTTTGCCCACATGCTGGGGTATGACAATGAAGAGTTTCGCGAATTGATGCGTCTGTACATGACCATACACTCGGACCACGAAGGAGGGAACGTTTCTGCACACGCCGTTCATTTGGTGGGCTCAGCTTTGAGCGACGCGTACCAAAGCTTTGCGGCGGGTATGAACGGGCTAGCGGGTCCTTTGCACGGACTTGCAAACCAAGAGGTGATCAAGTGGACGCTTGAAATGCTCGAGGATTTGGAAACTCAAGAGCCGAGTAAGGATCAAATTGCTCAGTATGTTCATGATACGTTGGTGGCAGGTAAAGTGGTTCCCGGATTCGGTCATGCCGTTCTTCGCAAGACGGATCCTAGGTACATGGCACAGCGTGAGTTTGCCCAAAAGCACATGCCTGAAGACCCTTTGTTCAAGGTGATTTCGAACATCTATGAGGTGGTGCCAGGCATTCTTGAAGCGACTGGTAAGGTAAAAAACCCATTCCCGAACGTTGATGCGCACAGCGGCCAACTACTGATGCACTACGGCATGGTTGAGTACGACTTTTACACTGTGCTCTTTGGAGTTTCGCGCGCACTCGGTGTGCTGACGAACTTGATCTGGGATCGAGCGTTGGCGATGCCGCTTGAGCGACCTGGTTCGACTACGACTGAGTTGTTGAAAAAGAAGTTCAACGCCTAGCTGCGTAAGATGATTGAAGCCCCGGCCAAATGCCGGGGCTTTTTTTAGAGCACTGTAAATCTGAGGTTTGATTTTTTGTACCTTTGCAGTCCCATTTTGGTACGCATTGCGAAAGGACGCCAAATTGGGAATCAATACTTAACGTCTCTCGGCGCTGCGCTTCAGTCCTTTCCGTGCGCCAGATACAAGACCCCAAGCTCATGTCTGAAGAGCTAAACCCCGAATTGGAGGGCCAAATCCAAGATCAAGCCGCCGCAGAAGTGGTGGCAACCCCCGAAGTTACTGTAGCAGAATCTGCCCCTGAAGTTGAGGCCTCAGAAGATTCCGCAGATGAGGATGAGCTCGAGCTCGTTCTTGAGGTAGAAGAGGAAGAAGAAGCGTTTGATTGGAACACGTACGAGTCGGGTTCTGGTGCACGTGGAGAATCGCACAAGGCGATGGAGCAGCTTTACGAAGCGACCCTCGTAACGTCAGTTGAGCACCAAGTGGTGAGCGGTGTCGTAGTGCAACTTACTGACCGCGACGCAATCATTGACATTTCATCGAAGTCTGAGGGCGTTGTGTCTCTCAACGAGTTCCGCTACAATCCAGATCTTAAAGTGGGCGACCTCGTTGAGGTGCTCGTGGACAAGCAAGAGGACAAGTTGGGACAGCTCGTGCTTTCGCACCGTAAGGCCCGCTCAATTAAGGCTTGGGATCGCGTCAATGAGGCGTTTGAAGCTGAAGAAATTGTTCAAGGTTACGTGAAGGCTCGCACGAAGGGCGGTATGATCGTCGACGTGTTCGGTCTCGAGGCATTTTTGCCTGGATCACAAATCGACGTCAAGCCGATTCGCGACTACGATATCTACGTCGACAAGACCATGGAATTCAAGATCGTCAAGATCAACCACGAGTTCAAGAATGTGGTGGTGTCGCACAAAGCCCTTATCGAGGCCGACCTCGAAGAGCAGAAGCGCAAGATCATTGGCCAACTCGAAAAGGGTCAAGTACTCGAGGGTGTGGTCAAGAACATCACGAGCTACGGTGTGTTTATCGACCTTGGCGGTGTGGACGGACTCGTGCACATCACAGATCTGTCGTGGAGCCGCATCAATCACCCGTCAGAGGTGGTCGAGCTCGATCAGAAGCTCAACGTGGTTATTTTGGACTTCGACGAAGCCAAAACACGCATTCAGCTTGGTCTCAAGCAGCTTTCGGCCCATCCTTGGGATGCCCTTAGCCAGAGCGTTTCAGCTGGAGACACCATCAAGGGTAAAGTTGTTGTGCTTGCCGACTACGGTGCGTTCATCGAGGTTGCTCCAGGTGTAGAAGGTCTTGTTCACGTTTCTGAGATGAGCTGGGGATCGCACTTGCGTTCTGCCCAAGACTTCTTCAAGGTTGGTGACATCGTTGAAGCATCTGTCCTATCAATCGACCGCGAAGAGCGCAAGATGTCACTTGGTATCAAGCAACTGACGCCAGACCCTTGGTCAAGCATCACTGCGAAGTACCCTGTAGGTTCTCAGCACACCGGAAAGGTTCGCAATTTCACCAATTTCGGTGTATTTGTGGAGCTTGAGGAAGGTATCGATGGTTTGATTCACATCAGCGACCTGTCTTGGTTGAAGAAGGTGAAGCATCCAAGTGAGTTTACCTCTGTAGGTGCAGAGCTTGAAGTGAAGGTGTTGGACATCGACGTCGACAACCGCCGCTTAAGCCTTGGCCACAAGCAAGTGAGCGACAATCCTTGGGACAACCTTGAAGACGTGTTTGAAGTGGGTAGCAGCCACACTGGAAGTGTGAAGTCGTCTGCCGACAAGGGCTTCAACATTTGGTTTGACAATCAAGAGATTGAGGCATACTGCCCACCACGTCACGCGACGAAGGAGGACAACTCAAGCATCGCTGTAGGTGAGGTGTTGGAGTTCCGTGTGATCGAGTTCAACCGTGATTCACGCCGCATTCTTGTTTCGCACACCCAAACTTTTAAGGGTGGCGCAATCGAGGAAGGTTCTGAAGGCGGAAAAGGTAAGAAAGGTGCCAAGGGTACCGGAGCGAAGACGACCGTTCAGTCGATCAACGCACAAGTTGAAAAGGCTACCTTGGGTGACCTCGACAGCTTGGCTCGCCTTAAGGAAGAGATGGAGGGTAAGGAGTAATCCACAACCTACATTAAATGTGAAGGCCGCCCATCAGGGCGGCCTTTTTTGTTTCTTTGCAGCATGACAGTAGGAGCATTGGTAAAGTGGTTGGAAGAGCGTGCACCGCTTCGCTACCAGGAGTCGTACGACAACAGTGGATTGCTGGTCGGTGATTCCGAAATGCATATCACTGGGGTGCTGTGCACTTTAGATACAGATGTTGAGGTGCTCCGTGAGGCAGTCGCTCGGGGGTGCAACGTGGTGCTCAGTCATCACCCCATCATTTTTAAGGGCTTAAAACGCCTTACAGGTGGCACGGTGGCCGAGCGGACGGTTGCGTTCGCGGTACGTAACGACATTGCGTTGTACGCTGGCCATACTAATTGGGACAGTATTTCGGGAGGGGTGAGTTATTCGCTTGCCCGCCGACTTGGAATTCAGCAGCCAAGGGTGATGATGCCGCGGCGCAATGAGTTGCTCCAGTTAGTGGTGTATGTTCCGACCGACTTTGCAACATCGGTAGTCGAAGCTGCTTTTTCAGCTGGAGCGGGCCATTTGGGCAACTACGACGAGTGCCACTTTACTTCAGAGGGAACGGGAACGTTTCGTCCTCTCGAAGGATCGAATCCATATTCGGGGACTAAGGGTGTGCGCGAAGTTGCCCAAGAGCAGCGATTGGAGTTCGTGGTTCCCGCGGCATTGAAAAGTAGAGTGCGCGATGCGGTGTGGCAGGCACACCCGTACGAGGAGGTCGCGCATTCATGGATTTCATTGGAAAATTCGTGGTCTGATTTGGGTTACGGTGCCGTAGGCGACCTCCGCGAGCCAGTATGTTTGGGTGATTTTATTGCTCGTACCGCCAAACATTTAGGTGCGGATTCAGTGCGCTACAGTACGGCGGACCTCAATCGAATGGTGCAGCGCATTGCGGTCTGTGGCGGTTCTGGAGCGGAATTTATCGGTGCAGCGGCGGAGACGGGTGCGGAGGTGTACGTGACTGGTGACGCGAAGTACCATGGATTTCAGGATACTCCCGGCGGGATTGTCTTGGTCGATGTCGGGCATGGCGAAAGTGAGCAGCCCTTCATCGAAGATTGGGCTGAGGCTATTCGCTCAGAATTCGTTACTTTTGCAGTCCTAATTTCGGGTTCGGACAACCGCCCCGTACGTACATACCTAAACCATGGCTAAAAAGTCACTTGCATCAAATGCTTCAACGTCTTCAGTAGAAGATAAGCTTCGCGCGCTGTACAGCCTTCAAATTGTCGATCGCCGAATCGATGAAATTCGCAGCCTTCGCGGCGAATTGCCTCTCGAAGTAGAAGATCTCGAAGATGAAATCGCAGGCTTGCAGCTTCGCCTTTCCAAGGTTCAGGAAGATATGAACCAAGCGAAGACCGAGGTGAAGGGCCATAAGCTCATGATCAAGAACTGCCAAGAGAAGATCGCGAAGTACGAGGAGCAGCAAAAGAATGTGCGCAACAACCGCGAGTTTGATGCGATTGCTAAAGAAATTGAATTTCAAGAGCTTGAGATTCAGCTTGCAGAGAAGCATATCCGCGAGTTCGAAGCATCGCTTGAGAGCAAGACTGTGTCACTTGAGTCGGTCGAAACGAAGCTTTCAGAACGTTCAAGTCACCTGGAGTTCAAGAAGAACGAACTCGACAACATCATTGCGGAGACCCAGCGTGAAGAAGAGCTTTTACTTGCAAAAAGTGAGAAGCTTTCAGCAGTGGTGGGTGACGACCGATTGCTTAGTGCCTACCGCCGTATCCGCGGAAAAGTTCGCAACGGCCTTGCTGTTGTAAGTATTGAGCGCGGAGCTTCTGCGGGTTCATTCTTTACAATTCCGCCTCAGCGCCAAATGGAAATTGCTCAGCGCAAGAAGATCACCATTGACGAGCACTCGGGCCGAATCTTAGTTGACCCCTTGCTTGCTCAAGAAGAGGAGCAAAAGATGGCTGCTGAGCTGTCGAGCATTTTGGGATAAACACCAAAGACTTTATAAAAAAAAGCCCGCGATACCGCGGGCTTTTTTGTTGGTCACATCAAGAACTAATCAGGTTTGCGCACGACAAAGAGCGGCTCACCCAAGGGGAGGCGGTAGCGGGCGTATTCGTCAGCGGGGATGCGATCAGCGAGGTCGACGCGTTCTACTGTGAATCCTGCCGCACTCAAACGTTCAGCGTAGTCTTCGCCGTACATGCGTACATGGTCGTACTGACCAAAGCGGCGTTCCCGTTCGCGTGGGTCTATGATGCTGGGATCTTCGTCGGTAGTGGTGCGTCCGGGAATCCATGGAATCTGAAAGATGCCCCATCCGCCAGGTTTCATGACGCGGTAGAGTTCGCGTAGGCATTGGGCATCGTCTGCAACATGCTCGAGAACATGGTTGCACAGTACAACGTCAAAGCGGTTGGCCTCCAGCGGAATGTGATGGAGGTCAAAGTGCAGGTCTGCCAGCGGGGATTCGATATCACCCGTCAGCACCTTGAGGTGGGGAAGGGCTTTAAAGCGATGGTAGAAGCACTGTTCAGGCGCGATATGCAGAAGTTCTCCCGGGCGGGTAAAAAACTCACTGTAGCGCTTTAGGTACAGCCATAGGAGGCGGTGGCGCTCCAGGGAGTGCGTTCCGGGGGCGAGGACCTCGGGACGAATGGCTCCGCCGTATCCGTAGGGTAGAAACGTGCGGTACGAACGGTCGTCGATGGGGTCGGTGTACTTGGATCCAGCATAGATCACGGGCGCCAGCCAGCGCAGCGGGGCGCTGAGGCGAATGAGCCAGGGACGCGGAATCCAACGTAGGGCCCAACGTATCATGCGAAGACGGGATCGTTTTTAGGAAGCCCAAGGGCTTCGTAGATGTAGTCGAAGGTGGATAGAACCACGGGGCGCCCGTCGACCAACGCGACGTCGTGCTCAAAGTGGGCTGAGGGCTTTCCGTCACCGGTTACGATGCTCCACCCATCTTTGAGTTGGCGCACGCGGTGGGTTCCCATGTTGATCATGGGTTCGATTGCGAGGACCATTCCGTCCTGAAGGAGTTTGCCGCTGCCGCGCTTTCCGTAGTTCGGAACCTGAGGGTCCTCGTGGAGCTTGCGACCGAGTCCGTGACCGACCAGTTCGCGAACCACACCGTAGCCTTCGCGTTCGCAGTGCTTCTGGATCGCGTTGCCGATGTCGCCCACTCGGTTGCCGCGGCGCATGGCGTCGATACCCGCGTACAGGGAGGCTTTGGTCACCTCAAGCAGTTTGCGTGTTTCGAGGGCGACTTCACCTACTTCAAAGGTGTAGGCGTGGTCTCCGTAAAAGTCGTTCATCAGTACACCACAGTCCACAGAGATCACGTCGCCCTCCTGTAGGGGTTGGTCGGACGGAATTCCGTGAACGACCTGCTCGTTGCGTGACATGCACAGGCTGTTGGGGAATCCGTACATCCCGAGAAAGGCGGGGATTGCTCCGTGGTCGCGAATGAATTCTTCGGCTTTGCGGTCCAGCTGGAGCGATGTGACGCCGGGCTTGATTTCAGCGGCGAGCATTCCCAAGGTGCGCGAAACGAGCTGGGCAGATTCGCGCATGAGCGCGATTTCTTCGGCAGTTTTAAGGATGATCATGAGCGCAAAAGTGACGTTCCGGTCATGGCGGCAGGTTGGGGTACGCCCATCCAGTCGAGGATGGTGGGGGCTACGTCACCCAATACGCCATTGGTAAGATTTAGTCCTTCTGTGGGTTCGTTCGTCACGAGAAAGAAGGGCACGGGCCGGGTCGTGTGGGCGGTATGGGGGCTTCCGTCGGGGTTGCGCATGCAGTCGGCATTGCCGTGGTCCGCGAGGATAAAGAAGCTGTACCCGTGGGGGAGTCCCGCCGCAACAATGGCTTGAGCACACTGGTCCACGGTTTCGCAGGCTTTAATCGCCGCCTCAAGCACGCCGGTATGGCCCACCATGTCGGGGTTGGCGAAGTTGAGGCAGACGAAGTCGGCTTCGCCGCGTTCGAGTTCGGGAATCAGAGCGTCCCGGAGCTCAAATGCGCTCATCTCGGGCTGAAGGTCGTAGGTGGCCACTTTGGGTGAGGAGCGAAGGATTCGGGTTTCACCGTCAAAGGGCTCTTCGCGTCCACCTGAAAAAAAGAAGGTAACGTGTGGGTATTTTTCGGTCTCTGCGATGCGAATCTGGCGTTTGCCGGCGCGTGCGAGGACTTCACCCATGGTGTCGCTGAGGTTGTCTTTTTCGAACACCATTTGGATTCCGCGAAAGGTGGCGTCGTAGCGGGTCATGGTGACGAAGTGCAAGTCGTGGACTGGCGACATTCCGTGCTGGTTCAGGCCGCCTTGACTGAGCGCTTGGGTGAGTTCGCGACCTCGGTCGGTGCGGAAGTTGAAAAAGAAAACGGCGTCCCCGGGGCGAATGCTGCCCTCAGGATTGAGGATGTGCGGAAGGAGGAACTCGTCGGTGGTTCCGGCGGCGTAGGCGGCCAGTAGTGCTTCGCGGCCAGATTGGGTCCAGGTGGTTCCGGTTCCGTGCACGAGGGCGTCGTAGGCGATTTTCACGCGTTCCCAACGGGTGTCGCGGTCCATGGCGTAGTAGCGGCCTGTAAGTGAGGCAAGCGATCCCGTGGTCTCGCTCATATGGGCCTCGAGGTTGCCAATGAAGCCGGCGCCGCTTTGGGGGTCGGTGTCGCGTCCGTCGGTGAATGCGTGCACAAATACGTGGGGAGCTCCGGCATCGTGCAGGGCTGATAGGATTCCCTTTGCGTGGTTGATGTGGCTGTGGACGCCGCCGTCGCTGACCAACCCGAGCAGGTGGATGCGCTGGCCGGCGGCTCCGCGCTGTGCCAAGTCTGTAAAGACGGGGTTTTGTGCAAAGGAACCGTCTTCAAGGGCGAGATCGATGCGAACTAAGTCTTGATAGACGATGCGACCCGCGCCCAGATTCATATGGCCCACCTCGGAGTTGCCCATTTGACCGTCGGGAAGGCCTACAGCCCGCCCACTGGCCTCTAATTGGCTTGAGGGATAGAGGCCGTGAAGGCTGTCGTAGAATGGAGTCGAGCCAAGATCAATGGCCGAAACTGAGGGGTCGGCGGGGATTCCCCAACCGTCGAGAATGATAAGTACCGCTTTGCGCACGGCACAAAGGTAGGGATTTCTAGAACGAGAGCGGTCCTTGTGGGTGCTCCATCACGGGCAATCCAGCTCGAAAAATGCGGGCAGAATGCGGTCCGTGAAGAACGTGCTCGAGGCCGTTGGACGTTAGCCAGCTTCCTTCGCGTAGACCGACCACTGGCTGGGGATTAAAGGCGTGGAATTCGGCGATGCGCTGGTCGCGCGTTTCACCCATGTGAGTGCTGCCTTCGATAGGGTCGATATAGTGCGGATTGAGGTTGAACGGCAGCCAACCCATTGCGTTGAGGGTGGGCACTTCCATGATGGGCATGTCGTTGGTGGTTCCGATGCTCATTCCGGCGATGTTGATGCCGGCGCTGCTCCCCATGTAGGGGGTCCCGCTGCGAACGCTGGCGTCGAGGAGCGGTTCCAAGTCAGTTTCACGCAGGGTGCGGCGAAGTACAAAGGTGTTTCCGCCCCCCACAAACCAACCTTCAGCGGCAGAAGCTGCTTCGGCAACTGACGAGAATTCGTGGACGCCGCGCACCGTAACTCCGGCTTCTGCCATCACTGCTTTGGGGCGGGCGGTGTAGTCGTCCCAACTCATGCCTCCGGGGCGGGCGTAGGGAACAAATACGACCAGGCGCCCTGCAAACAGACGCGACCACTCGTCGCGGAGGTAGCTCAAGTAGGGTGCCCCATGCACCGTAGAAGTCGACGCGAGGAGGAGGTTCATTTTTTACGACGCTTTTTCGCAGGAGTCTTCACAATGGTTTCGTCCAGGGCGGGGTCGGCAAAGCGGCCATAGACCAACTCATTCACGCCTTCGCGCTGCTCAGTCCATACCGCGTGAACATCCCCGTTTCGGGCAGCGATGCCCGAATAGTCTCCAAAGAATCGCTTGGGCATGGGGGTAAAGGGCGTACTCAGGGCTGTGGCAGACCAAGAGGTTCCGCCATCGTCAGAACGGTGAACCCATGTTTGGGTGCGCATAGAGGCCGTTTGGCCGTAGGCCAGCACGTGAAGGGCACCGTTAGATGCGTCGATGGCAAACCACGGCATAAAGTGATGGCGAATGCTGTCGGGAACGGGGAGGCGTGAGGGTTGGCTCCAGTTTTCACCTCGGTCGGTCGAAGTGGCATGGCTCACCCACGACTTCGTGGAATCTTGCTCTCCGTAGATTAAGTGCCAGGTTCCGTTGGGAGCAAAGTACGAAATCGGCATGCCGTTGGCGCGTCCGAGGGCCGGAATTTCGTGGGCCCAGCCACCTTGCTGCACGGCGATGGGGCGGTCGACGGGCATCCACGTCATGGCGCCGTCGTCGTCAGAACGGTTCATCCAAATGGTGTCGCGGTAGGACCAGACTACGGCCACTCCGCCCGTGGGGTCGGCTACGGGAATGGCGCCTTCGGGGGTTTCGTCTCCGTCGAGGCAGTTTCCTTCTTGGCGCGAGACCGTTACAGCGGGAGACCAGGTTTCGCCGCGGTCGTAGGACTGGCTGAATCGGATTCGGGATTTGAACTCAGGTTCGGTGCGGCCGTAGGCATCGAACTCGGTCCACGACACGTGCAGAATGCCCGAGGATGGGTCAATGGCGATTCCCTCTTTGTCTTGGTCTTTGGGTGGATTGTGGCCGATGCCTGCCCCATCAGACCAGGTCGCACCGTGGTCGTCGCTCCACTGTATCACGATTCGGTCTAGCCAGGTTTCGCCGGCGCGACCTTGGCCGCTCGGGTCCGCCAAGTGCAAGTAGTAGAGGCGGCCTTGGTAGTCGTGCGCCAAAATAGGATCGCCGTACACGCCCATGCTCGATTTCAGCCCCAGCCCCCGATCCCATGCGTCCGGAGCCCCGTTGGCGGTATTGCGGTGCAACTGGTTGAGAACGTTTCCGAGGTAGACTCCCTTGCCGTTGGGGTCCAGTGCGATAGAAGGTTCGCAGGCCCAGTTTTCGCGGCCTTCGGCCGCGATAATTCGGGTGACCGTCCACTGTGCCTGACCTGAAGCCCAGAGGCTTGAGGCCAACGCGAATGCGGCCGCTAAATGTTTCGCTTCCATAGTAGTTGGGTTCCAGGAATGATTCCGAGTGCAGCCGACCGGCCGCCTGCAATTTCAAGTACGTACTTTGCCGGGCCTTCAGAAGGCAGTGGCGTTTCGTTCAGTGGTTGGGCATTTGCTTGAATACTCACAACCCGCCCTTCGGAGCTGATGTAAATGATGTCCAGCGGCACGTAGGTGTTGCGCATCCAAAAGCTCTGGAACCGCTCTTCAGGCATAATGAACAGCATGCCGGTACCCTCGGGGACACTGCGGCGAAACATCATCCCTTGCGTGGTTTCAGCTGTGGATTCGGCCAATTCGAGTCGAAACGCTGTGAGTGTATCGCCATTTTCGGCCACAAAGGCACCCACGCCTTCTTCGGTAAACTGCGGCTCAAAGTCGGTGGTGGGGGCTGCGGCCCGATTGGGTTTTGGTGCGGAACCCAATCCTATCCACGGTCCAATTACGGGGATCAATAGCCCCAAAATTGCGACGACCACAAGGGCACCGCCAATGCGCATAATGAGTGTTCGGTTCATGCGTCTGCTTTTTTACGAGTGCTGCGAATCCACAGGTATACGCCAGCGACCACGAGCGGAATACTCAGCCACTGCCCCATGTTGAGATCCATTCCTGCTTCAAAATCCTTTTGATTGGCTTTTACGAACTCCACCACAAACCGGAATCCAAAAACAAGCACCAAAAACGCTCCGAAAATCTGGCCTTCACGCACTGCGGCCCCGCGTGCAAAGAGCCCTAAGAGCAGCACATAAATCAGTGCGTACGCAAGCGCTTCGTATAACTGACTGGGCGCCCGAGGAATTCCATAGGCCGTCAGCACAAAGTAGCCATCTTTTTCTTGAACAAGTTGGTCCTGTGGCATGTATAGGTGCCGGTTGTCGGCATTCTGACGGTTGACCAGCGGCTCAAGGTAGAGTTCAACCATTGATTGAACCTGGTCGAGACTCGCTGATTCAGTTGGGGTGAAGCGCAGCTCGTACTCGGGCAGACGCAGGCTGTCGGTCTCGAGGTAGGCACCGGTCGCGACGTAGTCTACGGCGGCGACGTCCCGCTCAAAATAGCGCTCGATGTAGTCGGTGATGGGCCGCACAAACACGGTTTCGACTGCGGAATTTTGGGGTTGCCCGTAAATTTCACTGTTGGTAAAGTTTCCGAGGCGAATAAACGCACCCGCCAGAGCAACAGTGATGACGACACGGTCGAGCATCCAGAGGGGAGTTTTACCAATAGGCTTGAGGTAGGTGCGCCCAAACCAAAGCATGGCAAGTACGATTGCAATGGCGGCTCCGTGTGAGGCGAGGCCACCCTTCCACGGCATAAAGATCTCGGCAACGTGCTCGCGGTAGTAGCCCCAGTCATAGAAAAAAACGTGACCAAACCGGGCGCCGAGAACCGTCGCAACAACCATCGTCGAGAGCAAGGCATCGAGGATCTTGAGGTCTACGCCTTCTTTGATGAAGACCTTTTTCATCCATTGGTAGCCCAAAAAGAAGCCCAAAAAGAAAAAGACTTGGTAGTAGCGAATGAAAAGTGGGCCGAGTTCGATTCCGCGGTCGGCAACCCAAGTAATGGTAGCAAGCATGGGCTAAAGTTAGGAGTTCTCGTTTAGGCGTTGGGTGCCTTTTCGCACTTTTTCGGAACGGGGTCCATTCCCGAGGTTCCCCAAGGGTGGCACCGACTCAATCGCTTGAGCGAAAGCCACGACCCTGTCCACGGGCCCCATTCCTTTATGGCTTCTCCTGCGTACGACGAACACGTAGGGTAGTGCCTGCAGCTTGGAGGGGTCAGTGGAGAAATGATGTATTTGTACAGCCCAATCAGCGCGAGCATGGGCGCTGAAATCAACCACATTAGCACTTTGATCATTCGACCCGAAAGCTGCTGCCTTCAGGGCCGTCCTGAACGACGATTCCGCCTTGAGCCAGCGCATCGCGCAGGGCGTCACTGGTAGACCAGTCCTTGGATTCGCGCGCTTTGCGGCGCACGTCGAGTACGACCGACATGGCGGCATCCAATGCTTTTTGGTACTTGCCTGACCCGGATTGATGTTCGGGAGCGAGTCCAAGCACGTCAAACATCCACGTGTTCATGGCGGCCAAAAGTTCTGAGGCTCCGGTCTGTCCCAACGTACTCGGATCTTTTTGGTCGGCTGCAATTGTTTTCGCGGCGTCAAAAAGGTGCGCAATGAGCACGGGGCTGTTGAGGTCCTGGTTCATTGCGTCGGAACACTGCGCGTTCCACTCAGCTACATTCCACGTGCCGCGGTCGGGACCTTGTGCAGGACGCTGAGCAAGTGCCTCCATACTCGCAAGAAGGCGGTAGTAGCCTTTTTCAGCTGCCTGTAGGGCGGAATCGCTGAAGTCCAGCACACTTCGGTAGTGGGCTTGGTGGATGAAGAAGCGCACCGCTCCAGGGGTGTATGCCTTGCTGAGGTGGGGACTCTCGCCGGTCAGTAGGTCGCGCGGGTCTAAGGTGTTTCCGGTGGACTTGGCCATGCGCTTGCCGTTCAGTGTCAGCATATTGGCATGAAGCCAGTAGCGCGCGCCACCATGGCCCGTGGCCCCTTTGTTTTGTGCAATTTCGCATTCGTGGTGTGGGAACTTCAAGTCCATTCCACCGCCGTGAATGTCAAATTCTTCTCCTAGGTATTTGGTGCTCATGGCGGAACACTCCAAGTGCCATCCAGGGAATCCTTCGCTCCATGGTGAAGGCCAGCGCATTATGTGCTCTGGAGAGGCCTTCTTCCATAAGGCAAAGTCGAGCGGGTGGCGCTTGTCTTGCTGGCCGTCGAGGTCGCGGGTTCCGGACTCGAGGTCTTCGATGCTGCGACCCGAAAGCTCGCCGTAGGGGTACTTCTGGAGGTAGGTGCCGATGCTGAAGTAGACGCTGCCGTTGGCCTCGTAGGCGTAGCCGTCGGAGATCAGTTTTTTAATCATCTCGATCTGCTCGACGATGTGTCCGGTGGCGGTGGGTTCAATTGACGGCGGAAGCGCATTGTACGCCTGCATTACGGCGCGGAATCCCACGGTGTAGCGCTGTACGATTTCCATTGGTTCGAGCTGCTCGAGGCGCGCCTTTTTGGCAATTTTGTCTTCGCCTACATCGGAATCGCTCTCGAGGTGACCCGCGTCGGTAATGTTGCGCACGTAGCGCACCTTGTAGCCAAGGTGCTGGAGGTAGCGAAAGAGAAGGTCAAAACTCAAAAACGTGCGCGTGTTTCCCAAGTGCACGTCGCTGTACACGGTAGGACCACACACGTACATTCCTACGTTCGGAGCATGAATCGGCTCAAAGGGGCGAAGTTCGCCCGTCAGGCTGTCGTACAGGGTCAAATTGCTCATGTGTGCGGACTGTCGCCAAACGTGGTTTGCGTTTGAATGTAGGCCAAAAATTCGGTGCGAAGACCTTCTTCAGCCAAAAAACGCCCTCCGTACTCAGCGGTAACCGTGCTGGAGTGCACGTCGCGGATTCCGCGCGCATTGACGCACAAGTGCTTGGCGTCGATCATTACGGCGACGTCATCTGTACCCAAGGCTTTGGTCAGCGATTCCGCGATTTGACGAGTGAGGCGCTCTTGCACCTGGGGGCGCTTTGCATAAAAGTCCACGATTCGATTCATCTTACTCAGGCCAATGACGCGGTCTTTGCTCAGGTAGGCGATGTGTGCACGACCTACGATCGGCATTAAGTGGTGCTCGCACGTCGAGTAGACCACGATGTTTTTTTCCACCAGCATCTCCCCGTAGTGGTAGTTGTTCTCAAACGTATTGAGGTCGGGGGCTTTGTCGGGGTGAAGTCCGCCAAATGTCTCCTTGACAAACATCTTGGCCACGCGCTTGGGGGTTCCACGCAAACTGTCGTCCTCGAGGTCCATGCCTAGGGTATCGAGGATTCCGCGAACGTGGGCTTCGATGCGCGCGATTTTCTCGTCGTCGCTAAGTAAAAAGGCATCCGGACGCACCGGAGTGTGCACGCTCGAACTCGTGTGGTCGGGGTCGTGAGATTTCATGTGTGCAAAGGTACAAGGGCTTTGCGCGGAAAACGGTACTTTTGCGCCCATGAATCATGCTGTTGTCATCGCAGGAACCGGATCGGTTCTGCCCGAAGTAGTTGTCCCGAATTCCGCGTTTTTACAGAACGAGTTTATGGACGACAACGGGAATTCGTTTCCCAACTCAAATGAGGTAATTATCCAAAAATTTCAGCAAATTACCGAGATTGAGGAGCGCCGTTACGCGCGCCCCGACCAGAATTCCTCAGACATCGGTGCCGAAGCCGCGGTGAAAGCACTTGCCGACGCGGGCTGGAATGCCGAAGATCTCGACCTTTTGATCGTGGGACAGAATTTCGGAGACATCGACGCCGGAACGCGCCGAATTGACCAGATGCCTTCGATTGCGTCTCGGGTAAAAGCAAAATTGGGCATTGCAAATCCCAATACGGTTGCCTTTGACGTCTTGGCCGGTTGCCCCGGATGGATTCAAGGTGTCCTGGTGGCCAACGCCTACCTGCAGGCGGGTATGGCTAAAAAGGCATTGGTAGTCGGAACCGAGACCCTCTCTCGTATTGTAGATCAGCACGATCGTGACTCCATGATTTTTGCCGACGGAGCGGGCGCTGCGTGCTTTGAAGTTCGTTCCGATGCGGGTGGTGCAGGAATCATGGGTTCTGCCGCTGTGAGCTACACCAAAGACGAGGCCTACTACCTCAAGTCACTACCCTCTGTAAATCCCGAAGGCGACCCCAACGAGCGCCTGATTCGCATGAAGGGCCGCAAGATTTACGAATTTGCGCTGAAGCACGTTCCGGACGCCATGAAGGCCGCCCTCGACAACGCAGGAGTGCACCTCAAAGACGTCAAAAAGATTTTCATGCACCAGGCCAACGCGAAGCTCGACCACGGTGTCGGCGAGCGCCTTTATAAGCTCTACGGCCTCGAAGCCGACCTAGACGCGGTGATGCCCATGTCCATCCAGTGGATGGGTAATAGCTCGGTAGCTACTGTTCCGACCCTACTCGATCGGGTTCGCCACGAGCAGTACCAAGGCCACGAAGTGCATCCGGGCGACATTGCGCTCTTCGCGAGCGTGGGTGCCGGTATGAACATCAACGCCTTCGTGTACCGGTTCTAATTCGGAACCTTTGGATTCCATAAAAAAAGGGCGGCCCCGCGAAGGGCCGCCCTTTAATTTTAGTTCGCAATCAGCTTACCACGCTGCACTCTGATTCATGAGTGCGGCCAGTCGCTTCTCAACGTCGGCCAGTTGGTCGGCCACCACGCGGCGCTGGTCCTTCATCGTTTGGGTGGGTTCCGAACGAATCGAGTACGAACCCCAAGTCGCGGAACTCAATCTGTCGCGCAGGCCTGGAGGCGTTTCGAATTCCTTACCTGCAATCAACTCGTCACCGTTCAACACCTTGTTGAGCGCACGCCACTCGGAACGCGCTGCAGCAACCTCTCCGCGCAGTGAGGCCGGGGTAGCTATGCCGTAGCCCACCAACTTGTCGGCGCGCTCGAGTCGAGCCTCTACGTCATCCATTTGGCGCCCCACTTTATCCATTCGAAGCTGCAAGGCATCCAAAGACTTTTGAAGTGCCACGAGTTCGGCGGGCTTTTCGGCGGGCAAACTCATGTTATTGAGGTGCTTAACTACGAAGCTATTAGGTTTGGTCAGGGTGTCGACCTTCGCCCCGTGAACTCCGACGAGCTGGACGCTGTACGTCCCGGCCGGAGCGAGGTAGGAACCGCGATCGGGCGACGCACTGCGCGCAAACTTACCGTCCCAGGTGCTGCGTTTTAGGCCGTTGCTGTACTTGGTTTGAAGTACGCGAACCACCGATCCGTTGCTGCTGCGAATGACCAGCGCGAGGTAGGGTTTTTCCTCTTCGGCCTCCGCGCGAATGGCATCTTTGCTCGGGTAGCTTGGGGTCTTTTTATCGGCTTCTTCGCGCTGCTCCTTAAGGGTTTTTGGCGCATTCTTCACCCAGTACGTGAATGTCGCGCCCACCTTGGGGTTGTCGGCCATGTAGTAGCTGGCGCCCAAAAATCCAGCTCCTCCGTACCCCAGTGGTGAGGCCTCGAAGTAGAGCACTGCAGGTTTGATCGGCAAAATGATGGCTTCATTCTTCTTGATGTCATTCTTGATCTCACGCAGCGGACTGTAGTCGTCGAGAACATAGAATCCACGTCCAAATGTGGCAAGTACGAGGTCGTCCTCACGCTTTTGAATGGCGATGTCGCGCACTGCAACGGTGGGTAGGCCTTTTTTAAGCTCGGTCCACGCCATGCCTGCGTCGGTTGAGGTGTACACCCCGAATTCGGTTCCGACAAACAAAAGACTGGGATCCACGTGGTCTTCAGCGAGTACGTATGCGGAACCGCGCTGCGGTAACCCCGTGCTCAACGTTTCCCACGTCTTGCCGCGGTTTTTGGTCACCA
>JAURGG010000020.1 GCA_030833905.1 Schleiferiaceae bacterium
AAAATATCTTTGCTGCATTGAGCTTGGGGCTTTTGGCCTCGTGCACGCACCTTCCACCCGTTCCGGACCCAGAACCCCAGCCTTGTGATCCCGGAGTGGTGGATTTCACGAATGAAATCTTGCCCATGATTCAATCGAATTGTGCGATGAGCGGATGCCATGTGGGGCCCAACGCTGCAGACGGGATCAATCTCACGACTTATGCCGGCATTATGGATGAGGTGAAGCCGGGCAATCCAGGCGGAAGCGAACTCTACGAAGTACTTTTTGAAACGGGCGATGACCTCATGCCGCCACCTCCGATGGCAGCCTTAAGTTCGGCCCAAAAGGAGCGCATTCGACTTTGGATCGAGCAGGGTGCCAACGAGACGAACTGTGCGGGCGCGTGCGATTCCACGTCTGCGACCACCTACACTGCGGTGATTGCGCCGATGATTCAAACCAACTGCATCGGTTGCCACCAAGGCACGGGGGCTTCTGGAGGTGTTCGATTGACGACGTACGCAGAAGTGTCAGGGGCTGTAAATTACTCTGGTCTTGTCGATGCAGTGAACGGAGTGAACGGACGCTCGCAAATGCCTCCCTCGGGACGCATGAGCGACTGCAACGTGGCGCTGCTTGAACGCTGGGTTCGCGATGGAATGCCTCAGTAAGCATTTAAATTTTTAATGAGCGCCCGCCCGGCAATGCGCCGCGGCGGGCGTTACTTTTGGGGCCTATGGAGCAGTTTGACTTTATTCTGGTGGGCGGCGGAATCGTGGGCGCTGCGGTTTCGTACAAGATTGCCAAGGCATACCCTGAGGCCAAAGTGGTTTTGATAGAAAAAGAACCTAGCATGGCTCAGCACCAAACGGGCCGCAACAGCGGCGTCATTCACTCGGGACTCTACTACAAACCTGGATCGCTCAAGGCGCGTACCTGCCTCGACGGCTACTCCCAGATGCTCGACTTTGCCCGTGAGCACGACGTGAAGCACGAAGTCTGCGGAAAGGTGGTGGCCGCGGTAGGTTCCGAAGAAGAAACCCGCCTCGAAACGCTGCGGCTGCGCGGTGGAGAAAACGGGCTAGAGGGGCTGCGCTACCTCGATGCCAATGAGCTCAGCGAGCGCGAACCCCAGCTGAATGCTACGAAGGCGTTGCTGGTTCCGCAAACCGGAATCATCCACTATTCCGATGCGGCTGAGGCTATGCTCAAGGCGGGCCGCGGAACCCTGCGCCTGCAGACCACGGTAACCGGATTCACCGCCGAGGGCGTGACCACGAGCCAAGGCGTGGTGCGCGGAAAGCACATCATCGTCTGTGCGGGCCTTCAGAGCGACCGCCTTGCGCGCCACGATGGGGTGAATGCGGGCCTTCAAATTGTGCCCTTTCGGGGCGACTACTACGAGTTGAGTCCGCGGGCTCAGGCCAAGGTGAAGCACCTAATTTACCCCGTTCCAGACCCCAACTTTCCCTTTTTGGGCGTGCACTTCACCCGGATGGTGCACGGAGGAGTCGAATGCGGTCCCAACGCGGTCTTCAGTTTTGCCCGCGAGGGGTATTCAAAGACGGCATTCAGCGGAGCCGATACCGCGGCTGCCCTCGGCTACGGCGGAACCTGGAAACTGTTCGCCCAGCACTGGCGCTACGGCCTCGGCGAGTACGAGCGCGCCTTCAGCAAAACCAAATTTCTGAAGGCGCTTCAGCGCTTGATTCCAAGCCTCGAGCTTGAAGACCTGCATCCCGGCCGCGCCGGCATTCGTGCCCAGGCCCTGCGCCGCGACGGGACCCTCGAAGACGACTTCGTGCTCCGCCAGGGGAATCGCGCCTTTCACGTGCTCAACGCCCCGTCGCCCGCAGCGACCGCATCGCTCGCCATTGCGGACGAAATATTGCGGCAGGCTCAATTGGCTCGTTAGCCAATTAGCAAGGTTAGCTGAGATTAGCTCTTTTGCCAATTAGCTTCTGGTTTCTTGCTCCTGGTTGCGCCTGCGCCTTAGGCTTAGCGCTTTGTTTGGATGTCCCTTAAAGTTTGTGCAGGAGCCAACCAAACGCCCTAATTAGAGCCAGAAACGAGTTACTAGTTACACGTTAGCCAACGAGCTAACCTCGCCAACTTCGCTAAGCAGGCCATTCACTCTCTCGCCCAATGTGAAAGAGGGCATCTCCGCGGTGGACGAGGGGCATGTTGTTGTGACCGATGATGAATCCGTCAAAGGGGGCAAAGACTTTGACCGAGTAGGAGTCGTAGGGGTTCCGCACGCGGCCAATGAGCTCGCCTTCGCTGACGGCTTGGCCGCTTTCGCGCTCAAAAGAGAAGAGGCCGCTGGCTTCGGCGCGCACCCACGTCGTTTGGCTGAGGTGGCGCGGAGCACTGTGCTTGCCGTGTCGGTCTTTAAGTCCTCGGATTTTGGGCGCCTTGTGCGCGTACATGCCGAGGCTAGAGAGGAGGCGCTTGGTTCCGCGAATGGCGTCTTTGACCGAGGATTCTTCGAGGCGCATGCTTTCGCCGCCTTCGAAGACGACGATCGGTACACCCATTTGATTGCCCTGCGCGCGAAGGGACCCTGGGATCAATGCTGAGGACATCGAAATTGGTGCGCCAAATGCTTTGGCGTAGTGAATGGCCGTGGCGTCGTCGGGGTCGTAGCGGACTTGGGGGTAGTTGGTGCGACTGGCTCCGCCCGTGTGAAAATCGACGGCTAAGTCGATGTGTGGAAGGACTTTGTCGGTCATGGTGTGCGCCACCAAACTCGCGAGCGAACCTTGTGCGGACCCCGGAAAGCTTCGGTTGACGTCCTTGCCGTCTGGAACTTCGCGACTGAAAAAGAGAAATCCGTAGACGTTGATGATGGGGATGGCAATGATGGATCCGCAGTTGAGGTCATTGAAGAGGTCAAGGGACATCATGCGGCGCACAGCTTCGATTCCGTTGACTTCGTCGCCGTGAAGGCCGCCACTGAGTAGCACGGTCGGGCCGGGGTTTTCGCTGCGAAACACGTGCACGGGCATGTGAATCAACGTTCCCGACAAGAGTCGGGCGATTTGCAGATCGACAGTTTTGGTTGACCCGGCGGGAATCACCGTGTCGCCCAAAATCATCGGAGCTGCATCGGGGTACTTCATTTACCCGTGTAGTTCGAGGGCGTGATGGCGCGGAGCTCGGCCTTGACCGAATCTGAAACGTTTAACTCGTCCACAAATACGGCGATGGCCTCGGGGGTGATCCGGTCCGCCGTGCGGGTAAGCGCTTTAAGTGCTTCATAGGGCTTGGGGAAGCCTTCACGGCGCAAAATGGTCTGGATTCCTTCGGCAACGACTTCCCAGTGGTTTTCGAGGTCGACAGCGAGTGCGGATTGATTGACCATGAGTTTTCCGAGGCCTCGACCGAGGCTGTGGTAGGCGAGGAGCATGTGGCCCAGCGGCATTCCAACGTTGCGCAGCACGGTGGAGTCTGTGAGGTCGCGCTGCAGGCGGCTGATGGGGAGTTTGGCCGCGAGGTGCTCGAGCCACGCGTTCGCGATTCCGAAGTTGCCTTCGGCGTTTTCGAAGTCAATCGGGTTGACCTTATGCGGCATGGCTGAGGATCCGACCTCATTCGGGTTGATGCGCTGCTTGAAGTAGTCCATCGAGATGTACTGCCACGCATCACGGGCGAGGTCAATCAAGATGGTATTTAGGCGCTTGAGGCCGTCAAAGTAGGCGGCCATGTGGTCGTAGTGCTCGATTTGGGTAGTGGGGTGGCTGCGCTGCAGTCCGAGGTCTTGGCTCAAGAACTGGTTGCCGAATGCGTGCCAATCGACGCCGGGGTAGGCAACGCTGTGGGCGTTGAAGTTGCCCGTGGCTCCGCCGAATTTACCGGCGAACGGAACTGCATCCAGAAGTGCGAGCTGCTGGCTGAGGCGCTCGCGAAACACGCGCCACTCTTTGC
Organism: Schleiferiaceae bacterium; assembly: GCA_030833905.1. Lineage (GTDB taxonomy): Bacteria > Bacteroidota > Bacteroidia > Flavobacteriales > Schleiferiaceae > TMED14. The sequence continues at coordinate 3,910 of JAURGG010000020.1, forward strand.
CAAGTCGGGTCGGAGAGGCAGGCTGGCCGTGCGTGCGGGCAAGCATGGGGAGCGCGTCCCACTCGTTGGATTGGGCGTCAATTCGCTCGATGATCGCCAGAAGGGCGGGGCGAACAACGTCGCGGTGCGCGTCCTTCATCGAGAGCGGAATCGCCGTGTTGTTGATGTCCTGCGAGGTGAGTCCGAAGTGGATGAATTCTGCACGGTCGCCCATTCCAAGCGCCTCAAAGCGCTCTTTGAGGAAGTACTCCACGGCCTTGACGTCGTGGTTGATGGTCGACTCTATTTCTTTGATGCGAACGGCGTCGGATTCGCTGAATTCCGAATAAATGCGCTCGAGATCAGCGGCTTGCTCAGCGCTTAGCGCGGGAAGCCCCTTGAGGTTTTGCGCCGAAAGCGCGATGAAGTAGCGCACCTCGACGAGGACGCGGTAGCGGATTAATCCGAATTCAGAGAAGAAGGGGCTGAGCGGGGCAGCGTGCTTCTGGTAGCGGCCGTCGAGCGGCGAGAGCGCGTGCAGTGCGGTATTCATAATGCGTTCCTAAAGCGCAAAGGTACCAAATGCAGGAAGGACCGGAGGGAGTTCGCGGCCGTCTGCGGCAAAAAATCGATCCGTCACCCCGTTAGTGAGCCAGCCCCACGGAGCCCCAAGCGGAAGGTTGTAGCGCATCCACTGGACGCACACGGCGTCGTTCAAGGGAATATGGGGTGCCTTGCATTCCACGAGCATCCAAGGCTTTCCTTGGTGAAAGACAACGGCGTCAAATCGCTTGGATTGCCCGTGCACGCTGAGTCCGCGCTCAACCGCAATCACTTCAGGCGGGTAGTGGGCCTCGAGGATGGCTCGCCGCAGAAAGTGCTGGCGCACATACTCTTCGGGGGTCGCGACAACCCATTTGCGGCGCAGCGCGTCCCAAAGCCGTCCTTGGACATCAGGTACGAGGTTGGGGTTTGGCCAAGATTCGTGCTCCACGTCGCAAAGGTGATGTAGATTTGTCGAATTCATGAAGAAGATCCGCCGACTGCCCTACCGCGATCCGTTTGGCTACCCCTTGTGGGCCAAACGCATGGTGATTTTCTGGTTCGGAACCGTAACATGGTACCGACTCAACCGCATTCACCGCACCTCAGTTGAGGGCATGGAGCACCTCAAGGATTTGCCCGACGAGAATGTGCTTTTTGTGAGCAACCACCAGACCTACTTCATGGACGTAGCGTCGATGTTTTTGGCATTCATGCACTTGCGCAACGGAATGCCCAATCGTGTAGACCGCCTGTGGCCCGTGGTGAATCCCCGAATGAACCTGTTTTTCATAGCGGCCAAAGAAACGATGAAGTCGGGTCCGCTTCCCCGCTTGCTGTCGCTCGCGGGATCGGTCAGCATCAAGCGTACCTGGCGTGAAGCCGGCAAAGAGGTGAGTCGCGGCGTAGATCCACGCGACCTAGACAATATTCGCAAGGCGATTCAGGTGGGCTGGGTGATCACGTTTCCCCAGGGCACGACCAAGCCGTTTGCGCCTGGGCGTCGCGGAACCGCGCACATCATTCGCGACTTAAACCCCACGGTGGTTCCGGTGGTGGTGGACGGATTCCGCCGAGGTTTTGACCGCAAGGGATTGCGGGTTAAAAAACGCCGCGTTGACCTCAAGTTGCGCTTTAAGGAGCCCCTTCAGTTTGCACCCGATGCGACGCCGCAGCAAATTTTAGATCAAGTGATGGTGGCCATTGAGCAAGTGCGTCCGCCAGAAACCGCAGTAAATGCGTAATTTTCAGCCATGAAGAATGTGTGGATTGCCCTGCTTGCAGCGGCTGTAGTTGGAGTGTCCTGCGAGGCAACGTTTCAGGAACCAAAGCCTCCCCGCGACGAGCGCAATGTGGTGCTTCGCCACTTCTTTTACTTCAAGAATCAGTTGATTGATACCAATACGACCTATGTTCTTGACGGCTTTAGTGGTACTCAGGTGCGCTTCACGAATATTGAGTTTGCGCTAGGTTACTACCATTTTGAGAACCACTTGTCTGACACGGTGTTTCCTGTTAAAGGAGACACCTCGGTCTTTGCGGTGGAGTCCGCGTCAAGTACGTTTGGAGGCTTCACGCGTATTTATGAAATTCCGACCGGAACCTATTCTGGACGCCATTTTTGGCGAATTGGGTTGGACAGTGCTCAAAACGCCGCGACCTACAGCCCCGAAAGCGGTCTGAACCGCTTGAAGCGTTCGGCAGGTGGATACAACGCGTTCACCATCGAAGGTTTCTGGAAGAGTCCGCTGGATTCTTCGCAGACCAAGCCCTACAAGCCGTTTAAGTACGTGGTGAGCTCTGAGGCAATGAACCAATTGGTTGACCAGCAAATGGCGTTTACGGTCAAAAAGGACGACGACATCAACATTAATATTGTGGTGAAGGCGAACTTGCTGCTTGATGGCGCGGACCCTGCAGTCGTAGATCAGGTAGATATCGATCCGAACAATCCGTTGTTCTTTCCGCTGCTGCCCTCATTTCAGGCAAATTTCTTGCGGGCCTACCAGATCCAGCTTTAACATTTTTTGGGCATGAACGTGCACTTTATCGCCATTGGCGGAAGCGCAATGCACAGCCTTGCGCTGGCGTTGGCAGGCCGTCCGGGTACGACCGTTACCGGAAGCGACGATGCGATTTTTGAACCAAGCCGAAGCCGACTTGCGGCGGCGGGCCTGCTTCCGGCCGAAGAAGGGTGGTTCCCTGAGCGCATACATCCAGCGCTTGATGCGGTTGTGCTCGGCATGCACGCCCGAAGCGACAACCCAGAACTGCTAAAGGCGCAAGAACTTGGATTGCCCGTGTACTCGTACCCCGAATATGTTCAAAAGGCTTGCGAAGGTCAAACACGGGTGGTCGTAGGAGGTTCGCACGGCAAGACCACCACCACGTCGATGCTGCTGCACGTACTCAAGTACTGGGATCGTCTGCCGGACTACCTCGTGGGCGCACAGGTTCCGGGGCTCAAGGAATCGGTTCGACTAAAGGGATCCGACGAATGGGCCGTGTTTGAGGGTGACGAGTACTTGGCGTCACCGCTGGATCCGCGTCCAAAATTTCATTTGTACAAGGCCCACGTGGGACTGATTACGGGTATGGCTTGGGACCACGTCAATGTGTTCCCGACCCAGGATTCGTACGCGGATGCCTTTAAAGGTTTTCTCGAATCCATGGAGCCGGGCGGAACCCTGCTCTACTTTGAAGAAGACGCCGAATTGGCCGCGCTCGTTGCAGCAGATGCTTCGCCCGTACGAAAGATTCCGTACCGCACCCCAGAGCACCGCCACGACGGAACGCAGTGGTACTGGATCACGCCGATGGGTGAATTGCCCATGAGCGTTATGGGCCGGCACAACTTGGCAAATGCTGAGGGAGCGCGCTGGCTCGCCCAAGAAATGGGTATTCAAGAAGCAGATTTCTACGAGGCCATCGCCTCGTTTCAAGGAGCACAGCGCCGCCTCGAACCACTTGCAGATTCGACACGTCGCGCTGTCTACCTGGATTTTGCCCATGCGCCGTCGAAGGTGGCGGCCACCACTGCGGCATTTAGCGAAAGCTTTGGTAGCCGCCCGGTATGGGGTCTACTTGAGCTGCACACGTTCAGTAGCTTGAATCCCGAATTTTTGCCGGGCTATGCGGGGTCGCTCAATGGGCTTGGACGCGCGATGGTGCTGTTTGATCCGGCGGCTGTAGCGCATAAAAAACTTCCGCCCCTTTCGCCCGATGCCGTTCGCGCGGCGTTTGGACCTGGCGTTGAAGTGTTCACGAGTTCTGAAGAGCTTCGCGAAACCTTAGAGCGCGAAGCTCCAGAGCAGCTCAATCTGCTCATTATGAGTTCCGGAAACTTAGGTGGTTGGGACGTGCGCAGTTGGGCGCCCCAATTCGTCTAGACGTTAGTTGTCGCCGTCGAGCAGCTGGCGCTGCATGTCTTCCATGCCGAAGTAGTCCTCGGCTTCGAGCACGCTCGGAACCACCGCTAAGTCCTCGTCAAACAAGTGCATGAGGGATTCGCGCACGATGAGGATGCACGAAAACATCTCGTCCATGCGCTCCGCTTGAAGGTCTTGAAGGTCTTCGATTCCGTCGAACTCTTCTGCCGCCAGCAAGTTGACCAGCATGTGGTCGTCAGGATGCTTGGCTACTAAAGCTTTGAACTCTTTGGTGCCCTCGGGACCAAAAGTGTCTGACCCCCAACGGAGGTGAATATAGTTGGGCTTGCGTTCGAGCTTAAACGACATCTGTAGTGGTTGATTGAGCAGCGAGAAGGTACAACACGGCCATGCGAACTGCAACGCCATTTTCGACCTGATTTAGGATCGCAGCATGCGGAGAGTCAGCAACTTCTGAGGTGAGCTCGACTCCGCGGTTAATGGGACCTGGGTGCATGATCAGAGGAACCTTTTCGAGCCTCTTTAAGCGATCCATGGTGATTCCGTAGCGGTTGTGGTATTCGCGGATGGACGGAAAAAATGCCCGATCCATGCGCTCGTGCTGCACACGGAGTACGTTGGCCACGTCAGCCCATGCCAGGGCGTCGTCGACGTTGGGAATTACTTCGACTCCGAGCTCGTGTATCGCCCGTGGAATCAAGGTGGACGGACCGCTCACAGCGACGTTGGCCCCCAATTTTTGCAGGCCAAAGATGTTGCTGAGGGCCACCCGAGAGTGCAAGATGTCGCCTACGATGACGATGTTCTTGCCTTCGAGGCTTCCGATGCGCTCTTGCATGGTGAATGCGTCCAGAAGGGCCTGGGTGGGGTGTTCGTGGGTCCCGTCGCCGGCGTTGACGATGTGCGCAGGTACGCGGTCCGCCAAAAACTGCGGAACCCCTGCGTCGGCATGACGGATGACCACCACATCAACCTTCATTGCGAGGATGTTGTTGACCGTGTCGGTCAAGGTTTCGCCCTTTTTTACTGAAGAATTCGAGGCCGCGAAGTTCACCACGTCAGCCGAAAGGCGTTTTTCGGCCAATTCAAAACTCAAGCGGGTCCGCGTCGAATTTTCAAAAAAGAGGTTGGCGATGGTGATGTCGCGAAGCGACGGTACGCGCTTGATGGGACGGTTAATTACCTCTTTAAAGTGGCCGGCCCAGTGCAAAATCAAGTGGAGGTCGTCGGCGGGTACGTGCTGAAGACCAAGGAGGTGGCGCGATTGCAGCTTAGTGTTGCGGGGCATTTTCAGAGGATTCGAGCAAGACAGATTCAAGTTGGTCGCCGTTCCAGTTCAATCGAACGCGTTCGTGGTTCAAGGCATCGACTCGGCGGCCTGAGTAGTCGGGTTGAATGGGAAGCTCGCGCGAAAAACGACGGTCGACGAGTACACAGAGTTCGACGCGCTCAGGACGGCCAAAGTCACCTAGGGCATCGAGCGCAGCGCGCACCGAACGACCGGTGTAGAGTACGTCGTCAATCAAGACCACGCGCTTGCCTTCAATGAGCACGTCCATTTCGGTCGGACTCGCCACCAAGGGCTCGTCACGCCGGCGAAAGTCGTCGCGGTGAAAGGTGATGTCGAGTAAGCCGTGTGCGATCGGCCCCGTGCCAAATTCTGATTCCAGTTGGTGCACCAACGCCTTCAGGAGTTTGCTGCCGCGAGGTTGAAGACCCACAAGTACCGTTCGGTTCCACGGCACATGAACTTCATTGAGCTGGTGGCACAGTCGGCTAAGGGTGACCGCGCAGTCGCGCTGATTCAGGAGCGTCTTTTGTGCCATTTCAGGGTCAAAATTAGGGCTTTTTTGCATCCCGACTGCGGCCGACCTTTGGCAGAATGGACTTTTCACGGATTGACTGGCGAATTTTGGGCTGTAGCGCGGCGATTCCCGCTCCGGGGCAGTACCCTTCGGCTCAGTCGATTCGGGTGGGCGGAACCCTTATGCTCATCGATTGCGGGGAGGGTACCCAAATCCGTATTCGCGAGGTCGGCCTCAGAGGAGCCACGTTTGACGTAATCCTTATCAGCCACTTGCACGGGGACCACGTGTTTGGTTTGCCGGGCTTGATGTCGTCGTGGACGCTTCAGGGTCGCTCAAAGCCTTTGGTGGTGGTCGGGCCCGCTGGTCTCGAGACGTTTTTGCGCGGAGTCAATGTGAGCACCCAAGGGAATTGGTCCTACCCCGTCGAATTTCGGATAGCGGAACCCGGCATCGTCTACCAAAACGATGACGTAGTGGTGCGCTCCCAAGGACTGAAGCACCGCATTGAGACGTGGGGCTATCGAATCGATGAAGTGGTTGCTCCGCGAAAGGTGTGCTACGAACGGGCGGTTGCTGCCGGATTAGAGCACGCCGATTTTCGGTCGCTTCAATTGGGATTAGATGGGCGGACCCGCGACGGTCGCGTCGTGCCCAATTCTGAGGTGACCACCGAAGGCCGGGCAGGCTTTTCAATGGCCTACCTCAGCGACACTTCTTTTGTACCCGAGCTTGCTGAATTTGCTCGAGACGTCGAGTTTCTATACCACGAGAGCACCTACCTCGAGCGGCATGCGGAACTGGCGAAGAAAACAGGCCATTCCACGGCAGGGGAGGCTGCCACGCTCGCTCGTTTGGCGGGCGCCAGGCGCTTGGTGCTTGGTCATTTCTCGCAGCGGTATGCTCGACTAGCTGATTTTGCTGCCGAGGCTTCGGCGCACGTTGAGGTGCCCATTGCGGTAGGTGTTTCGGGAATGAATCCGATTACCACCTTTGTAGATCAATAAAAAAGGCCGCCCTTGTGGGGCGACCTTGAACTTCGGTGCGACGGTAGTTTAACCGTTCATCGAAACGAGGAATTCCTCGTTGTTGCGGGTTTTGTTCATGCGGTCCTCGAGGAACTCCATGGCTTCCACCGGAGTCATGTCAGCCAAGTGCCTGCGAAGGATGTACATGCGGTTGAGTACTTCAGGGCGAAGGAGCATGTCCTCTTTGCGGGTTCCGGACGCGATAAGGTCAATTGCTGGCCAGATACGTCGGTTCGCGATGCGGCGGTCAAGCTGCATTTCCATGTTGCCGGTTCCCTTGAATTCTTCAAAGATGACCTCGTCCATTTTGGATCCGGTGTCGATGAGTGCCGTGGCCAAGATGGTCAGTGATCCGCCGTTTTCAATATTGCGGGCCGCGCCAAAGAAGCGCTTGGGCTTGTGTAGGGCGTTCGCATCCACACCACCCGACAAAACCTTGCCCGAAGCGGGGCTGACGGTGTTGTAGGCGCGTGCGAGGCGCGTGATTGAGTCGAGCAAGATGACCACGTCGTGGCCGCTCTCGACCAGTCGCTTCGCCTTTTCGAGGACGATATTGGCGACGCGAACGTGGCGTTCTGCGGGCTCGTCAAAGGTCGACGCAACGACTTCGGCGTTGACGCTGCGGGCCATGTCGGTGACTTCCTCGGGGCGTTCGTCGATCAAAAGAATGATCATGTAGACCTCAGGGTGGTTCGCGGCGATGGCGTTGGCCACTTCTTTGAGCAAGGTCGTTTTACCTGTTTTGGGCTGGGCGACAATGAGTCCGCGCTGGCCCTTACCGATCGGAGACACGAGGTCAATGATGCGGGTGCTGATGGTCGCGCGACGGCCGGTGAGGTCAAACTTCTCTTCAGGGAAGAGGGGCGTCAGGTGTTCAAAGGCTACGCGGTCGCGAATGAATTCAGGATCCTTGCCATTGATCATGTTGACTTTGGTCAACGGGAAGAATTTTTCGCTTTCGCGCGGAGGACGTACCTCACCGCGGACGGTGTCGCCCGTTTTAAGTCCGTAGTGCTTGATTTGCTGTTGGGTAATCAAGACGTCGTCGGGCGAGTTGAGGTAGTTGTAGTCGCTCGAGCGCAGGAACCCAAAGCCCTCAGGCATGATTTCTACGACGCCTTCGGTTGGAATAATTCCTTCGAATTCGTAGACTGGTTCTTGAATTTTAGGCTGGCGTGGTTCGCGGGGTTCGCGCGGTTCACGGGGTCCGCGGTCTTCCCAGCCTTCGCGGCGTGGGCGATCGTCACGTGGTCCGCGGTCTTCGCGAGGCTCACGAGGTCCGCGGTCGTCGCGGGGCTGGCGGTCGTCGCGTGGTTCGCGGGGTTGACGGTCACCACGAGGTTCCCAGCCGTCGCGGCGTGGGCGGTCGTCACGGGGTCCGCGGTCGTCGCGGGGCTGTCGGTCGTCGCGAGGCTCACGGGGTCCACGGTCATCACGGGGCTCACGGGGTCCGCGGTCGTCGCGTGGTCCGCGGTCGTCGCGGGGCTCACGTGGTCCTCGGTCGTCGCGGGGCTCACGGGGTCCGCGGTCTTCGCGGGGCTGTCGATCTCCGCGGGGTTCGCGTGGCCCGCGGTCTTCGCGGGGCTGGCGCTCTTCGCGGGGTTCGCGGTCTTCGGAACCTTCACGGAGTGAGTCATCCTCAGGGCCATTGCCAGACGCTGCAGGACGGCCTCTGCGGCGCGGAGCAGGTGAATCGGCGGCAGGAGCAGATTCTGTTGGAGCAGAAGAGGATTGACCTTGAATGGCTTCAATAAGTTCAGGCTTGCGCAGGTAGCGCGCTTTTGGAATGCCTAATGATTCCGCTAATTCTTTGAGCTCGGGAAGTTTGCGATCCGAGAGATCAGGCATTGACGCCATACCAATAAGGGTGTAAGGAACTAAAAAACAGTAAAGTGGGATTGAATTTGGGCGCAAAAATGGCCCTTCACTTAGGCAAATATACGCGAACGGAACTTATGCAAGACCTTTGCACATTATGTGGCAACGAATTCAAACCTTGTACATGGCCCTGGCGGCCGTCAGTCTCTTTGCGGTCGGAGCCGCCAACCCCACCGAATGGTCGTCGCTGCTCGCGGGCCTCGGGGTGGCGCTGTTCACCGCCAACACAACCTACTTCAAGTACCGCCAGCGCCAATTTGTGGTAAACCGAATCGGAATTCTGGCCGCATTTGCCCTTGAAGCGGTGTACTTGATTCCCGTGCTGAACGGCACGGCGGGTGCCGAGAATTCTTGGTCACTCGCGCTTCCGTTGGTCGCGGTGGTGTTCGCGTCTATGGCGAATCGTGCCATTCAAGCCGACGAGGCGAAGGTGCGCGAAGCGGACCGGTTCCGCCCCAAAAAGAAGAAGTAGTTAGGACTTAAGAGCGCCCCGCGCTCCAAGCTCGATGACTGCGAGGTCGCTGATTTGCCCCGCTTCAATCGTGAAGCGCAGCATGGTGCGCACCTTGTGGAATCCGTGCACTCCGCAGGCTCCGGGGTTCATGCACACGACACCTGAGGGGTCACGGCCAACTCGCAGAATGTGCGAATGCCCGCAAATGAGTACGTCGGCTGGCTCGGAACGAAGGCTGTTTTTGATTCCGCTCGGGAGGCGTCCGGCAGGACCCGCGATGTGGGTGATCCAAACGTGAAGGCCCTGAATGCTAAATCGCTGGTCCTGAGGCCAAGTGCGGCGCATTTGGGCGTCGTCGATGTTGCCGTAGACTCCACGAACGGTTTTGCCCAGTGACTGAAGTCGGTCGACCACGTCGAGCGATCCGACGTCTCCGGCATGCCAAATTTCGTCTGCATCGGCCGCGTGCGCAAGAATTCGCTCGTCCAAGTGGCCGTGCGTGTCTGAAAGCAAGAGAATCTTGAGGGCGCTACCTTTGGCGTTCATGTCCGGTCAAAGTTCGTTCACCCACCGCTATGTACTGCGCTTGGCCTACCACGGCGCGGAATTTTTAGGTTGGCAGCGCCAGCCCACCGGCCGAACGGTGCAGGGCGTCCTCGAATCGACGTTGTCCACGTGGATGCGAAGCCCTGTCGAAGTCGTTGGTGCCGGCCGCACGGACGCGGGAGTTCATGCGTCCAACTATGTGGCGCATGTGGACTGCACTTCAACTGTGGACCTCGACGAGCTGGTATTTCGGCTCAACCGCTTTTTGCCCGACGACCTCGTGCTGTTTGAGGCGATACCAGCTACAGAAGAATTTCATGCGCGGTTTAGTGCACAGGGTAGGGGATACCGCTACAGCATTCAGCGAACGAAGTCCGCGTTTGGGCGCGATACGGCGTGGGCCTACGAACGCCCCCTGAACGAACAGCTTTTGGACGAAATGGCGGCGAGCCTGTTGGGCGAGCACCACTTTGGCGCATTTGAGCGCAGCGGAAGCGCAGAAACCAACGGAATGTGCACGATTCGGCACGTGCGATGGGTGCGAGATTCCGATAAATGGGTATTCGAGATCGAAGGGACGAGGTTCTTGCGCAACATGGTTCGGGCCCTCGTCGGAACCATGGTCGAGCACGCCGCTGCAGATCGAGGCTTGGAGCAATGGGATCGCCTTCGAGAAAGCCAAAAAAGGACGGAATCCGGCCCGTCGGCCCCCGCTCAAGGGCTTACCTTTGCGGGCGCGGTCTATGCCGCACCCCTCTTTAATGGCCGAGAAACCCCAGACTTCATCACCAAGCGTTAGCGGAAAGGCCTTTGACTGGGCCGTACTACGCCGCGTGCTTCGGTACGCGCGTCCGCACCGGGCCCTGCTGTGGTCTGCCGCCAGCTTAAGTGTGGTACTCGGTGGGGTTACAACCCTCAGGCCCTACCTCGTTCAGCGGGCAGTGGATTTTGCGGTCGAGCAGGGCGATGCCACCATGATGCACTGGGCGATCGCAGGTTTGATGCTCACTTTGGTGCTTGAGGGCCTCGGAACCTGGTTTTTTGTACTCGCAACGAACGAGCTGGGTCAAAAAGTGATTCGGGACGTTCGGGTTCAGCTCTTTGGGCAGCTCCTCAAGTTTAAGGCTTCATTTTTTGACCGTACCCCCGTCGGGCAGTTGGTGACGCGCACCGTAAGCGACGTAGAGACCATGGCAGACATCTTTGCCGAGGGCTTACTCGTAATTTTTGGCGATTTGTTCAAGATTGCGGTAATGCTCATTGCCATGTTTCTTCTGTTTGATCCCGGAATGGTCGCGGTGAGTTTGTCGGTGGTTCCGATTTTGTTTGTGGCCACGCGCTGGTTTCAGCGCAGCATCAAAGGGGCGTTTACAGACGTTCGCAACCAGGTTGCTGCCCTCAATTCATTTGTCCAAGAACGCCTTACCGGAATGGCCGTCGTGCAGTTATTCGGTCGCGAAGGCGAAGAAGCACGCCGATTCAACGAAATCAACACGCGCCACCGCGACGCCAACATTAAGAGTATTTGGTACTTCTCGCTGTTTTTTCCGATCATCGAGATGCTTTCGGCCCTATCAATCGGCTTGGCCATTTGGTACGGAGGCTGGCGTTCGTTGGTGACCCCTGGCAGTGTGAGCATTGGCGACCTTACTGCCCTGATCCTGTTTATTAACATGCTGTACCGCCCCTTGCGCCAGTTGGCCGACCGGTTCAACACGCTTCAAATGGGAATGGTGGCGAGTGATCGGGTACTGAAATTAATTGAGCGCGAAGATCAATTGGAGCGCCCCGGAACCCATCGTGCCAGCGGCCTTAAAGGATCTGTCGAATTCAGCGACGTCCACTTTCGCTACGTCGAGGACCAACCTGTGCTGCACGGTGTCACTCTGTCGGCCCAGCCGGGCGAAATGCTTGCCTTAGTGGGGTCTACGGGCAGCGGAAAGTCCACACTCATCGGGCTCTTGGCGGGCCTCTACCATCCTGAGTCAGGCACAGTCAATGTAGATGGTGTTTCGGTAAAGAACTGGGACTACGAATCGCTGCGCAGTCGGCTTGCGCTCGTGCAGCAGGATGTGTTTTTGTTCAGCGATACCGTGCGCAACAACGTAACCTTGTACCGTCCTATACCCGACGCCGAAATCTGGGCTGCTGCAGACGCGATGGGGATTAAAGAGTTTCTCGAATCATTGCCCGGGGGGTTGGACTACGACGTTAAAGAGCGCGGCGGAATGCTCTCTACCGGCCAGCGCCAGCTACTGGCCTTTTTGCGGGCCTATTTGGCGAATCCCGACATTTTAATTCTCGATGAGGCCACGTCTTCTGTGGATTCCCAGTCCGAAGCCTGGATTCAGAATGCCACCGAACGCATCACCAAGGGACGCACGTCAGTGGTAGTGGCCCACCGCCTGGCGACCGTGCAGCACGCCGACCGCATCGCGGTACTCGAGCAAGGACGTGTGGTGGAGCAGGGAACGCATGCGGAGTTGCTTGCCCAAGGTGGAACCTACGCCAACCTTTACGCCAAGCAGTTCTTTGGTGCGTCAGGGGTTTAGCGCTCGATTTCGATTCCGCGCGCTTCGATTGCAGTGAGGACCTCGTTCCAACGCTCGGAATCCGTGATCTGGAAGGCAAACGTTGGCGCGTTGTGGCGCACAAAAAAGGCATATTGACCCTCTTCAAATGCGTAGGCGATGACACGATGTTCACGCTTCCAGCCCCTCATTCGCACTCCATAGCCCATAAAATCGCCCATTGGATCGACCTTGGCGTGGTACACTTTGGCAACCTCGTTCCACGCGACATGCTTGGGCCCGATGTTGAAGGGGCGGTAGCTAATGTCGATTCCAGATGGAGCAACCGAGATTCGGCAGGGCCTCATGATGAGCCAACCCGTGAACACTTGAATGAGGGTTATGGCGGTAATGGTCCATAAAAGTTCGGTTTCAAAGCCAGACTGGCTCCCGACAGCGACCATCATGACCAGGGTGGTGAACCCAGTGATGGCAATAATCCAGAGAAAGGCCTTTGGAATGCGAAATTCGGCGCGGTACATGCCGCGAAGATACTATCCGACCAAATTCTCGAGGGCAGCGTCGAGCTCGTTGAACTGGTATTCAAAGCCCAAATCCTTCCATTTTTGGGCGGAACAGTGGGTACTCATCAGCGCAATTTGCGCCATCTCGCCGAGCACAATCCTCAGTGCCCATGCGGGCGGAGCTGGCAACCAAAAGGGCTTGCTGAGAACTCGTGCAAGTGCTTTGCTAAAGTCGCGGTTGGTCGCGGACTCGGTCCCCACGCCGTTCCAAATTCCGTCAAGGGCAGAATCAGAGGCCAATCGAGCCACCATGGCTGCTAAATCGTCGACGTGAATCCAAGGCATCCAATGCTTGCCGTCGCCCAGTGCGCTACCAAGTCCCATTCGAAACAAGGGTAGGAGTGTGCCAAGTACGCCGCCACCGTGGCCAAGTACGATTCCGATGCGGATTTTTGCCACCCGAAGGCCGAGGTTCGCGAATCGGTCGGCTTGAGCCTCCCAGGCGCGCACGACGTCGCCCAAGAATCCGACTGCCCCGCCGTCGCGCTCACTGTACACTCGGTCAAGGCTGTTCGGGTAGATTCCCACGGCCGAAGCGCTGACCATGACCTCAGGGCGCACCGGCATGACTTCGATGGCGCGGTAGAGGGTTTCGGCTCCCTGAATCCGGCTGTCCATGATGGCCCGCTTGTGGGACTTGGTCCAGCGCTCAGAAACCGAGGCTCCGGCCAAGTGGATGACCCCATGTGCTCCAAGAAGAGCGGCGGGATCGACGCTGTAGGCACTTGGGTTCCACGCATATTCGCCGGGTTTGCGCGGTGTACGGGTCAAAATGCGAACTTCATGTCCTTGAGCTTCAAGCTTTTTCTGAACAGCTCGGCCCACAAGGCCGCTTCCGCCGGTAACGCAGTAAATCATACCTTCTCAACGCGATCTTAGCGCCTCAGTTCACACGGACATGCATTCGCTTCAACCCCACAGCGCTTGGCGCACTCGATACATCGCGGCCGAGGACCCGCGGAGTCCGTTTTTTCTCGACCAGGGCGCCCCGGTGAACGGATCCTACCACCAGATGTACGATTTTGTGATCCACCCTGAATGGGACGATATTGGCTGCGAAACGCTCTTTGTCAAGGTGCTCTTTGTCGACTACGCCGAGGGCTGTGCGGTCATTGAACTGCTCGGAGAATGGAACGATGCCCTGCACAACGACGTGATGGAATTCAAGCGCCGCGTGGCGGATCCGCTTTTGGCCGAAGGCATTGTGCGCTTTGTCCTCGTGGGGGACAACCTGCTCAATTTTCACGCTGAAGACCCCGACTACTATGCCGAATGGGCCGAAGAAGTCGAAGAAGAGGGGGGATGGATTGTCGGCCTCAACTTTCGCGACCACGTAGCCGATGAAGTGGCGCGCGCACGTCTCGGTCGCTACATCTGGACCGGTCCGCGCTTTCGCTTGGCTTCGTGGCGTGCCCAAGACCCGCTGCGCCTTTGCCAGGCCGTAGAGGTCATGGTGCAGAAGCGGCTCGGAATTTAGCTTGACTTCAAGTAGCTGGTTGCTAGCAACTAGTTACAAACTAAGGTTAGCGTGCAACGTGGTGCATCCAGCCGTGTCGGTCTTCAGCGCGTCCGTAGCGAATGTCAGATAGAGCCTGGCGCACGCGGGCAGCAATACCGTCAGCAGGTACGGGGACGTGGTGCAGCACCTCGTCCATGCCAAACGCTTCGATCGGACTAACTACTGCCGCGGTGCCCATGCCAAACGCTTCGTTGAGTTCGCCAGCCTTGGCGGCATCGACGATTTCGGCAACTGAAATCGCACGTTCTTCAACCTTGATGCCCCATTCACGGCAAAGCGTGAGGATGGAGTCACGGGTGATGCCTGCAAGAATGCGGTCGCTGAGGCTCGGGGTAACGAGGGTTCCGTTGACGACGAAGGCGACGTTCATGGTGCCTGCTTCTTCAAAATACTCGTGGTTGTGGTGGTCGGTCCAGAGGACTTGCTGGTAGCCCTGCTTGACGGCCTCGCGGGTCGCTAAGAAGGCGCCGCCGTAGTTGCCGGCCGCTTTGGCGTACCCGACTCCGCCCGAAGTGGCGCGGGTAAATTGGCGCTCGACCTTCACACGCACTGGCTTGGTGTACAGTTCGCCTGAGGGGCTGGTCACGATACCAAAGGTGTAATCTTCAGACGGACGCGCGGTGATGAACTCGCTGCTTCCAAACAAGAACGGGCGCAGGTAGAGCGATTCGTTGGCGCCGCGCGGAACCCATTCGTGGTCCACTGCAATCAGGGCGTCGAGGCCATTGATGAAGAGGTCCTCGGGGAGCTCGGGAATCATCATGCGCGAGCCGCTTCGGTTGAGGCGCTTCGCGTTTTCACGGGGACGAAAGACTGCGATTCCGCCGTCAGCTTGACGGTAGGCCTTTTGGCCTTCGAATACCGCTTGACCGTAGTGAAGGGCGTGCAGGGCCAATCCTTGCTTGAGGGGGCCGTAGGGCTCAACGCGACCTTCGTCCCAGCTTCCGTTGGCAAATTCGGCGTAAAAGGCGTGGTCTGACAATCCCGATCCAAAACCGAGGTTGGCAAAGTCAACCTCGCTCAGGCGAGATTGGGTGGTGCGGATAATCTTCATGGGCAAAAAAAGGGTTGTGCTTGACGTCCGCGCCAAAGCGTCGCAAAGGTACGTATTTTTGTAGGGTAAAACCCCTTATTATGCGCTCATTTATTAGCCTTGCCGCCGCTGCAGTACTGCTTGCTTCATGTTCACAGCAACCCGCTGAAGTAGCGGTTGTGTACGATTACTTTGGAGATTCGGCCTCTCTAGGCACCCCCGTCCTTACGGGCGACGAAGTGCTCAAGCAACTGGAAACTAGCGACTCAATTTGGGTAACCTTCCAAGCTCCGATTCAGGCAGTGTGCCAGACCAAAGGTTGCTGGATGGAAGTTCAGCTGGATTCCGCCACGACTGCATTGGTGAAGTTCAAGGACTACGCATTTTTTATGCCGATGGACGCCAGCGGCGAGATCGCGACGATTGCCGGAGCCGTAAAGCGCAAGGAGCTTAGCGTGGAGTGGCTCCAGGAGCAAGCCCGAGATGCCAACGAACCCGACAGCGTAGTGGCTGCGATTACCAAGCCAGAGGTTCGGCTGACGGTGATGGCTTCGGGCGTTGCGCTTCCGCAAAAAGAGGTTGCCGAGGGCGAGGCCGCTTCTGAGGCTGCCGGTGACGGCGCCCATGAAGGCCACGACCATGAATAAGCCACTTCTCGCCGGAGTATTTGCCCTGTCGGCATTGCTTGCCTGCCAGCAGGAGCCTGCGGCGCCCAAGCGCAACCCCCGCGTCGCTGAGCCCAGCGAGCTTGCTGCTACCATGCGTACGATGACCGCCGACATGGAAGCCCTCAAAGCCAAGGCCCAAGCCGGAACCTTGACGCTCGCCGACGTCGAATCGCTGCGCGCGGCGCACGAACCGATTAAAACGGCCTCGCCGACCAAGCCCGAGGAGATCAAAGAGAGCTTCCCTGGGTTCGCCGAAGCCTACCTCAGCAACCTGGACGCCCTGTACGACGCCCTGAAAACACAGGCCGACCGCGAGGCCCAGATCGAAGCCTTCAACGCGGTGATCGCGACCTGCGAGTCCTGCCACCAGCAGCACTGCCCTGGTCCGCTCGACCGCATTCGCGGAATCAAGGTCGCTGAATAGTGCTGCACGCCACGGCTGACGGTTCGTGGTCTGCTCGCCACCCTCTGTTTGGCGCGGAATTTCATTCTCGGTACGGAGCCCTTCGGGAAGACCAGCACGTCTTTGGCTCCGAAATGCTGCGCGTCGTGCGACATTTGCATCCATGAGCAAGCGGACCGTCCGGGTATACGGATTCCTCGAAGACGCCCAAGGCCGTGTCTTGGTGAGCGCGGAGCGCTTCCGCGGCAAACCCCTTGTGAAGTACCCCGGTGGCGGGGTAGAGTGGGGTGAGGGCATTCGCGAGGCGCTCGTTCGCGAGTTTCAGGAAGAACTCCAGCTGGAGGTCACCGTGGGGGACCTCGTCTTTTTCAATGAGTTTCCCGTGATTTCGGCCTTTGATCCCGAGGTCCAGGTGTTTAGCTTCTTTTACCGTGTGGTGGCCGTCGGCCCCATGACCTTTGCGACCCAGGACGCAATTGAAGTTCCGCACGACGACGGCGAACGGGCCGTGTGGGTACCCCGCGCGGAACTCGCCACGGTTGCCTTTACCTACATGATTGAGCAAGAGGCCACGAAGGCCTTTCTAGCAGCTAGTTACTAGTTGCTGGCTTTAGCCAAGAGCCTTGCAGTTCGCGTACAGGTGACCATTCCCCTTTGGTGGTGGCGACGCTGTCGAGATACCGACCTTCAGACGCTTGACGCGCTTCGGCCAATTTGAGGCGTTCCCAGCCTTGGCCGCGGTCGACGTAGACGTGCATGCGTCCGAGCCAATCGATTCCAAATTGGTCTCCTAGGGCGCGCAGTGCGGCCATTCGGCTGTCAATGCTGCATCCGCTGGCGGCGGTTCGGGCTTCGTCGGCGGCAAGGGCCAGTACGCGCTGTTCCACGAGCTGGTATCCGGCATAGACGGGGGCACCGTGCGCTACCCAGGCCTCACATAGGGCGTCCAGGCCCGTGCGGAGCACCACTTCTTCGTCGGCAGTCCACGGACGGTCCGCTACAAAGCACCAAAATCGAGAATTTTCAGGCAGCTCAGCCCAGGATACGAGGGGCATACTACAAGTCGTTGGCGGTAGCGATGGCCTCGGCGATGTCGAGGACCTGAACCTGGCCTTCTTTGCCGTGGTGGGTCACGCCGTCGGTGAGCATGAGTTTGCAGAACGGGCATCCGACTGCAATGATGTCGGCGCCGGTAGCGATGGCCTCTTCGGCGCGAACGTGGTGCACCTCGGCCGTTCCGGCCTCGGGCTCCTTAAAAATTTGGGCGCCGCCGGCTCCGCAGCAAAACCCGTTTTTCTTGCTGCGCTTCATCTCGTGGATCTCGGCGTCGAGCTTCTCGAGCAGGGCGCGCGGAGCCTCGTACTCGCCGTTCACGCGGCCGAGGTAGCAGGGGTCGTGAAACACGATGCGCTTGCCTTTGAAGCTTCCGCCCTCGACGCGCAGTCGGCCGTCGCGCAGCAGCTGCTCGATGAACTGGCTGTGGTGAAAAACCTCGTAGGTTCCGCCCAGCTCGGGGTACTCGTTTTTAAGGGTATTGAAGCAGTGCGGGCAGGCGGCCACAATCTTTTGCACCCCATAACCGTTCAGCACCTCAATGTTGGTCAGGGCCTGCATCTGAAACAGAAACTCGTTGCCGGCCCGGCGCGCGGGATCGCCCGTGCAGCTCTCTTCTGCGCCCAGTACCGCAAACGAAACTCCGGCCTGGTTTAGTAGCTTGGCAACAGCCTTGGTCACTTTTTTGGCGCGCTCGTCAAAGCTTCCGGCGCAGCCGACCCAAAAAAGGACTTCGGCTGATTCGCCTCGGGCGGCCAACTCGGCCATGGTGGGAACGTTCAAACTCATGAAGGGTCGTTAAAAACTTCGATCGTTGCCGGACGCTTGACCAGCGGGCTGAACGTGCCGGTGTAGCGCGTGGCCCGAACGATGTGGTTGTCAATCCAGTGGTAGTTGCCGCCGCGGGGCTTGCCCATCAGTAGTCCGTGGTACGGAAACCCGTGCCGCTGCAGCCACTCCTCAGTCACGGCGCGGTGCTCCTCAGTGCGGCTCGTAAAAAATGTGATGATGTGCCCTTCGGCGTGCCACTCCTTAATCGTCTCGAGCGCGTCTGGGTACACGTTGGCGGTCGCCATGCGCTCGGGCTCTTCGTTCGGAATGTCGTCGCAGACGGTTCCGTCAATATCAATGAGGTAGTTTTTGATGTGTTCGGGCAGCACGGGGCTGACCACTTCGCCGTTCACGACGGTTTGCTGAAGATGGTTCATGAATTAATCCAATTGCCACGGTCAGCCTGGGGGTAGGCCCAGGGAGCCGCATTGTTTTCAATGTTCCCCATCGCCACGTTGACCGTAGAGGGGGCGGCGGACTCTTCCATCACCAAATACTGGCGCATCTGAAGAATGACATCAAGGGGGTCGATGTTGACGGGGCAGGCCTCAACGCACGCGTTGCAGGTGGTGCATGCCCACAGCTCTTCGCGGGTAATCCAGTCGTCGAGCAATGTTTTTTGGGTGGCGGAATCGCCTCCATCCAGGACCTCTTCGACGCGGTCGCGCGTCGCCATCATGATGCGGCGGGGCGACAGCTTCTTGCCGGTTTGGTTGGCCGGGCACTCGCTCGTGCAGCGTCCGCACTCGGTGCAGCTGTAGGCGTTCAAAAGGTTGGCGAAGTGCAGGTCCTGCACGTCTTTTGCGCCGAAGCGTGCGGGCGGAACCGCGTTCGGGTCGGGCACAAAGCTCGGATCCATCATCGCCTTGATTTCGGTGGTGACCGAGTCCATGGCGGGAATCTGACCGCGCGGGGCCAGCTTGCTGTACCACACGTTGGGGAAGGCCAGTATGATGTGGAAGTGCTTGCTCTTAGGCAGGTAGTTCAGAAAGGCCAAAATACCCACGAAGTGCAGCCACCACATCGACGTAGCGAACGTGCTCAGGGCCGAGGCGCTCCAACCGCCGAAGATCGGGAGCAGGAGTCCGCTGATCCACCACGGGGAACTGGTTACCAGTTGCTGGTTGCTGGCTACTTGGTGCTGGTATTCAGCCGCGTTCATCAGCAGTAGGGCCGACATGAGGACGATTTCGATGACGAGGATGTTTACGGCGTCGCGCTGGGGCCAGCCGGCGAGGTCGGGGTGCTTCAGGCGGTCGGGGCCTGAGCCGAGCCGGCGGCCCAAAAAGACGACGCAGGCCACGATGACCAAGAAGCCGAGGACTTCAAAAAAGTTCATCAGGCCGTCGTAGATGCCGCCCAGCGGTGCGCGAAGCAGCCGGTGGGTGCCCAAGATGCCGT
>JAURGG010000021.1 GCA_030833905.1 Schleiferiaceae bacterium
CGCCATGAAAAACTCGCCGAGCAAGGCAAGCTGAGCGCTCGTGAGCGGGTCAAGCGTTTGCTCGATGCCGATGCCCCCCAAGTTGAAATTGGTGCGTTTGCCGCCGACGGAATGTATGCCGAGCACGGGGGTTGTCCCTCGGCGGGAGTGGTGGTCGTTCTTGGCCGCATCGCAGGTCGCACCTGCATGGTGGTCGCCAACGACCCCACGGTCAAGGCCGGCGCATGGTTTCCGATGACCGGCAAAAAGAACCTTCGCGCCCAAGAGATCGCGATGGAAAACCGCATTCCCATTTTGTACCTGGTGGATTCCGCGGGCGTCTACCTGCCGATGCAGGACGAGATTTTTCCTGATAAGGAGCACTTTGGGCGAATTTTTCGCAATAACGCGGTCATGAGCAGCCTTGGGATTCCGCAGCTGTCGGCCGTTATGGGATCCTGTGTGGCCGGCGGAGCCTACCTGCCCATCATGAGCGACGAGGCCCTTATCGTTGAGGGCACCGGCAGCATCTTTTTGGCTGGAAGCTACCTGGTTAAAGCCGCCATCGGCGAAGAAATCGACAACGAAACCCTCGGCGGAGCCAATACCCACACCCAAATCAGCGGAGTGTGCGACTACAAGGCTAAGGATGACGACGACGCGCTGCGCACCCTGCGCGGACTCGTGGACAAGCTGGGCACCCGACCCATGGCCGGATTTGATCGGGTAGCGCCGCAGGCTCCGGCCGTGGCCCCCGAAAAAGTCTACGAGCGCATGCCCGTAGACGGCAAGCCCTACCCGGTTCGCGCGCTGCTCGAGTGCCTGGTCGACGCCGACTCGATGATCGAGTACAAGGCCGACTACGGCAAGACCATCATCACCACCTATGCCCGCATCGACGGATGGGCGGTCGGAATCGTGGCGAACGAGCGCCAAGTGGTCAAGTCCGGCAAGGGCGAAATGCAGATCGGCGGCGTCATCTACTCAGACAGCGCCGACAAGGCCGCGCGCTTCATTGCAAACTGCAACCAGAAAAAAATTCCGCTCGTCTTTCTGCAAGACGTCACCGGATTCATGGTGGGTTCGCGGTCAGAGCACGGCGGAATCATCAAGGACGGAGCCAAAATGGTCAACGCGGTTGCCAACAGTGTGGTTCCGAAATTCACGGTGATCACGGGCCACTCGTTCGGAGCCGGCAACTACGCCATGTGCGGAAAAGCCTACGATCCGCGCCTCATCGTCGCGTGGCCCACCGCCAAAATCGCCGTTATGGGCGGAGATCAGGCTGCCAAGGTGCTGCTTCAGATTGAAAAATCCCGCACCGCAGACCTCTCGGCAGAGGCTGAGCAGGAGCTGCTTCAGCGCATCCGCGCCCGCTACGAGGCTCAAATGAGCCCCTACTACGCCGCCGCCCGCCTGTGGATCGACGCCATTATCGACCCACTGGAGACGCGCACCGTGCTTTCGATGGGAATTGAGGCCGCCAATCAGTCTCCGATCGAGCGCGCCTACAACCCGGGGGTGCTGCAGACCTGATGGGCGCTTTGCGCCCATTGTCACTCGTTACTCGTAACCCGCGATTCGGCTTTAACCGGATTTTACTTTTTTTCTCAGCGTGCTAAATGGCTATGTGTCTATGAATCAGATCATTGACAAAAATATCCGTTTGGAGAATTTAGCTGCGAAGCAGCCTTAGCCGCGAAGCGGCCCTAGCGCGAAGCGCAAAAAGCCAACGGTCTACAGCCGGCCGTTCACCATCTCACGCGGCCAGAGGGCTTTGGTGTCAAAGATGATTCCGTCGTCCAGCAGACCAAGTTGTTCGCGACGCAGCGAGATAAATTGTTCGTGGGCGACCGCCAGGACTACGGCGTGGTAGCCATGGCCAGGGGCGTCGGAGAGCTGAATTCCGTACTCATGCTGCACCTCAGTGGGGTCAGCCCAAGGGTCAAAGACGTCGACGTGCATACCGAACTGCTGGAGTTCAGCGACAATGTCGACAACGCGGGTGTTGCGAATGTCGGGACAGTTCTCTTTGAAGGTCACGCCCAAGACCAGCACCTTGCTGCCGTGCACCGCGAGTCCGTTGCCGATCATCAGCTTGACGACCTTGTTGGCCACAAACATGCCCATGGAATCGTTCACGCGGCGGCCGCTAAGGATCACCTGCGGGTGGTAGCCCACGCTCTGTGCCTTGTGGGCAAGGTAGTAGGGGTCGACGCCAATGCAGTGCCCACCGACCAAGCCGGGGCTGTACTTCAAGAAGTTCCACTTGGTTCCGGCCGCTTCGAGCACGTCGCGGGTATCGATTCCGAGGCGGTCAAAAATGAGGGCGAGCTCGTTGACAAACGAAATGTTGACGTCGCGCTGGGCGTTTTCGATGGCCTTTGAGGCCTCGGCCACCTTGATGCTGGGGGCGAGGTGGGTTCCGGCTTTGACAATGCGGCGGTAGAGGCCGTCGACGAAGGCGGCCACTTCGGGCGTGCTGCCGCTGGTCACCTTTTTAATCGTTTCAAGCGTATTGACCTTGTCGCCTGGGTTGATGCGCTCGGGGCTGTACCCGCAGAAAAAGTCGACGTTGAACTTCAGTCCCGAGGTGCGCTCCAGCACAGGAACACAGTCTTCTTCGGTGCAGCCGGGGTAGGTCGTGGACTCGTAAATGACGACGTCTCCGGCCTTTAGGGCGGCGCCAATCGTGGCAGACGCCGCGAGCAAAGGCTTCAGGTCTGGCGCTTTGAACTGGTCAATGGGCGTCGGAACCGTCACGATGAACACGTTGGCTTCTCGAAGCATCGACGCGTCGGCGCTGAACCGAAGTCCGCGGCCCAAGGCGGCCGAAAGGTCATCGGGATCCGCTTCAAGGGTGTGGTCTTCGCCCCGATTGAGCTCGGCTACCCGAGTCGAATTGATGTCAAAACCGACCACGCGGAATTCGCGCGAAAGGGCTAAAGCCAAAGGAAGTCCGACGTAGCCAAGGCCAACGACAGCAACGACGGGTTGGGACGGAACCGAAAACATGACCCTAAAGGTACAATCCCGTTAAACCATTGTACATTCCGAGCATCCTAACAACAATGAATAAGTTTTTTACCCTCGGAGTGGTGCTCGCAGCAGCGGCCAGCTGCCGCCCCGACCCGATCGACCCCATTGCTCAGTACTTGAATTTGCCGGACACGGCCTATTCGTACACACCTGATGCCTTGCCGGCCCACTTTGCTCAGGCTAACGTGCTGGCTGCTGACAACACGCCGCTCACCAATCCCGTCACGGACGACGGGGCCACCTTGGGCCGAGTGCTCTTTTACGAGCGGAACCTCAGCGCCAACCGCAGCACGTCCTGCGCCAGCTGCCACCACCAGAACCGTGGATTTGGCGACAGCGCGCGGTTCAGCGTGGGGTTTGCCGGCGGCCACACCGGACGGCATTCGATGGGACTGTCGAACGCGCGGTTTTACGCGAACGGATCGTTTTTTTGGGACGAGCGGGCCGCCACACTCGAAGACCAAGTGCTGATGCCGGTTCAGGATCCGGTCGAAATGGGCCTGAGCATTGACACCCTACTCGCCCGTTTGGATGCCTTGCCCTACTACGCTCCGCTTTTTGAAAAAGCATTTGGGACGACTGACATCACGGAGTTGCGGGTGCGCCACGCCCTTGCGCAGTTTGTGCGCAGCATCATGAGCTACAGTTCGCGCTACGACGAGGGGAGGGTGCAAGTGGCGGCTCCCGCGCAGCCGTTCCCGAACTTCACAGCCCAAGAAAACCAGGGCAAAGCCCTCTTTTTTGGGGCAGCACCTGGCGGTGGCCCGCCCGCTCCCGGAGCCTGCGTTACCTGCCACGGCACCGAGGCCTTTACGGCTCCGGGACCGCGCAACAACGGCTTGGACGCTACGACTACCGACGCCGGGGTGGGCGGCGCCAATGGCAATGCCGCGCAGGATGGGCTGTTCAAGGTTCCATCCCTTCGCAACCTAAGCGATCGCGGACCCTTTATGCATGATGGACGCTTCGCGACCCTCGAGCAGGTAGTGGAGCACTACAGCACCGGAGTCCAGAATCACCCCAACCTCAGCCCGCAGTTGCGCGGCCCTGACGGTCAGCCGATTCGCCCCAACTTTACGGCGGCCCAAAAGGCGGCTTTGGTTGCTTTTTTGCATACGTTGGACGACCCGGGCTTAGCGCAAGATCTGAAGTTTAGCGATCCGTTTATTCGCTAATACAAGCCCAAGCCTGGCGCCGCGCGGCCGTACCTTTGCCCTGTGCGCGCCCTTTGGTCCCTGAACCCCTATTTTCTTCGCTATCCCTGGCATTTTACCGGCGGCGTACTCTTTGTCATCGCCTCGGCAATGTTCGCCGTCTACCCTGCGATCTACATTCGTGAAGCATTCGATACGGTATCTCAAGCGCTTAAGGACCAGAGTGATGCGTCAGTATTGATGCGCTCGCTCCTCGGCTATTCCGCCTTAATTCTGCTTCTGAGCGCCCTTCGCGGAGCCTTTACCTTTCTCATGCGCCAAACCCTGATTGTCATGTCGCGCCGCATCGAGTTTGACCTCAAAAACGACATTTACGACCACTACCAGGCGCTGGATCAAACGTTTTACCGCCGCAACGCCACGGGCGACTTGATGAATCGGATTAGCGAAGACGTCAGCCGCGTGCGGATGTACCTCGGTCCGGGGGTCATGTACACCATCAACACGGCCTTTTCGACGGGCCTGACCCTAGTGTTTATGTTTCAGGTTGACGCGAAGTTGAGCTGGATCACATTGGCTCCGATGCCCGTGCTCGTGTGGGCCATTTACCGGGTTTCGACGCTCATTAACCAGCGAAGCCACGCTGTCCAGCAGCAGCAGTCCGCCATCAGTACACTCGCCCAAGAGACTTTTAGCGGAGTCCGCGTGCTCAAAGTTTACAGTCTTGAATCCGAGCAAACCGAGCGCTACGCCGAGAGCGCGGCTCAGAGCTATACGCTCAACCGCGGTCTCTACAGGGTAAATGCATTGTTCGCCCCATTGATGATGCTGCTCGTGGGTCTCAGTACGGTACTGACGGTGTGGATCGGTGGTGAGGGCGTTATCGAAGGTCGCCTCAGCCCGGGTGTTATCGCGGAATTTGTCTACTACGTAGGTTTGTTAACCTGGCCCATTGCCAGTATCGGCTGGGTGATGAGCCTGATTCAGCGCGCGGAGGCCTCAATGGAGCGTATCAACGACTTTTTGACGGTGGTTCCAGCGGTCGCGACGCCTGAGGGAGCCCACAATGCAACGGTGCAGGGAGCCTGGACGTTTGAAAACGTTTCGTACACCTATCCAGACAGCGGAATCCAAGCGCTGCGCGACGTATCGTTTACGGTTCAGCCCGGCGAGACGGTCGTGGTGGTGGGGCGTACGGGCTCAGGCAAATCCAGCCTCGTGGGACTCATGAACCGCCTTATGGATCCGACTTCGGGGCGTGTGCTACTTGACGGCGTAGATCTGCGCCAGTGGGACGTTCAGGCCCTTCGGGCTTCGGTCGGAACCGTGCCTCAGGACCCCTTTCTCTTTAGTGACTCCATCGCCGACAACATCGCTTTTGGCAGCCTCAACGCCGACCGCGCTGAAGTCGAGCGCCAGGCCGAGCTTGCGGACGTGGCTGATGACATTCGTGGTTTTCCACAGGGCTTTGACACGATTGTCGGCGAGCGCGGCGTGACCCTTTCAGGCGGACAAAAGCAGCGCGTGAGCATTGCGCGTGCCCTAATGAAGCACCCGCAAGTGCTACTATTTGACGACGCGCTCAGCGCGGTCGACACCGAAACCGAGGTGACAATTCTCAGCAACCTCAAGGCGCGTCTTGAGGGGATGACCGCTGTGCTCATCACCCAGCGCCTCAGCTGTGTCCACTTGGCTGACCGCATCATTGTGCTTGACAACGGTCAGGTAGTCGAGCAGGGCAGCCACAGCGAGCTCGTGAAGCAACCTGGTCTGTACGCTGAATTGTACGCGCTTCAATCCCAAAAGTCGTGATTCCGCACCCCAACCTCGTCGCTGGGGTGCTCGAAGTCCTCGAGCGGACCTTTGGCCAGCGCCTTTACGCCGACCGAGTGGTGGACCAAGTGCTGCGCGCCAACAAGCGCTGGGGCGCGAGGGACCGAGCTTTTGTGGCCGAACACAGCTACGAACTCGTTCGTTGGTGGGGCCTTTTGTGGCACATTCACGGCGCTGAACCCGTGGTCAAGCGCAAGCAACTCAAAGAACTCTTTGATACCTACTGGACCTGGCGCACTGAGGGCATGAACGTGCCGGCCAACCTTGACGTCGCCCTCGCCCAGAGCTACGCGCCTTGGTTTGCCGAGCGCGCGGCGGCTGAACTCGGTTCAGACTGGCCGGCGCTTGCCACCGCCCTCAACCGACCTGCCCACGTCGTGCTTCGCGCCAATACCCTTAAGACGACGCGCGACGCCGTGCTCGAACGCCTTACCGCCGAAGGCGTCGCTGCAGAACTCAGCGACGTCGCCCCCGACGCCCTGGTTTTGGCCAAGCGTCCACGCCTGCAGCACCTCGAGAGCTTCAAGGACGGCTGGTACGAGGTGCACGACGGCGGATCGCAGCGCATTGCCGCCTACCTAGACCCCCAACCCGGCGACCGCATCATCGACGGATGCAGTGGGGCAGGAGGCAAGGCCCTTCACGCAGCAGCCCTCGCCGGCAACCGCGCTGAAATTCGCTGTATGGATATCGAGGCCTACAAGCTCGGCGAAGCCGAAAAGCGGGCCCTTCGCGCCGGCGTCAAGGGGCTCCGTACCGAACTCATTCGCTCGCCCCGCGACGTACAGCGCCACGCGGGATGGGCCAACAAAATGCTTTTGGACGTTCCCTGCAGCGGAACCGGCGTCATCCGCCGCGACGTCGACACCAAGTGGAAGCTTCAGCCCGAGCACCTCGAGCGCACCCGCGAAACGCAGTATGGCATTTTGCGCGACTATTCCGAGGCGCTTCAGTCGGGTGGAACCCTTGTGTACGCCACCTGCAGCATTCTGCGCAGCGAAAACGAAGACCAGGTCCGCCGCTTTATCGACGAAAAGAACGGAGCGTACACGCTCCGCGAAGAAGTCCGCATCAGCCCCGAACACCCGCACAGCGACGGCTACTACGTGGCGGTGCTGCACAAGCACTAGATTTACGGTAATGATCACCGAAAGCCCCAGCAACTACGACCACCTCGAGACCTGGACGGTGCGCCAGCTCCTCGAAGGCATCAACGCCGAAGACCGCCGCGTGCCTGAGGCCGTGGCCGAGGCCATCCCCGCACTCGAGGCCTTGGTCGAGCAGCTTGTGCCGCGCATGCAGCGGGGCGGACGCCTCTTCTACATCGGTGCCGGAACCTCAGGCCGCCTCGGAATCGTCGACGCTTCAGAATGCCCGCCGACCTATGGGGTTCCGCACGGAATGGTCGTCGGAATCATCGCCGGGGGCGACGGCGCGATCCGCAAAGCCGTGGAATTCGCCGAAGACGACCCCGATCAAGCCTGGATCGACCTACAGGAGCACCGCATCGAGCCCCTTGACACCGTCGTGGGAATCGCCGCCAGCGGACGCACCCCCTACGTTGTGGGTGGACTAAACCAAGCCCGCGCCGCCGGCTGCCTGACCGGCTGCATCGTTTGCAACCCCGACTCGGCCGTCGCCGCCGCCGCGGAATTCCCGGTCGTGGCCGTAGTCGGCCCCGAATTCGTGACCGGCAGCACCCGAATGAAATCCGGAACCGCCCAAAAACTCCTGCTCAACATGCTAACCACCACGGTGATGATTCGCCTGGGCCGCGTGAAGGGCTCGCGCATGGTTGACATGCAGCTGAGCAACCACAAACTCGTGGAGCGCGGTACTCGTATGGTCGCCGAGGGCACCGGACTGAACGATTCAGAGGCCCGTGCGTTGCTACTCGAGCACGGCAGCGTCCGCCGCGCCATCGACCAATGGAAGCACAGCAACCCACCGCGCGCATAGTAGGCGCCGGAATCGCCGGAATCGCCTCAGCCATCCGCTGGGCCCGAAAGGGCTATGCGGTGCACGTCCACGAGGCCAACACCTACCCGGGCGGCAAACTCAGCCAGTTCCAGCTCGGCGACTACCGCTTCGACGCGGGCCCGTCGCTCTTTACCCTTCCGTTTTTGGTCGACGAGCTCTTCACCCTCTGCGAAGAGGATCCGCGCGACCACTTCAACTACCTCAAAAAGACCGAAGAGTGCCGCTACTTCTGGGACGACGGAACCCGCCTGACCGCACACAGCGACCCTTCAGAGTTTGCCGAAGAGGCCGAGCGCGTCCTTGGAGAGCCCGCCCACAACGTGCGGGCCCACCTAGACCTGGCCCGCCGCCAGTACGAGGCCACCAAGGGGCTGTTTTTGGAGCGATCCCTGCACAAGGCCTCGACCTACCTGCGGCGCGATGCGTTGCCGGCCTTAGCGGCTCTGCCCAGCCTAAAGCTGACGCAGACCATGCACGAGGTGCACGTCCGGCGCTTTCGCAGCCCCAAAACGGTGCAGCTCTTTGACCGCTTTGCGACCTACAACGGCTCGACGCCCTACCAGGCTCCGGGCACGCTGGCGATGATTCCGCACCTTGAATTCGGCTTCGGAACCTTTGTTCCCTACGGCGGAATGGTCGCCATCACCGAATCGCTGGTGGCGTTGGCCGAGCGCCAAGGCGTTCAGTTTCACTACGGCCAGCGCGTTGAACGCATTCTCGTGGCGAACCGTCGCGCCACGGGCCTTTTGGTGGGCGGAACCGAGCTCCCCGCCGACGTCGTCGTCAGCAACATGGACGTCACGCCGACCTACCGCCGTCTGCTCCCCGACCTCAAGGCGCCCGAAAAGACGCTGAGCCAGGAGCGCTCCTCTTCGGCCCTGATTTTTTACTGGGGAGTACGCCGGGAGTTCCCGGAGCTCGACCTGCACAACATCCTGTTTGCCAACGACTACGAGGCTGAGTTTCGAGACCTCTTCGAACGCAAAACGCTTCACGACGACCCGACCGTCTACATCCATATCACCTCAAAGGACCTCGCGGGTGAGGCCCCGTCCGGAGGCGAGAACTGGTTTGTCATGATCAATGCTCCAGCCGACTACGGCCAAGATTGGGCTTCGTGGCGCGCGAAAGCGAGGGCCTCAGTACTCGCCAAGATCGAGCGGGCGCTGGGCGTCGACGTGTCCCCTTTGATCGAGGTCGAAGAGGTACTCGACCCGCCGACCATCCAGGCGCGCACGGGTAGCGACCGCGGAGCCCTTTACGGCGCCTCCAGCAATAACGCAA
The DNA here is from genome assembly GCA_030833905.1 of Schleiferiaceae bacterium. Taxonomy (GTDB): domain Bacteria; phylum Bacteroidota; class Bacteroidia; order Flavobacteriales; family Schleiferiaceae; genus TMED14. The sequence continues at coordinate 9,270 of JAURGG010000021.1, forward strand.
TGGCGGCTTTCTTGCGCCACCCCAACTTCCATCGCCAGATTCCCAACCTCTTTTTTGTGGGCGGAAGCGCACATCCCGGCGGCGGAATTCCGCTCTGCCTGCTGTCGGCAAAAATTGCGGCTGAATTGGCCTAACCCCAGAGGTGGTCTTCGCGCAGGGCGATGGCTTCGCCAAAGAACTGCTGGGCGATCGCTTCAAAAGCCGGAGTATAGTCGCTCACCACAAACTGGTGCGGAGCCGTAGGCGCGACCATATCACTCAGCAGGCCATGGGCTCCAAGCTCCAACGCAACGTGTTCTGCCACAATTTGGGGTGTCGAGAGCAGGGCAACCTCACGGCCCATACGCTGACCAATCTGTGCCGCGACAATCGGGTAGTGGGTGCAGGCCAGCACGAGGGCGTCCACGTCCTCGGCTTCAGTTGGGCGCGCGTAGCCGTCAATCACGGCGTCAAGGATGGGGCCCTGCAAAATATTCTCTTCAATTACCGGAACCAGCAGGGGGGTCGCCCAGGCACGCACGGCAGCGTCCGGAGCTGATTCCGCAAGTTTAGCCGGAAACACGCCCGACTTAATGGTGGCCTTGGTACCCCAGATTCCGACGCGATGTACACCAAGGCGCGCGACCTCGGCGACGACTGGATCAATGACATTGAATACGGGAACGGTGAGCGCCTCCACGAGGGCCTCGTACGCTACCGATGAGGCGGAATTGCAGGCCACAACGATGGCTTTGGCGCCAAGGTCGACCAAATGCTGTGCGATGGCCAGGCTGTAGCCGCGAATGGCCTCGGGTGATTTGTCTCCGTACGGCAGGTGGGCGGTGTCGCCAAAATAAAGAAGCCGCTCACCCGGGAGGCGATCGGCTAGTGCACGGGCGACGGTTAGTCCGCCGACACCCGAATCAAAGAGCCCAATGGGCCCGTCCACCGGGGCGGACATTACTTGGCCAGGTGGGCGCGAACATCGGGGCCGAGGTTCATTCCGCCCTTGGCGAAAATCACTTGACCCTTGCTTTGTGACGCGTCAAGCACGTAGGACACCTTTTTGGTCTCGGCAACGGCGTTGATGGCGTTCTGAAGCTTCTCAAGCACCGGGGTGATGAGCTCGATCTCTTTCTGCTGAAGTTCACCTTGGGCACCTTGCATGTACTCCTGAATGTTGTTGTACATCTCTTGAAGGCGAGCCTGCTCTTGGCGCTGGCGAAGCTCGGTCCACGTCGCGGCATTGGCCTGAAGGGCCTGGGCGCCCTTCTCGAGTTCGGCGTTCATTTCTTTGGCCTCGGACTCAAACTTGGCTTGCTCGGCCTGAAGCGCCTCTTGGGCTTTTTTGTACTCAGGCATTTGCACCAAAAGGCTGTCCACGTTTACGTGGGCGACAATAGACTGTGCGGAAGCTGCGCTGGCGAGCACAAGGGCGGCAATGAGAGCGATCTTTTTCATAATGGCAAAGGTAGGGAGTTAAAAGCCAAGCTGCTGCAGGACTTCGTTGGTGATGTCAAGAGATTCGTTGGCGTAGACTACCGCGAGGTTGCTGCCTTTGTCAAAGACAAAATCCAACTTCTTGCGACGGGCTACTTCGCGTATTGCTCCGGCGATTTGGGATTGAATGGGAGCGACCAACTCTTCTCGTTTGGCAAAGAGCGTGCCTTCGGGAGCAAAGTAGCGCATCTGGCGTGCTTTGGCACTGTCGAGTGTGTTGGTGATGAGTTTCTCGCGCTCTGAAATCATTCCGGTGGTCAGCAGCACGCGCTCGGCCTCGAGCTGGCCGCGCAGGGCGTCGGCGTCGTCAAAAAGGGACTGAACCTCGCCGTGGAACTGATTGTTCAGGCGCTCGACCTCGGCTTGGGCTTGGACGTACATCGGGTGGCGCTTGAGCAGAGCCTGTGTATCGACGTAGCCCATGCGCTGAGCTGAGGCGGCCAGTGAGGCGAAGATTCCGAGGATGGTGAAAAGGCGGCGCATCATGACTTAGAACTGCTGGCCAAGAACAAAGTGAGTCTGCCATCCCGACGGGTTAATTTGTCCGGGCATGGGGTCAAAACCATGTCCGAGGTCGACCCCAAGAAGGCCAAACATCGGCATGAAGATGCGCAGGCCTACTCCGGCAGAGCGCTTGAGTTCAAACGGCTGGTAGTCCGCAAAATTTAGGTAGTTGTTGCCGGCCTCTACAAATCCGAGCACAAAAATTTGGGCGGATGGGTTGGGCGAAATGAGGTAGCGCAGCTCTGAAGTGAACTTATTGTACAGGGCTCCACCGCCGGTGGGCGTTAGGCTGAAGTTTGTGTAGCCGCGCAGGCCGATAATTTCGCGTCCGTCGAGTACAAAGTTCTGAAGTCCGTCGCCACCCATATAGAAGCGCTCAAACGGAGGCAGTCCGTAGTCCTTGTTGTAGGTTCCGAGGAAGCCAAACTCGCCGTAGCTGCGAACTACCAAATTCTTTGCGAGCTGTACGTAGTAGTCGCCCGAGAACTTGAACTTGTGGTACTCGATGAACTTGTACTTCTCATTTGCGGTCAACTTGCTGTAGTCGCGTCCGTCGAGCAGTGAAACAGGAGGCGTCGCTTCGATGTTGAACGACAGGCTGGATCCGCGCGTCGGGAAGATCGGCAGGTCGCGGTTGTCGCGGCGCAGCGTAAAGTTGTAGGCAATCGAGTTGGCGATTCCCGAGGTGAACATTCCGGTGCCGAAGGGGTAGTTGTTGATGTCAAATCGGCGGTAGTCAATCGCGTGGTAGAGCGTGAAGTAGTCGTCGGGCCACTTCAGGCGCAGTCCTTGGCCAAGGGTCACCCCGGTAATGTTGATGCGCTGGGCGGTGCTGTCGGTGCGCCCTGACATGTTCATGCGGTTGTGGTAGGCCGTAAAGGTCACTGAATTCGGCTTCTTGCCACCTAGCCAGGGCTCGGTAAAGCTGAAGTTGTAGGACGAGAAAAAGGTTCCGTTGCTCTGCGCACGAATGTTGATGGTTTGGCCGTCGCCGGACGGAAGCGGACGCCATGCCTTCTTGTTGAAGAGATTGCGCGCGCTGAAGTTGTTGAAGTTGAGGCCGGCGGTTCCGATCACCATGTTGGCGCCCCATCCGCCCTGCAGCTCGAGCTGGCTGGTTGACTGCTCGGCAACAGTGTACTCGAGGTCCACGGTTCCGGTCATCGGGTCGGGGTTGGGAGTGATGTTGATCGATCGCGGATCAAAGTAGCCGAGTTGGCCCAGTTCACGAATCGTACGCTGAATGTCTGCCTTTGAGAACAAATCACCGGGACGCGTGCGGATTTCTCGGTAGATCACGTGGTCGTTGGTGCGGTCGTTACCCATGACCGTCACTTTGCGCACAGTAGCAGGGCGGCCCTCGCGAATGCGGATTTCGAGGTCAATGGAGTCGTTTTCGACGCGTGCTTCCACCGGAATCACATTGCTAAATAGGTATCCGTTGTTGAGGTAGATTGATGAGATGTCGTTGCCATTCGGGTCGCCGTTGACGCGTGTAGCTAGCAGTTTTGAATCGTAGCGGTCTCCGGCTTCAATCTTGAGAATGCTCTGAAGGGTGGCGTTGTCGTACTTAGAATTGCCCAAAAAGCGCACGCTGCGGTAGTAGTAGGGGTGCCCCTCTTCGATTGCGAATTCGATGCGGATCCGAGGCTTGTCCTTGACGTCGATGCGGTACACGGTGTCGCGTACGATTCGGGCGTCACGGTAGCCGGCGTGGTTGTAGGCCTCCACGATGAGGGCGCGCTCACCTTCAAGCTTGTCTTCGAGGTACTTGGCGGACTGAAAAATGTTCCACCAGCGCAGGCGGTGCAGCTCGTCCATGGCGCGGCGCAGCTTGCCGCTTTTAATGGCGGAATTTCCGGTAAACACAATGTCGTCAATGCGAAGGCGGGGGCCGGGCTCGACCTCCACTTTGACGATGACGGCCTGTACGAATTCGGAGTCGGGAAGCGCAGTGAGCATGGCCTTCGCGTCGGGGAATCCTTTATCTACAAAGTGCTTTCGAATTGTGGCTTCGGCGGTGCGAAGGAGGTTGGGCGAAACGATGGTTCCGCGGCTCAAACCGAGTTTTTCGCGCAGGGCGTCTTGGCGCGACTTGCTGATGCCTTCGAAGAAGTATTTGCTGAGCTTCGGAAGCGTTTTCAAGCGAAATTCGAGGTAGACCACCCCGCCGTTGCGCGCGGTGATGTACAGCTGCACGTCTTCGAAGAGTTCCTGCTTCCAGAGGTTGCGAATGGCGCTCGACACCTTTTCGGACGGAAACTGCACCATGTCGCCCACGCGTAATCCGCTGAGCAAGGTGACCATTGATGGGTCGAGTTCGTCGGCACCGGTAACGAGGATTCCGCCAATTTCGTAGTCGATTCCGGCGGTGACTTCGACGGTCGGAGCCGCCGGCATCTGCGCCCACAACGGGCTGGCGAGGGCCACGAGGGCGGCCAGGACGAGGGATTTGCTGCGCATCATGCGGTGAGTTGTTCGCTGGTTTTTCCAAGGCGGCGTTCGCGTCCGGCGTACTGCTCGAGCGCTTCGACCAGGTCTTCCTTCGAAAAATCAGGCCAAAGTACGGGCAAGAAGACGAATTCTGCGTACGAAATCTGCCACAATAGAAAGTTTGAGATGCGCTGTTCGCCGCTCGTTCGGATTACCAATTCGGGGTCCGGAAGGTCGTGGGTCCACAGTGCTTGGGCGATGTCGGCCTCGGTGATGGCTTCGGGTTGGATTTCGCCGTTGGCGGCCTGCCGAGCGAGCTGCTGCACGGCTGCAGTCAGTTCTTGGCGGCTTCCGTAGCTGAGCGCCAGTGTGAGCACCATACGCTCGTTGCCTGCCGTGGCATCGCGGGTCGCGTCGAGCTGACGTCGGGCCTTACTCGGTAGGGCGTCGAGGTTGCCGATGGCGTGCAGGCGAATGCCGTTTTCTTGCAGCACGGGTAGCTCTTTGCTCAAGCTAGTCATGAGAATGGTCATCAGCGCGTCCACTTCGGCCTTGGGGCGCTGCCAGTTCTCTTCAGAAAAGGCGTAGACGGTGAGGTAGCGGATTCCGAGTTCCGCCGCGCCGGTCGCTGCACGACGTAGGGCCTCAACGCCGATCTCGTGGCCGCGAACGCGGGTGGCAAAGCCCTGCTTTTTGGCCCAACGGCCATTGCCATCCATAATAATCGCGACGTGCTGCGGAATCTTTTTCATCAGTTAAGGAATGCGGCGCAAGTTTCCCAAAATTTTTCTAAATGCAAACCTAACCCTATGTTGGCGCGGAACCAACCGTCATTTTGCGCAGATTGTCCCCGAGCATATCCAGTGAGCTGCCGGTTGGTCGGGTCCGCAAAGTAGGCCGCGGCGTCTCCGTATGCGGCGCGAACAGCTTCGGTATCGGCGTAGTTGCCCGAAACGTCGTCGAGGTAGTCACTACGCACCCAGGTCCACTGAACTTCAGCTTGGGCCATCAACCACGGCCCAAGGTGGGCACGCCATCCGAGGCCAAGGGGTACGCTGAGGGCACGGGATCCGTAAATGGTGGTGCCGCTGCCCGCGAGGCCTTGGCCCTCGGTCGCAAGGGGGCGAAGGTCCATCCATTCGCCCTGGAACTGGCCTTGAGGGTTGTAGGCGGTCACGCCGAGTCCGCTAAACAGGTAGGGAGTGTGCTGAAACCGAAACGAGGGAATCCGCACCGGCAAAAACGTGACCTCACCGAGAACCCAGGCGCTTTGGGTTTGGGTGCGCACGGTGATTCCGCGTGCTTCGCGGTCGTCGCGGCCGCTGTTGATGTCTGAGGCGGTGAATTCGCCCTGCTCGGCCACGATCCGAACGGCGTAGTGCGGGTGGCCCTGGTAGCGGTATCCCAATGTCAGGGCGCTGCCTTGGGTGGGAAGGGTCCAGGTGGGGCCAACGTCGCCGCGAAACCCGATTCCGCCCCACGAAATACTGAGGTCTTGGCTGTGCTGAGCACCCGCCCCGAGGGACGTTAATAGGGTGCAAATCAATAGGGCGCGGCGCATAAGCCCGCAAAGATACGGCCTTTGCCGAGGGCTAGTTGCGGCGATCGAGGCCCCAGAGCAGCTTGTTGCGCAGGGTGGTGGGGAAGTCCTGAACTTCGGTCTGAACCAGTCGGAACTTGAAGTCGGCTTGCTGGATGCGCAGGGTGGTTCCGACGTCCAACGTGAAGACCCGGGAATCCAGTGAACACAGGAAGTTGCCTTCGCGGGCTTCGATTCGAAGTTCAAGTACGCCATCGTTGGGAATAACGAGCGGACGCACCGTTAAATTGTGCGGCGCGATCGGCGTAATGATGAAGTTGGGCGATTGGGGCATCAAAATGGGTCCGCCGCAACTCAAGTTGTAGCCGGTCGATCCGGTCGGAGTGCTGAGGAGTAGTCCGTCGGCCCAATAGGTATTGAGAAATTGCCCGTCGAGGTGCACGTGCACCGAAATCATGCTGGTCGTGCCCTTGCGGCTCACGGCGATTTCGTTGAGGGCGAAGTTGGGGTCGAGCAGCTCGGGTCCGTCGGTCGAGGCCTGAAGGGTAAAGCGCTCTTCGATGCGGTAGGCTCCCTGCAAAATGCGCTTAAGGGCAGTAGGGGCCTCGTCTCGGGTGATGTTGGCCAAGAATCCAAGTCGGCCGGTGTTGAGTCCGATGAGCGGAATTCCGCTGCGCCCTACCTGTGAGGTGGCGTCGAGCAAGGTTCCGTCGCCGCCAATCACGAGCAAAAAGTCTGGGTTAAGAGCTTGAAGCGCTTCGGCGGAAGTGTATTCGGGCAGGTCGAGGCCGAGGTTCCAGCTCTCGTTGAGGCGGTGCTGAAAGCCGCGGTAGATCGTGATGTCACAGCCTTCTTCGCGGAGCGAGGCCAGGGTTCGCTCGACAAAGGGCTGGGCTTCGTCGGGCACGCGTTTTCCGTAGATCGCAATGCGGGCCATGGCTTAGAGGTTGAGGTAGTGAATGAGGTGGTCCAAGTTGTCTTGGGCGTCGTCGTGGCGTCGGCCTGGGGGGTAGGCTCCGAGTACCGTGGCGCCAAGGCGTTCGAGGGTTTCCACGGCCGCCGTGGGGTCGGGCTGGTCGAGGCGAATCCAGGTTCCGAATTGTGCCGCGGTCGCGTCGTAGTCGGTGGCAAGGGCGACTACCCGGTAACCTTCTTCTTCGAGGGCTTGGATCCAGGTTCCGCTCACCGTGTGCGGTCCGCGGAGCCACACGCTGCTGCCCGGGAGCTCAAAGCACCACTGCGCGCCCATCCATTGCGAGAGGCGGGCCGCGCTCAGGCCGCCGAGGAGCTGCATGTCTTGGTCAACAACTGCAAGGGAGTCGGTGTGGAGCTCCGCCATGAGGTTGAGCGCATCCACGGGGTGCTGGCCCGAGTAGAACGGACGAAGTTCTGAGACGCTTCCGTCGGTCGCCGCCATGCCGGTGTAGCGACCGGTCGCATCAGCGACGGGCCAAAGTATGTGGCCCTCTGGTCGTTCGGTGGTTAAAAGGTCGTCCCAAAACATAGGTCAAACGTAAGTACGAATTTCTAAACGGCTGCGCGACCTTTGCCACACGGTTTAAAACTTTGGAGTATGGCAACCCTTCGCCCCGCCCGCTTGTCGGTCAACATTAACAAAATTGCGACGCTGCGCAACAGTCGCGGGGGGCAGATTCCTGACGTGCTCTTGGCGGCCCGTCGCGCCCAAGAGTTTGGTGCCGAGGGGATTACTGTTCACCCGCGCCCCGACGAACGCCACATTCGCTACACCGATGCGCGCGCACTTCGCAGCGTGGTGCACACTGAATACAATATTGAGGGCTACCCAAGCCGTGATTTTATTGATTTAGTGCTCGAATGCGCGCCCGAACAAGTGACACTCGTGCCCGATGGCCCGGATGTGCTGACGTCCAACGCAGGTTGGGACACGCTCGCACATGCTGGCATGCTGCGCGAGGTGGTTGCCGAGTTTCGCGCGGCCGGAATCCGCACTTCCCTCTTTATCGAGTGCGACACCGCCCGTATTGAGGGTGCTCGCGCCGTGGGAGCAGACCGAATCGAACTCTACACCGAGGCCTACGCCAGGGGCTACGATGCGGCCCTAGCGCTTCGCGCTGAGGGCGATAATGCTGGTTTTGAGCGGCTTCGCGTGGCGGTGGTGGCTCCGTATGCGGAATCTGCATCATTTGCCGCGTCGCTCGGCTTGGGCGTGAACGCGGGGCACGACCTCAGTGCCGAGAACCTCGCCTTTTTTGCCGCATCACTGCCCCAGCTCAACGAGGTGTCGATTGGTCACGCCTTGATCGCCGACGCGCTCTATCTTGGGCTTGAAAACACCATCCAACGCTACCGCTACCAGCTCGAGTTGGGCGCGCAGGGCAAGGGATTTTAAACGATTGAAGCAGTTATGTCGGTAGTCCTAGAAAGTAAAATTGTCGGAACCGGCCGTCCCCTCGTCGTTCTGCACGGATTTCTTGGAATGGGTGACAACTGGGCCACGCATGCCCGTTCGTGGGCGGAACTCGGATTCGAGGTGCACCTCCTTGACCAGCGAAACCACGGCCGTTCACCCCACACCGCCAGCCACAGCTACGCCGAAATGGTCGAAGACGTGGTGGCCTACGCCGAATCCCAATTTGGTCACGGCCCCGTTTCCTGGCTCGGCCATTCAATGGGCGGAAAAGTGGTCATGGAGCTCGCCGCCCGCTACCCCAGCTGGGTCGAGCGCATGGTGGTGGTAGACATCGCGCCGCGCGCCTATCCTCCGCACCACCAATTCATACTCGACGCAATGCGCCGCCTCGATCTCGCGAGCTTGGGTTCGCGCACCGAGGCCGACCGAGCACTTGAGGCCGACCTACCTGATTGGGGAATCCGCCAGTTCCTTCTCAAAAACCTCGAGTGGAACGACGAAAAGCAGCTCGACTGGAAGTGCAACCTACCCGTGCTCGAAGCCAGCATGGACCGCATCGGAAAGCCACTTGGCCCGCTCGATCAGTTTGTCGGAGCTGTTCTTTTTGTGCGCGGGCTTGCCAGCAATTACATCCGCGACGAGGACTGGGAGGGCATCCTGAAGCACTTCCCTTCAGCCCAACTCGAAAGCATCGCGGGCGCCGGCCACTGGGTGCACGCTGAACAACCTAAGGCGTTTCAAGAGGCGGTCAATTCGTTTTTGGTCGGCTAGCCCTTTGGCAAGGTTGGCCCTTTGGCAAGGATGGCTGAGAGTAGCTCGTTAGCTCGCATCTATCTGGTAATTAGGCACTTGTTGCGGCAATTTCTCAAGGCGCCGCTAAGCATTCGGTTATAACCGGATTTTACTTTTTCTCTCAATGCGCGAAATGGATATGTGTCAGTATTTCAGCTCATTGACCAAAATATCCGTTTAGAGAATTTAGATGCGTAGCAGCTCCAGCCGCTTAGAGAATTTAGCTGCGTAGCAGTCCTAGCTGCGCAGCGGCCCTAGCGCGAAGCGCAAAAAGTCAACGAGCTAATCTCAGCCATCCTTGCCAATCGTGCTAAAATGCCGGCTTTAGCGTCAGCTTTTGCAAGGGCCCGGGGTGGGCGAAGCGCTGGGCGCTGAGGTCGGGTTCGCTGAAGCGGTTTCGGGCGTTGTTGCTGAAGGCGTAGGGCTCGGTGGGGTTGGTAAAGATGCCGCGGTCGAGCTTGCGGTTGCCGTTGGTGTCGAAGTAGGCAGCGACGATGTAGGTTCCTGAGGGGCGGTCGCCGAGCTTAAGGACTTGGGGGTTGCTGGTGGCGGGGATGACGAGTTCTTCGATAGGGGTTCCGTCGGCGCGGCGCAGCGAGATGAGCCAAGCGGAATTTTTAGAGCGCTTGGACCACTCCGAAGGTTCGACGCGGCATTCGATGGATAGGGGCGCGTGCACGCGAGGTTCCGCGGCCGAAAAGCTCCAAAAAAATGTGATGAGAATTAGGCTAAACAGCCTGAACGCCATGTGATTAGCGGATGAGCACTACCGAACCCTGCTCCGAGAGGCGGACCTGGTTGGTGCCGTCCGGATCGATGTAGGTGGCGTTCAGCTGCCAGAGGTAGGTGCCCTCTTTCATTGCGCGGCCGTTGTAGTTGCCGTCCCAGCGGTCGCGTGGGTCGGTGCACTCGTACACGAGGCGGCCGTAGCGGTCGAACACGCGGAGTCCGTAGGTGACCATTTCGCAGGCCTCTGAAACCACCACGCCAAAGAAGTCGTTGGTGTTGTCGCGGTTGGGCGTGAAGGCATTGGGAGCAAAAACTCCGCACACCTCAGAGGGCGTAGGAAGCGTTTGACCCACGACAGGTGCGGCAAGAGCGATCAGAAGGGCAACGAGTATTCGGCGCATAATTAGAAGCAAATATAGACGGAATTTTTACCCGCCACCGCCCCGGCGGCGAAGTCGGGGGAATTGGGTGAACGAACGATCCGGCTCGTTGATCGAACGGCTTGTGTCGGCCTCGGAATCGTCCCACTCGAACTGGTACTTCTTTTCGGGGGCAATGGTCTGGTATTCTGTGGGTTTCACGGCGTTTTTGATTTCGGAGGCCTGCTTGTTCCAGTCCTGGGTGACCGAGGTTTTGACGTCCTGTTTGAGGGCTTGACCGTCGAGCTTGATACTGAGTTTGTCGATGGGGCCAGTGGCTCGGATCGGAACCCATACCGGGCCGCGGGTCGACTCTTCGGTGATGTAGGCGTCGAGGTCTCGGCTCCGCTTGGGTTTTTTGCCTCCGAGGAGTTCGCGGAGCTGCAGCTGGAAGCGGTAGTCGACCACTTGTTCAAACCCGTGTGTTCCGGCCACCTTCAGCTGTAAGGCGTTGTTTTCGAGCAGCATTTCGGGAATCAGGACGCGCTGCTGGGATATGTAAATGGTGTTGCGCACCGGGGCAAAGCGCACGTCTTTGAGGTCCTCGACTTCGGCGAATCGGGCGAGCTGCTGCAGGGCGCTGATGTCGCGAAGGCGTCCGCCCTCGAGGTTGAACTGGATTTCGGCAATCAGGCTTGACGGAACCCAGTCGTAGTTTTTGTCAAAATCCAACTGGATGGCGGCGGTGGCGTCGAGCACACCGTCGACGTTGGACGCGGTAATACTCGTCTGGTTGAAGTTGTTGACTTCGCGAAGCAGGGTGCTCAGCCGCACCCGGGCAAACTGAAGCTGGGTACTCAAGTGACCCCCGTCGGGCTGGGCAGCGGTCCAGTCGCCACGGCCGCGGATTTGGCCCCCGCCAAGGTCGGCAGCGGTGTTTTGAAAGCTGAAGTTGAGGCCGCGTCCCACGATGAGGCTTTGGACGTTGCTGAGGTGCAGGTCGTGGTAGTGCACGCGGTTGGCGCTGAGTTCGACCCGGTAGGGGTCGTTGAATTCGGGATCGTTGGGGTCGGTAGGTCCGGTCCAAAGTCCGTTCCACATCTCGTAATCAGATAGTTGGCCTACGTTGAGTTGCTTCGACGTCACTTGGAGGTCGTGCGCCATACCAAGCTCGTTAAGGGCGTTGCGGATGCGGCCTGAAACACTGGCATCGGACTGGCCAATGGCGATTTTAAGGTTGCGAAGCCCAAGGTCCTGGCCGAGCAGGTCGAGTTCGCCGCCTTGAACTTCGAGGGCCACGGAGTTGCCCTGGGGCCTCCAGCGGCCGGGACTGAGGGCGAGGGTTCCGGACCACATTCCGCCCCAAACACCTTGGCTTCCAAGATCTTCAAGACTGGCATAGTGCTGCTTGAAGCCCAGGGTTCCGCGGGCCGACCCCGTGGCCTCGTCCCACGTGCTGATGCTGATCCACCGAAGGAATTCGGCGATGCCCACCGTTGCATTGCCGGCAAATTCGAGGTCGGGGGCGTCGAGGTTGGCGAGAGTGAGGCGTCCGGTCACTTGACCTTCAGTGCTTTGGGCAGACTTGATGTCAATACGCAGTTCGGTGCTGGCGGTGCGCGCTTGGGCTCCGTTGTCGGCGTGGATTTGGGCAGAGATTCCGCTAAAGTTAAAAGCGCCCGAGGTGAGGCCTCCGTCGGTCCAGTTGGCGTCGGCGACCAGACGGCTTCCTTGAGTGGTGGTGATGGCTTTGGCAGTGAGGCTGACTTTGCCCTCGAGCTGAAGCGTTTCAGGGTCCGGGAGCAGTGCCGCCGGAATCAGCGCAATCACTTTTGCGACGTCGAGGTCGTCGGCTGCGAAGTTCCACTGGCCTTGGCCGTTGCGCAGTTCGCCGTTGAGGTCGAGGGGCCAACCGGCGACGTTGAGGGCTCCGCGCGGAACCGCAAACACGCCATCGCTTCCGTTCATTTCGGCTTCGCCTTCGATACGAATCGGGCGGGCCGCGAGGTTCGGCACCCAAAGTTCCCAGTCCAGTTCGGCCGCGAAGGCGTCGGCGTCGAGCTTGCCCCGTGCCCGGACGCGTTCTGCGATCAACGTCTGCGACCACGGAGGGTTTCCATGGCCGCTCAACGTGATTTTTGTGTTGAGTATCGTGACGCCGTCGAGTTGGACCGCAGCTTGAGCGGTTTCGCTTGAATCCTCTTTAAAGATGCCGTAGTTGTTCGTGCCGTCTTTGTTCCAGCGCAGTTTGAGGCGGCCGTCGCTCAGGGTGATGCGCTGCAAAATGTAGGTTCCGCGAATGGCCTTAAAAAGGTCAAACTGAGCGTAGACTGACGCGGCATAGGCGAGGCTGTCGGTCGGAATCTGTGGGTCCGGAATCAGAACGCGGTCGAAGCGCAGCGAGACGTCGGGAAACTGGCCCCAGAGGTCCACCTCGAGCCCCCCGATCTGCACCGGGCTGTTGAGGCGCTCGTTGACGGCGCCCAGCATTTGGGCTTTGAGCTCGTCCTGGTGGGTGTACACGTAGCCCGCCAATCCGCCTAGGGCCGCCGTCAGGACGGCCAAAACCCATAGGAGGATGCGGAAGGCTCGGTGCATTTACTGCAGGATTTTGAGGAAGGATATTTCTTTCTCGTTCAGCAGTCGGTACTCGCCGCGCGAAAGGTTCTTCTTGGTCAGTCCTGCAAATACCGTGCGGTCCAGTTTGACCACCTCGTATCCGAGGGCACCAAACATGCGGCGTACGATACGGTTGCGACCCACGTGGATTTCGACGCCAACTTCAAACGGATTCTCTGGATCAGGCATTTCAAGCTTGTCGACAGCTACGGGGCCGTCGTCGAGGGTGATTCCGCGCCTGAGTTTGTCGGCATCGGTCGGACTAAAGGGTTTGTCCAGCGTCACGTGGTAGATTTTGTGCGCTCCGTGGCTCGGATGCGTCAGCTTTTTGGCCATCGCTCCGTCGTTGGTGAGCAGCAGGACGCCCGTGGTTCCGCGGTCAAGGCGACCCACAGGGTAAATGCGCTCGCGGCACGCTTTACTAACCAGATCCATCACCGTTTTGCGGGCGCGCTCGTCGTCGACGGTCGTGATAAAGCCCTTGGGCTTGTTCAGCAGCACATAGACTTTGCGCTCGCTTTTCAGGCGTTCGCCGGCGTAGCGGACGTCGTCGCCCGGAGCCACCTTGTAGCCCATTTCAGTGACCACTTGGCCGTTGATGGTGACCAGTCCCTGCGCAATCAGGTCGTCGGCCTCGCGGCGCGAGCAAATGCCTGCGTGGGCGAGGTAGCGGTTGAGGCGCATCGTGTCGCTGTCAGGCGCATATTCCTCGGCGGTCTTGAATTTGGGACGGCCGGTTGGCTGTTTGCGGAATCCTGTATTCGCGGAACCCGATTTGCGCTCGTAGCCGTCGGTTCCGTACTTGGGGTGGATTCGGCCCTCTCCACTAAAGTGCTTGGGACCAAGGCCTTCCATGTTCCAGGGTTCGTAGGGCAGTTGGCCCGGTTG
>JAURGG010000022.1 GCA_030833905.1 Schleiferiaceae bacterium
GGACTCTGATGAATGGGGTTCCGCCCGAAAGGCGCTACGAGGTTGCGTCGCCAGAAATGCACTTGGTGCGAGCACATTGTGAACTGACCATCCGCCGTTTAGCAATGCCCTTTTGAATACAGTCTGGCAATAGGTTTCAGTGCCCCGCACCAAGTTATCAAGTTCACTTGATAAGGAATTTCACTCAAGATCTGTGAAGTCGGGATTGCGCCCAGGTGCCTTCGGCCTCTGGGCGCGTTCCCCGGGCGGGGGTGCTTCAGCTCAATCGAGCGACCGCGGCGCGCCGCAGCGCGCCGCCTTCTTTTTTAGGCCCCCTGCTCCCTTAAACGAGTTTGCTCGCAGGGGGCCTAAAAAAAAAGCGCCCCCAGTTGGGGGCGCGGTCGCTCGATTGAGCTGGCGGAAGAAGAGGGATTCGAACCCCCGGACCTGTTACAGTCAACGGTTTTCAAGACCGCCGCGATCGACCACTCTGCCATTCTTCCGGGGCAAAAATACGTAACTTCACGGCATGCAAAAAAACCTTGCACAAAAAGCTGCAACAGCACTTCTAAGCATACTGTCAATCAGTACAGTACATGCTCAAAATACCTCGTTTAACGTCGATGTACTCAGCCTTTGGCACCCGAACACGGGTCCCTACATCGACCTTTTATGCTATGTTGAAAGCGTTCCGGGCGTTCAAACCCAGGTGGCCGCATGGCTCCAAAAAGAACAAATTATCGCCGCTGCAGACAAAATCACCATAGAATATCCAGCCACTGGACACGAACCAGACCAACAGTTCACCTACCAGAGCATGCTTCGACTTGCTGCTGACACGGGAACCTACCAGCTCTTTGTCGCCGTCGGTCCTGACCCAGAACACTGGGACACGCTGCGGGGAACCGTCCGACTCGAACAGCGCAACCAGACTGACTTGGCGCCGTTGATGCTCACCGAACACATTGGTGCCGCCAACGCAGAGCGCCCTGAATTTACCCGCTACGGACTCGAAGTACGCCCCCTAGCCCACTGGGGCGACCACCTCTTTACCTCGAACACAGACCAACTTCGGTTTTACACCGAGGCGTACCGGATTCCGAATGGCAAAAAGGCGGTGCTGCAGTACGGACTCCGAAGCGAAGAGCGGGGCGAACTGCGCCGCGACCTCGGAGGTCAAATCAAAATTCAACCCGGGCAGCCCGTGAATGCCTTGCACGGCGGACTAGACCTGAGCACAGTCCCCTCGGGACGCTACACCCTAGAACTTACCCTGGCGGTGCAGGATATGGAACCCAGCGCGTACCCCACCCAAAAAATCAGCTTCTTTCGCTGGAACCCCGGGGAAGCCAACGAGTACGCCCGCCTGACGGTGGACCCGCGGTGGGTCGAGATTTTGGGCGAAGGCGAAGACTTGCGCCGCTCGGTCAGTGCCCTGTACCCAATAGCCAGCCAAACAGAGCGCATGAGCATTGAGTCCCTCTCGCAAAAAGACGCGGCAGACAGCCTGCGCTGGCGCTTCACCCAGCAGTTTTGGACCAAACGGTATCCGAGCGACGCACTGGCCCAAGCGGCCGCATACACCGAGCGAGTTGCAGAGGTCAACAAAAAGTTTAGCAGCAAGGCGGTTCCGGGCTATGCCACCGACCGCGGG
This sequence comes from Schleiferiaceae bacterium, assembly GCA_030833905.1. Taxonomy (GTDB): domain Bacteria; phylum Bacteroidota; class Bacteroidia; order Flavobacteriales; family Schleiferiaceae; genus TMED14. The sequence continues at coordinate 1,634 of JAURGG010000022.1, forward strand.
CGCATTTACCTGCAGTACGGCCCCCCTACCCTTGCTGAGCGGCGGCCCTACGAGAACGACGCCTACCCCTATGAAATGTGGCAGTACAACACGCTTGACGTAGCAAATGCTCCGTACCAAATCAACAAAATGTTCATTTTTGGCAACTTTGATTTGGCGGGCGGAAACTACGAACTCATTCACTCGTCGGCCATTGGTGAAATTCAGAATCCGCGCTGGCGCATTACCCTGCAAAAGCGCAGCTACATTACGGGCGACCTCGACCAAACGGGGGCCAACGACGGCGAAAAATTTGGTTCGCGAATCAACAACAACATGTTCTTTCAATCGGGAGGCAACAACTGATGCGCACTGCCGTCGTCCTGCTGAACTACAACGGCCTTCACTGGCTAAAGTCCTTTGTACCTAGTGTGGTGGCCCGCAGTACGGGCGCCGACGTGGTGGTCATTGACAACGGATCCACGGAACCCGAAACCCTGGACTGGATTCGAGCCCAAGGTTCTGCCGTACACCTTATCGCACTGCCCGAGAACCTCGGCTACGCCGGCGGCTACCAAGAGGGGCTCAAGCAGCTCGACGGTTACGACCTCGCGGTGCTCATGAACACCGACATCGAGCCCCTTGAGGGGTGGCTTGCGCCCTTAATTGCGCGATTTGAACAGCAACCGCACCTCGGCGCCATCCAACCAAAGCTGCGAAGCCATGCCGAACCCGAGTACTTCGAGTACGCCGGAGCCATGGGCGGACGCATGGACGACTGGGGAATCCCCTTCGCCTACGGCCGCGTGCTCGACCGCTGCGAGCTCGACCGGGGACAGTACGACGAGCCCACCTACCGTCCGGTTTTTTGGGCCAGCGGAGCCTGTTTGGCCGTGCGCCTCGAGGCCTACCACGCGGTGGGAGGTCTGGATTCTGCCTTTTTTGCCCACATGGAAGAAATTGACCTGTGCTGGCGCATGCACCGCCACGGCTGGACGGTCGAGGCCTGCAGCGCTTCGACCGTGCTTCACGTCGGCGGCGGAACCCTCAACGTCGGCAGCCCCCGCAAAACCTTTCTCAACGTGCGCAACAGCCTGCTGACGGTGGTGCGCAACGCCCCCACCCTCGACGCCATGCGCATTGTGGCCTTTCGCCTACTGCTCGACGGTGCGGCCGGAATCCGTTTTCTGCTGCAGCGCCAACCCAAGCACACGCTGGCCATCATCCAGGCCCATTTTGCCTTCTATGCGATGTTTAGCCGCTACGCTGTGAGCCGCGACCGAACCCCCAAGCGATGGCCTGAGCACGGACGCTACCGTGGATCCATTTTGTGGTCGAAGCTGCGCAGCACAAAGGTGGACTGAGTCCGCAATCACTTCAGGTTCCGCGGGTGGTGCTTGAGCATTGTCTCGCGCAGCATGCGGTCGTCGAGGTGGGCATACACCTCAGTGGTCGTGATGCTGCTGTGCCCCAGCATCAGTTGGATGTAGCGCAGGTCCACCCCGTTGTGAAGCAGGTGCGTCGCAAACGTGTGCCGCAAGGTGTGCGGACCAATCACCTTGCGGATTCCGGCCAGCGCCGCCAACTCTTTGAGCCGCAAAAACACCCACTGACGGCTGACCTTGCGGCCGCGAACGTTCAAAAAAAGATGGTCTTCAAAGCCGCGCTGGGGCTCAAGGTGCACGCGTTCTGAACTCTGGTAGCGCGCAATCGCCCTCAGGGCGGTGTCGTGGATCGGAACCACCCGTTCCTTGTCTCCCTTGCCGACCACCCGAACGACTCCGTCGAGCGCAAACACATCGCGCACGCGCAGCTCGATGAGTTCCGAAACCCGGAGTCCGCATCCATAAAGCACCTCGAGCACCGCCACGTCGCGCTCTGCCATGGGCTGCGATCGGTCAATCGCGTCAAAGAGCGCCTGAACCTCAGATTCGTCGAGGTAGACCGGCAACCGCTTGGGAAGCGACGGCAGGTCCAGCACCAGCGCCGGCTGGTCTTCGCGCAGCCCTTCTTCGCGCACAAAACCAAAAAAGGCACGCCAGGCCGAAAGCCTCCGGGCCTGCGACCTCGCATTTAGGCCTCCTTCGGCCATCTCCCGAATGGCCTCGCGAAGCTCCTCGCTCGTCACGTTGGCCGCACTTCGGTCCCGCTCGACGCACCACAGTGCTAAGGCTTCGACGTCGCGCACATAGGCCGCCACGGTGTTGGGGCTCATTCCGCGCTCCAACCTCAGGTATCCGTCAAACTGCTTTAGCGCCAGGTCCCACTTCACAAGGCCGAAGTTAGGCCCGTACCCGCTACTTCGTACCTTCGCTCCATGGTCATTCACATCGTGCACGGCATCAACTTGGGTCAGCTCGGAACCCGTCAGCCCGACATCTACGGTACCCTGCGGCTCGAGGACCAAATCCCCATTCTGCAGACGTGGCTTGACGCGCACTTTGGCGGAACCGAGCTGCGCTCGTTTCAGTCCGACGACGAGGGCGCCCTGTGCGCCTACCTCGCGGCCCACAACGGTTCCGACCACGCCTTTGTGATCAACCCGGGAGCCTTCACCCACACCTCAGTCGCCCTGCGCGACGCCGTCGCCGGCCTGTCGAGCCCCGTCATCGAGGTACACCTGAGCCACACCTACGCCCGCGAATCGTTTCGCCGCGCCTCACTCCTCGCCCCCCACACCCGCGGAACCGTCAGCGGCCTTGGCTGGCTGGGCTACCGATTGGCGATTGAGGGGCTGCTAGTTACAAGCAACTAGCAACTAGTAACTGGTTAGCGGTAGGGCTTGCCCAGCAGCGCCGAGCCAAAGCCCACGGCGTAGCCGCTGAACATGACCGCTGTGGCGGCGACGCTGCGAAGGCCCACGCCAAGTGAACGGTTTTGAATGCTACTGAGCAGCAATACCGCGGCAAAGTAGCCGTGAAAAAGGTACACGGGTTGGGTCCACAGGTCGCTCAAGTGAAGGGCCAGGGCCGAAATCCAGGCGAGCATGAATGCAAACGGAAACGCATGGGTCAGCTTCATCTGGCCCTTGTGGCGTTGTGCCAAGGCGATTCGTGCGGAACCAAATCGGCGCACCTGCCGGTAGAATTGGCCTAAGGTGGAACGCCGCTTGTGCCACACGACGGCTTCGGGGATGAGGCCCACTCGGAAGCCCGCTTCGCGCACCCGAATGCTGAGTTCCACGTCTTCGCCGCACTTGAAGTCGATGTCGAATCCCAGTACAGACCAAAAGGCTTTGGCGCGGATTCCCATGTTGAAGCCCCGTGGGTAGTAGGTGGCGGTGGGTTTGGCGGAGCCGCCGCGGATGCCGCCCGTGGTCAGCACCGACGTCATGGCGAAGCTGATGGCTTTTTGGAGCGGGCTGAAGTCGGGCGGAGCGGCATCGGGGCCGCCGAAGGCGTCCCATGCGTCGCGGGCCAGGCCGTGGGCCACCGCGTCGAGGTAGCCCTCGGGGAGCAGGCAGTCCGAGTCCAAAAAGATGAGCCAGGGGCCCCGCGACGCCGCGGCGGCGGCATTGCGTGCGTCGCTCACGGCGAGCCCGGGATAATACAAGACGGTCACGCCGAGGCCTGCGGCCTCGGCGGCCTTTTGAATCTCGGGGCGAAGGCTGTCGTCGGGAGTTCCGTCGGCCAAAATGACCTCAAAACGGCCTTTGGGAACGGCGAGCTTTGCCGCGCTCGCAATGAACTCGCGCACCTCGTCGGGGCGCTTAAACGTGGGTGAAATCAGCGAAAACTCAGGCTCCGCGCTGCGCGCGGGCCCGTAGTGCGTTAGATCGAGGCCGTAAAGTAACTCAGTGTAGGCGGGAGTCTCCATGGGGGCGGTTCAGTTCCTCGGCGATTCCGTACTCGGGACGCCGGCGTCCGCTGCGCACTACAAGTTCCGCCAAAAGGCCGGTCACAAAGAGCTGGGTTCCGAGGATCATGGCCGTCAAAAAGATGAAAAACCAAGGATCGTCGGCAATCAAACCGGGGCGCTGACCGCTCCAAAGGCGGGCGAGCTTCAGACCGCCCAGTACCGTGAGGGCGACCCCGCTGAAAAAGAACATCACAAGGCCCCAGGTTCCAAAAAAGTGCATCGGGCGGCGGCGAAAGCGCGACACCATGCTGAGGGTCACGAGGTCCAACAGGCCGTTGGTAAAGCGGTTCAAGCCGAACTTGGTCACACCGTAGGGGCGTGCGCGGTGCTCCACGACCTTTTCGCCGATGCGGGTAAAGCCCTGCATCTTGGCGAGCACGGGCACGTAGCGGTGCATTTCGCCCTGAACTTCTACAGCCTGAGCTACCTCGAGACGGTAGGCCTTGAGGCCGCAGTTGAAGTCGTGCAGGTAGATTCCGCTCATTTTGCGCGCGGCCCAGTTAAACAGCTTGGTGGGAAGGGTTTTTGAAAGCGGATCGTAGCGCTTCTTCTTCCATCCGCTGACCAGGTCGAAGCCTTCTTCGCGAATCATGCGCACGAGGTCCGGAATCTCGTCGGGACTGTCCTGCAGGTCGGCGTCCATGGTGATGACCACGTCGCCTTGGGCAGCCTGAAAACCGACGTACAGGGCGGCGGACTTGCCGTGGTTGCGGCGAAAGCGGATTCCGCGTACCTCAGGGTGCTGGGCCGAGAGACCCTCGATCACCTTCCAGGAATCGTCGGTCGAGCCGTCGTTAATGAACAGCACCTCGTAGCGAAGCCCGTGGGCAGTGCATACACGGTCAATCCACGCGTGAAGTTCTGCCAACGATTCTTCTTCGTTGAACAGCGGAATGACAAGGCTCAGGTCAAGGTGGTTCACTGGAACTCGGGGCGGTTTTTCTTTGTAACAGCGGCGACAATCAAACCGATTAACGAAAACATTGCCAAGTAGGCTGCAAGGCCCAATGCCAAAAACTTTGGATCTCGGGCCTTATCTGCATTTTCAGATAATGCTTTCTCTAATTGCGCAATCTCATTGGCTTCAAGTTCTTTTCCAGAAAACCGCTCCATCATCGATAACTGAGTATCAAAAGTATACTCCTGAATTCGCTCGATTAGGCCTCCATCTAACAAATACAGTAGTTCCATGATGAGAAATGACCCAAGTAGAAACCCAAGAATGGTAAAAAAGTAAATGGTAAAGGCTTCTTTAAACGATGCAAAACCTTCGTTCGATTTTTTGAATTGTTGTATTCCGACTATTGCTAAAATCAGAACAGCCAACCAACTTAGCATACCCCAAGCAGAAGCAAAAAGTCGTTCGTTTAAGATGTAAAAGCCAAACGACTGGAGTGCAATTAAAGCTAAACCTAACGGCAGGTAGGTTTGAATGGCTAATTGTCGGGCAGTTTTCATATTTCGGAGAGTTTAGTACACAAACTTAAGGACGCCGCGCTGCCCGTCGAGGGTCCAACGCAAAATACCCGTTCCGTGGCCAGGGGCGCGAAGCTCCTCGATGCCTTCGGCGCGGTCGGTCGCCCAGCGCACGCGCCCGTCTGCGTCGGTCCATTCGGCATGGGCACCTTGGGGCAAGCCCTCGATGACGAGCTGGCGTCCGCTGCGGTAGGCGCGCACCTCATGGGTCGAGGGTTCGCCGACGCCAATGTAGGGGGTGCCGCGTAGGTAGTGGGTCACGGTTCCGCCCGTGTTGGTGGTGTAGCTGAGGCTACCGCCGTCGTGCACGACCGACGCCGGGTACTCAATCTCGTAGATGTGGAGCTCGCCCGACTTTAGGGTGTCGGCGTTGCCGCCCGCGGTAAGGTTGACGTTCGGAGCCGACAGCGCCGCCGCCCCAAGGATGAGGTCGTCGCTGCCCGGATTGGCCACAATCAAGCGGCGGCGGAGCATGGGCCCCACAGACCACGACCATAGCTCAAGCTCAAGGGTGTCCTCACTCGCCCAGTGCTGGGCTGCGAGGTTGGGCTGCGGATTGCCCGCGAGGCTGATCAAGCGCTCCATGATTTGGGGGTAGTCCACGTAGGGGTTGCGTGTGTTCTGAAGGGCGGCAATGCCCTGGTTCCGCGCACGGTCAGCGCTGTCGGGCTGAAACTGCTGGTGCCAGGCCTCGAGCACCGCGGCCTGCTGGGCATAAAAGCTGCTGTAGTCGCCAAAGCGCGTCACGAAGTACATCATGGCCCGCGCCGCATCGCCTTTGTGGGCGTCGCGCGGCTCGAATACGCCGCTGAGGCGCTTGCTTCCGCCCACCGACCAGGCCGGAGTGCCCGTAATGATTCCGAATGGATTGTTGCTGCGCTGCGTATTCGCGGATTCGTCGCTCGGAAACAAGTGGTGAATGTCGCTCTTCATGGGCTCGGCCGAATTGAAGAAGCTCTGCGGAAACGTATGCTCGCAGTTCATGTTGTTGGCCGTCGCCCCTGCCCGAGTGTTAAACGTAGCCACTCGCCCAGTGTACACGCACGTCACGTCGCCGTTGACGTTGTCGAGGTTGCCGTACATCTGGTCGCGGGCTCCGTTGTATCCGAGGTTGGTTGTGCCCTGGTTGAGCTTGGTGGTCAGCGCCGACTTGAGCTGGGTCCAGCTCTTGTTTTCGGTGCTGCTGTAGTAGGTATTGCTCCAGCGTCCTTGCGCTTCGAACTGCAGCCCCACAAACCCGTCAGGTCCGTCGGTGGCCACCACCGCGGGAAGCCGGTAGTACACATTATGTTCTGGCGTAAACCGCATCCAAATTCGGGCGGAATCGCCCACCGCCAGGCTCGTGCTCTCAGCCCGTAGGCTCAGCAGCGTGTCGCCCCATTGGGCGCAGCTCCACATGCCGGTGATGTTCAGGTCGCGGATTCCGTCGTTGCGGAGCCAAACGGCTACTGAGTCCATTTGAAGTTCTGTCACCGGGCCGCGAAGAACCGCGGTCTCACTAAAATCTTGGGCTTCAAGAGAAGCGGACGCCAGGGCTGCTGCCGTCAGAAAGAGGAATCGTTTTAAACGCATCATACGCAAAGGTCGCACAATCGCTGCGTATCTTTGCACCTGGGCAAGGCCTTACGACCAGCTCCTGATGAATCCCCCAGGGCAGAAATGCAGCAAGGGTAGTCGGTTGTAGCGGTGCGATAAGTGTCCTTGCCCTTTTCTTTTTACTTTTTGGTTTCTTGCAACTGGCTTCTTGCCGCCGCGAAGCGGTTCTAGGCCAATATGAGATTTTAGCTGCGAAGCAGCCCTAGCGCGAAGCGCTCTCGCCACGAAGTGGCCACGAAATCAATTTAAACACTTAGTTATTAACGATATACGACTAATCAGTGCGCCCTAATTGACTTTTGACAGGCACCGCGTTCATGTCCCGCGTGCACGTCAAATTGTGGAACGAGTCGCAGTGTACGTCGATGGTTTTAACCTCTTTTTCGGTATTCGATCCCGGAACCCGAAGGCCGTCAATTTTGACGTCACCTCGTACGTCCGGAGCCGCTTAGGCACCAACCAAATGCTTTCATCGGTGCGCTACTATTCCGCGCCCCTTGTCGGAAGTCCCGAAGCCGAACGCGCCCAGAAGCGCTACTTCGCGGCGCTCCGCGCATCGAACGTCGAGGTAATCCTCGGACGGTTTCAGCAAAAGACGATTCACTGCGAGCACTGCGGACAGTCAATTTCGTCATTCGAAGAGAAAATGACCGACGTCCACATCGCCGTCGATGTGCTTGCCGACGGACTCCTAGACCGCTACGACGTCGCCATTCTCGTCACCGCCGACAGTGACTTGGTGCCGCCCATCCGAAAATTGGCTCGGTGCGCGAAGGATAAAAGAGTTGTAGTTTACTTTCCTCCAAACCGAACGTCTAAAGACCTTAAGCGCTTTTCTCAAGCGTACTTTTTTATTGACCAGAAAGACCTCGAACGATTTCAATTCGACTTTAAAAAATAGACGCGCACCTTTTGAGTGCGCGTCGGCCAGAAGTCGTTGCTGACTTAAGGGGTGGTAATGGCACAAATATAACGAGGTTTTTTGAATGCCAAAAACACGTGGTGGTTTATTTTGTGTAATTCAGCAAAAAAATAGACGCGCACCTTTGGAGTGCGCGTCGGCCCAAAAGTCGTTGCTGACTTAAGGGGTGGTAATACCGCAAAATTACACAATTTGCCGAATTAGTGGATACATGGAGTGTTTGATTCCCACACAAGCCAACGAGCTAACCTCGCCAACGAGCCAACGAGCTAACCTCGCATAAGCAAAGGAGCCAACCCCTACTCCCCTACCAGCTCCAGCACCGCGTCAACCACGTCCTCAGCACTGGGCTTTGAGAAGTAGTCGCCGTCGGATCCGTAGGCGGGTCGGTGGGCCTTAGCCGTCAGGCTCCGTGGGGCAGCGTCCAGGTACCGGTATCCATCCTGCTCCTCGAGGATTTGCTGCATGAGGTAGGCTGCGGCTCCGCCGGGAACGTCTTCGTCGACCACAAGCAGTCGATTGGTGCGCTTGAGGGACGCCACACAGTCCGCGTTGAGGTCAAACGGAAGCAGGGTTTGCACGTCAACCACCTCAATGGAGATTCCGAAGCGCTCGAGTTCCGCCGCGGCGTCCATCACGATGCGCAGCGTGGATCCGTACGACACGACGGTGGCGTCGGTTCCGGAACGAAGGATTTCAGGGCGGCCCAAGGGTACCGTGAAGCTCCCCAGGTTGGTGGGTAAGTTCTCTTTGAGTCGGTATCCGTTGAGGCACTCGATGACCACGGCGGGCTCGTCGGCCTGCATCAGGGTAGTGTACATTCCGGCGGCCTGAACCATGTTGCGCGGGGTGCAGAGGTACATTCCGCGAAGCGATCCGAGCAGGAGCTGCATGGGGGATCCGCTGTGCCACACGCCCTCGAGGCGGTGCCCGCGGGTACGTACGATGAGCGGAGCCTTTTGGCCTCCGGCCGAACGCCAGCGAACGGTGGCGCAGTCGTCTGAAAGGATTTGTACGGCGTACAAGAGGTAGTCCAGGTACTGAATCTCGGCGATCGGACGCAGTCCGCGCATGGCCAGTCCGATGCCCTGGCCGGCGATGGTGGCCTCGCGGATTCCGGTGTCGCTGACGCGCACGGTTCCGAATTCGGCCTGCATCCCCTCGAGACCTTGGTTGACGTCGCCGATGTGGCCCACGTCTTCGCCAAAAATCATCGCTTCGGGGTAGCGCGTGAACAGTGCTTTGAAGTTGTCGCGAAGTACGACGCGTCCGTCCACCTGCGGGGCGTCGGGCGCAAACTCGGGGGCCACGACGGGCACAGCGAGGGCAGTGCCGCTGTGCAGCTGGCTGGCGTAGTCGTGGGCGGCCTGCTTAAGCTGGGTTTCGACCCAGAGCGGAGCCCCTAAGGCGTCGAGCCCGTCTGCCTTACGGCGCTGAATGGCCTTGCGCACGGCTGCCACTGAATCACGGCGGAGCGGTGCCTTATCGGCCTTGAGTGGCGCTGCCAAGTCATGCGCATCAAGCTCTTCGAGCCACGCGACCGCCTGGTCTCGGGTGCGCTTTAGAGGCTGCAGAAAGTCGTCAAATGCGGCCTTCATGGCGTCGCGCACTTCGGCGCGAGCGGCCTCCTCGAGGGCGTCGAGGTCTTTAGCCTTAGCAATCTTATTGGACTCCAAAAAGAGGCGAAACTGCCGGAGGCAGTCGTACTCCTGTTCCCACTCGAGGCGATCCTTAGACTTGTAGCGCTCGTGCGAACCTGAGGTGCTGTGCCCCTGGGGCTGGGTCATTTCGCGTACGTGCAGCAGCACGGGTACGTGCTCTTCGCGGGCCACTTTGTCGGCGCGCTCAAAGGCGGCGACGAGCTCGGCATAGTTCCATCCGCGGGCCACGATGATTTCGTAGCCCTTTTCTTCAGCCTGACCCTTGGTGGCCGCTTGGCGCTGAAATCCGGCGAGGATTTTTGAAATGTTCTGTTTGGTGGTCTGGTGCTCGGCGTGCACTGAGATTCCGTACTCGTCGTCCCAAACCAGGGCTACCATCGGAACCTGCAGTACCCCCGCCGCGTTGATGGTCTCCCAAAACAGGCCTTCAGACGACGAGGCATTGCCGATCGTGCCCCACGCGACCTCGGCACCCTTGCGGCTGAATCCGTTGTCCACACCTTGAGCGCGGTACACCTTAGACGCCTGGGCCAAGCCAAGCAGGCGCGGCATTTGTCCGCCCGTGGGCGAAATGTCTGCCGAAACGTTTTTGTGGTCAACGAGGCTCTTCCAGCTTCCGTCGGCGTTAAGGGTGCGGGTGGCGAAGTGGCCGTTCATCTGGCGACCGGAACTGCTCGGCTCGCGCTCCACATCGGTGTCGGCATAGAGCGAAGCAAAGAACTGCTGCGGCGTCAAGGCCCCAATCGCCATCATGAACGTTTGGTCTCGGTAGTACCCGCTTCTAAAGTCGCCGTCGCGAAAGACGCGGGCCCACGCGAGTTGGGCAAGCTCTTTGCCGTCGCCAAAAATGCCAAATTTGGCCTTGCCGGTGAGAACCTCTTTGCGGCCCAAAAGGGAGCACTCACGGCTCACCATTCCGAGGCGGTAGTCGCGAAGGAGTTCAGTAGAAAAATCAGAAGCGGGTTGGGGTTGCATACCACAAAAATAGCCCGACCTTTGGGCCGACTAAAACCGTTACCCCGATTTATTGCCATGAAATTTTTCATCGACACCGCAAACCTTGCCGAAATCAAAGAAGCCCACGACATGGGAATCCTTGATGGCGTTACGACTAACCCGTCGCTGATGGCCAAAGAAGGCATCTCAGGAACCGACAACATTCTCAAGCACTACAAGGCAATTTGCGACATCGTCGAGGGCGACGTAAGCGCTGAAGTCATCTCGACCGACTTCGCCGGCATGGTCCGCGAAGGCGAACTTTTGGCCGAAATCGATCCGAAAATTGTGGTAAAGGTTCCGATGATTAAAGACGGCGTCAAGGCGATTCGCTACTTCAGCGACCGCGGAATCAAGACCAACTGCACCCTCGTGTTCAGCGCAGGCCAGGCACTGTTGGCGGCCAAAGCGGGCGCTTCGTACGTGTCTCCGTTCATCGGACGCCTCGACGACATCTCAACCGACGGTTTGGGCTTGATCGAGACGATCCGCACCATTTACGACAACTACGGATACGACACCGAGATCCTCGCTGCCAGCGTACGCCACCCCATGCACATCATCGAGTGCGCCACCATCGGAGCCGACGTCATGACCGGCCCGTTGAGCGCCATCACGGCCCTTTTGAAGCACCCGTTGACCGACCTCGGCCTCGAGAAGTTTTTGGAGGACTACCGCAAGTCCAATTCCTGAGCGGCCCATCGCGCGACCGCTTGACGGTCGGGCTTGCCGCTTGACAGATACGGAATCACGTGCTCCAGCACGTACTTGGGGCGCTGCCAACTCGGCAGCGCTTCCCATTTTTGGACGATTTGGGTTCGGTCAAAGCCCGGCGCACCGACCCAGACTAGCATCTGCCCCCACTCCCGACTGGGAACCCCTACCGCAACCCCTTCGCACCCGCTGGCCGCTTCGACCACCTCGGGAAATATTTTTTTTCCGGCGCTCACGACGGCTCCGTCCAATCGACCGAGCCAATCGAATTCATTGTGCGAATGCACATTAGCTGCGTCGGTTGTAACTAATCCTCGAACTCCGCGCGCGGGATCGTCGACCACCAAAGCCTCGCCCTTTTGCGCAAAAAGGACTCCCGGCAAGCCTTGGTACGTGCGGCCGTGGCCGAGTCGGCGCAGCGCGACGTGGCTCAAGGTCTCGGTCATTCCGTAGCCGTGGTACACGGGGCGTGGCCACTTGGACAGGGCCTCTTCGAGCTCGGGACGCACATCTGCCCCACCCAAGAGCGTACAGCGAAAGTCCTTTGGGTTAAATTTGGGATCGGCCGCTAGGGCTGCCGCCTGTTCGGGAACCAGCGCCACAAAGTCGTAGCGCAGCCCGGGACGGGTCGCGGGGCGCCGTTCTAAGGGCAAAATGTCGAGCCTCAGGCCCGCGATGAGGGCGCGCACGACCATCATAAATCCACCCACCGTCCTAGCCGACAGCAGCAAGGGACTTCGCTGGCCCTCGCTGAGGCCAAAAAAGGCAATCGTGGCGCGGGCACTTGCCTCGATCTGGCTGCGATGCAGCAGCAGTTCCTTGGGCACCCCGGTGCTCCCGCTGGTGTGCAGGGTGTAGGTTGCGGAACCAGAATTCCACCACGCCACGACGTCCTCAACTTCACGGCGGCGCGCGGTACTGCAGGCAGCACTGAATTCAAGATCCGCCTGCGGCAACCGGGGCTTAGGGGGGCGTCCTCGGCTCACAGCATCCAGAGTTCACCGCGGCGCACCTCAGTGCGCGGCGGAAGGTTGTTGGTGTAGAGCGAACCGGTTCCGAAGCCCTGGTAGCCCTCAAGGTCAGGCAACGTCGACGCCCACTGCGCAATGGCGCTCAGACCCACACTGCCTTCGAGGGCCGAAGTAATCCAGTACTTGATGCCTCGGGCGCGGGCCCTTGAAATCCAATCTTCACTTGAATCTATACCACCCAAAAGACTTGGCTTCAGCACAATAAACTGAGGTTGAATTTCGTCCAGAAGGGCGTCGCGGTCGGCCGCTTCATGCATCCCGATGAGGCTCTCGTCGAGGGCCACCGGCAGGGTTCCGCTCAATACAGCCGCCCGTAGGCCCGCGCGATCTGAGGGCGGACATGGCTGCTCGATGCTGTGCAGGTTGAATTCGCGAAGGGCGTTCATGCGCTCAAGGGAGAGGTCAGCCGACCAGGCTCCGTTGGCGTCGACGCGCAGCTCGAGGCTCGGATCCAGGCTACGGTTGTGGCGGAGCACGTCGCATTCGGTTTCGAAATCCAGCGCACCCACCTTCATTTTGAGGCAGCGAAAGCCCTCGATTAACCGCGCCTCGGACTGGTCGTGCAGGTAGCAGCTCGAGCCCATCCACAGAAGGCCGTTGATGGGAATTCCGGCTTCTCCGCGGGCAAAGGGCGTAGCGGCAAGGCGGGTTCCGTCACCGCCCTGGGCCCGATCGGCCCAGGTGAGCAGCGCTTGCTCAACCGCAAACACCAGTGAAGGCCAATCCACCCAAGTCGCGGCCCACTCGGGGTCAAGCCGACGCTGACGGGCCCAATCGGCCCAGGTTGCGTCACTGAGCGTACTGAGCTCACGGCAGATTTGGTCAAGGTGCGCGGCGTAGTCGGGTCGGTCGTCGACCGAAAGCCCAGGCAGCAGCCCGCATTCGCCTTGGCCGCGAAGGCCCTGGCATTCTACGTCAATAAAGTACGCCGGCTTGGACGTCATCACTCCGCGGGACGTGCCCGCAGGCGTTTTAAACGTGTACGAATAGGTCCAGTGGCTCGCTTTCACCGCGCGTTAAAAGAGGGGTTTACTGCATTCGTTGGCGTCAATCAGCAGACCATAGCCCAGCAGGAGCGCGAAGAGCACGGTCTGCAGCGCTAAGGGCTTGAGCAGCTTGTCGAATTCGGCCGGAGTTTGTGCCTTCCAGCCCTTGAACGCCGTTTCGCCCATCAGCGGAAGCGTTGCTGCGAACAAAAAGCTTCGGCTGCACGTCACCGGAGCCTGCAGAAAAATGAATACCACCGCGGCCATCCATCCCTGAAACAGAAGTAGGACCTGGTACAGCTTGGCCATACCGAGCCCCATTCGGCCCGCCAGCGTGCGCTTGCCCGCGGCACGGTCCGTGTCGAGGTCGCGCATGTTGTTCAAATTCAGCACTCCCGCCGCGAAGAGACCGATGGCGAGCCCAGGGAGCAGCATCAGCCAATCCCATGCTTGGGTCTGAAGGAAGTACGAACCCGCCACACCCACGGGCCCAAAAAACACGATGACAAAAACGTCGCCCAGACCGCGGTAGCCGTAGGCCGCATGCCCCATCGTGTACCCTCGGGCACTCCACACGGCGGCCGCTCCCAGTGCCAGGTAGCCAAAGAGGTAGCCCACGGGCATTCCGCGGGTTCCCCACCACGAGGTCGCAACCGTAAGCACCGCGGCGAGCATGGTCACCCCGAGTACAGCGCGGCGCATAGAACCTACCGAGATGGCTCCACTTGCTACTGCGCGCTGCTCTGCCCCAGCTGCCCGGTGCTGGTCGGCACCTTTGAGGCTGTCCCCTAGGTCGTTTGCAAGGTTCGATAAAATCTGGTAGGCTGTAGCGGTCGCAAGGGTCAAACCCAGCAGCAATCCGTCAAAGTAACCGCGGTCTGCCGCGAGCAAGGTTCCGAGCACGATAGTGGCCCACGCCAGCGGAAGCGTCCGGGGACGCAGCGCCCCAATCCAAGCCTTCATTGCTTACGGAAAAATGGGGAACTGCCCGAAGTTCGGGTCGCGCTTCTCTAAGAATGCTTTTTTGCCCTCTTGCGCCTCGTCCATCAGGTAGTACATCAGGGTCGCGTCACCCGCAAATTCCATAAGGCCGCGCTGTCCGTCAAGCTCGGCATTGAGGCCGCGCTTGATCATGCGCAGGGCCATCGGCGAACGCATCATCATCATTTGGCACCACTCAACGACCGTGTCTTCGAGCTGCGCGAGCGGAACCACCTTGTTCACCATACCCATGTCAAACGCTTCTTGGGCGGTGTACTGCTGGCACAAGAACCAGATCTCGCGGGCTTTCTTTTGGCCCACGTGGCGCGCGAGGTAGCTCGAACCGAATCCCGCATCAAAACTGCCCACTTTGGGGCCGGTTTGGCCAAATTTGGCGTTGTCTGAGGCCACCGTGAGGTCACACACTACGTGCAGCACGTGCCCGCCACCGATTGCGTACCCGTTGACCATGGCTACGACGGGCTTGGGAATCTCACGGATGCGCTTGTGCAGGTCGAGCACGTTGAGGCGCGGAACGCCGTCTTCGCCGACGTAACCCCCTACCCCTTTGACGTTTTGGTCTCCGCCGCTGCAGAATGCCTTGTCGCCTTCGCCCGTAAGCACGATCACGCGGATGTCGCTTCGCTCTCGGCACACGTCAAACGCTTCAATCATTTGAATGTTGGTCTCCGGCCGAAAGGCGTTGTACACCTGTGGGCGGTTGATGGTAATCTTCGCAATGCCTTCAAAGAATTCAAAGCGGATGTCGGAATATTCCTTAATCGGGGTCCAAGTACGTTGTGCCATAATGGGGTCAAAATTAGGCGCCAAAACGGCCCTTCCAGGCAATTTCTGACGCATCGGGGTCGGTAAACACTTCTAACACCGTGGCGGCGGAATCGTTTACAAACGCTTCCCACTCGCGGCGGAATTCAGCTTCGTCCCGCGCACTTCGGTAGGTAAATCCTTGGTTTTCGGCGCTTGAGCGGACGCTTCGCGCGTGCCGAAATGCAAAGTGCCGTTCGAGTTGGCCACTCGCCCGCGGACCGTCGAGCCACTGAAAAATTTGGCCGCCTTGGTTGTTTACCACGAGCACCTTGAGCTCGGGCAGCGCCTCAAAGGCGATGCCTGCTCCGCCGTCGTACAAAAAGCCGAGTTCGCCTGTCACCAGCAGCGTTGGGCGCGCGCTTGCCCACATTGCACCCAGGGCGGTTGAAGTCATGCCGTCGATGCCGCTGGCGCCGCGATTGCTGAAGTGACGGATTCCGCGCGAAAAGCGTCCTTGCCCCCACAGAAAGTTGGCGTAGCGCACCGGAGTCGAGTTCGCCCAGTGCACATCCCAGCCCGCAGGAATGGCCTTCGCTACATTAGAGTGAATCTTTAAATCGGTCCAATCAATTGCTTCTTTTGCAGCAATTTGGTTGGGAGTAAATTTCTGATCGAGCGACGGTACTACTTGACTTAGCACCGCGAGCGCATCAAACGGCTCAGCGTACGTGCGCGCACCGAGCGCGCCAAACATGTCTGGAAGCGGTTCACGCGGTCCGATCGCCCAGTGCGGGGTTCCGGCAAGGGCCGCTTTGGCTTTTTTGGCCACCCAGGGGCCGCCCAGGGTAACCACGGCGTCGGGTTTAGCATGAAGCATGGTCAACGTGTCTTCGAGGTGCTCTGCGGCATCGTGCGGCAGCTGGCTGAGCGGTTCTGCGGCAATCATCCACCCCTTGCGCGCCAGTTCGCGCACCGCGGGTTCGGGATCTCCCCACGACGGGTTCCACTGTCCGACCACGAGCAGCGGACGCTTAGCCTGGCGCACAAAATCCGGAATCTCGAGCAGCATTGGCTGAACCGTCGGCGATGTAACGCTTAAGGAGCCTGCAACTAGCGGCGGCACGGCCTCGTAGAGGGGCTCTGCCAGCGGAACATTGAGGTGAACCGGACCGTACTTCAACTCAGCGAGGGCTTGGTCAATGACCGCGGCGTTCCACTCGAGCGAGGCGTCGCAGTCAAGCAGGCCCTTGCCGACGAGGTGGTCGTCAAAAATCCGTGTTTGTCGAATGCTCTGGCCGTGCCCGTTGTCGATGAGGGCTGCGGGACGGTCAGCGGTGATTACGAGCAGCGGAACCTGCTGGTAAAAAGCCTCCGCCACGGCGGGACCGTAGTTGAGGGCGGCGGTTCCGCTCGTGCACACGGCAAAGGCAGGTGTCCCAGTCGCGATGGCCGCGCCGAGGGCCCAGTGGGCCGCAGAACGCTCGTCCAGCAGCACTTGACTGCGTACGGGCAGTTCCTGAAATGCCATAATCAAAGGCGCACAGCGACTACCTGGTGAAGCTACCCAGCCCGACCAAGCGTGCCGTGCGAGTCGGTCGCGAAGAAGCGCCGCGAGCTGTGCAGATGAAGTGTTCACCCGAGTAAAACGTTTTCGAGCGTCTGAAGTTTTTGCTCCGTTTCGGCCCACTCGCCGACGGGGTCGGATTTGGCAGTGATTCCACCACCTGCGTAGCCCAAAAATCCGTCGGAACCCCATTCAACGCAGCGCAGAGTCACGTAAAAAATCGAGCGTTCAGAAGAAGTCCAGCCGAAGTAGCCGGCGTAGTTGCGGCGGTCGTAGCCCTCGTGGCGGCGAATGAACGCCTGTGCCTGCGCCCTTGGCAAACCGCCCACCGCAGGTGTCGGATGGAGCGCGCCCGCAATGTCCCAAGCACTTAGGCCTGCAGAGCGGCCCTCTATGTGGCTGCACAAGTGCTCTACGGGGCCAGCCTCAAGCACACTTGGCCCTTCGACCTGTACGTGGTCCACGCCCAATGCCTGAAGCATTTGCACAATGTCTTTGGTCACCACGTGCTGTTCCTCGCGCTCTTTGAGGCCCCAGGCTCCTTGGCTTCCGCGCAACCGAGTTCCGGCCAGCGACATGGTGCGGACGTTGGCCCCCTGCACTTCAGTGAGGCACTCTGGTGTCGCCCCCATCCACAGGGATCCGCCCGGGGTTTGAATCAAGAAAACGGTGGCGTGCGGATAGGCCTCGGCAAGGCGCTCGAATGCCTCCCAGGGCTGAACCCTGCTGCGGTGGTAGGCCTTGCGGCGCGAAAGCACCACTTTCTCGAGCACCCCATCAGCACATGCCTGGCGGGCCTGTTCGACAAGCTGGACGTAGTCGCTTGCCGCGTGGGAATCCGTTGGCTTTAGTGCCGGCAGCACGAGATCTCCAATCGCGGCTGCCATCCACGCGCGGCCCTTGGACCCTTGCCCGCGGTCTACTGCTTCAAACCGCTGAATCGGCCCGCGAAACGGGGCGACGCCGAAGTTTCCGCTCGCTGATGGCTTGAGCTCCCAGGCCTGAGCCTCTTGCCCCGCCTCTCGAATCCAAGCAAGTCCGTTCACGAGCGCTCCTTGTGCTCGCGCGGCACAATCGCGTTGGTCATTTTTACAAACGAAATCAGCTTGCCCGCCTCGTCGATCACGCGGATTTCAAGCACATGGGTTGTGCGGCCACGGTGCAGAAAGCTTGCGGTTCCGTAGACGAAGCCACTTCGGGCACTGCGCACGTGGTTGGCTGCGATTTCGAGTCCCACCGCGACAAAATTGTGCGGATCCGCCAAAAAAATCTGCGACGCCGCACTGCCGACGGTTTCGGCCAAGGCCACAGTGGCTCCGCCATGCAGCAAGCCGACGGGCTGCAAATGCCCGGGCGTTACGGGCATCCGCGCGGTCAGACTGTCGTCGGTCATCGAAGTGTATTCGATGCCGAGTGTTTCCATCAGGGTTCCGGCACAGCGGCTGTTCAAAACCGCCAAAATTTCGTCGTGCGTCATGGCCGGCAAAGATACGGACCCGCCCTACCTTTGGGCCTCCTTCACTTGTAGCGAAGCCATGATTGACATTACCCTCCCCGACGGCTCTGTCCGTACCTATTCCGACGGCGCCACGGCCATGCAGGTGGCCGAATCCATCAGCCGCGGACTCTCCCAAAACGCCCTAACCGCCAAATGGAACGGGCAAACCGTTGAGCTCAACGAGCCCCTTGCTGGCAGCGGAACCCTCGTGTTCTTCACCTGGGACCAACCCGAAGGCAAAGCGGCGTTCTGGCACTCCTCAGCGCACGTGCTCGCTCAGGCGCTGCTTCACTTCTACCCCAACGCCCACCTCACCATTGGCCCCTCGATCGAGGCCGGATTCTACTACGACGTGGACTTTCGCGGCGAAGCCTTTGGCGAGGGTGACTTTGTGAAACTCGAAAAGCAGATGCTCGAATTCGCCCGTGAGAAGGCTGAATTCCGCATGCGTTCGGTGACCAAGGCCGAGGCGCTGGCGACCTATGCGGGTAATCCGTTTAAAACGGAACTCATCGAGAACCTCGAAGACGGAACCATCACGTTCTGCGACCACGCCAACTTTACCGACCTCTGCCGCGGCGGACACATTCCGAACACCGGCTACATCAAGGCCGTCAAGATTATGAACGTGGCCGGTGCCTACTGGCGCGGCAACGAGAAGAATCCGCAGCTCACCCGAGTGTACGGCGTATCCTTCCCCAAGGCGAGCATGCTCGAAGAGCACCTGGCCCTGCTTGAAGAGGCCAAAAAGCGCGACCACCGCAAGCTGGGCCGCGAACTTGAACTCTTCACCTTCAGCCAGCGCGTCGGCCAAGGCTTGCCATTGTGGCTTCCGAAAGGCGCCGCACTGCGCGAGCGCCTCGAAAACTTCTTAAAGGCGGCCCAAAAGAAGGCTGGATACCTGCCGGTCATCACGCCGCACATCGGCAACAAAGAACTGTATGTGTGCTCTGGCCACTACGAGAAGTACGGCAAGGACTCGTTTCAGCCGATTCTCACGCCTGAAGAGGGTGAAGAGTACCTCCTCAAGCCGATGAACTGCCCGCACCACTGTGAGATTTACAAGTCGCAGCCGCGCTCGTACCGCGACCTTCCGCTTCGCTTTGCAGAATTCGGAACCGTATACCGCTACGAGCAAAGTGGCGAACTCCACGGCCTCACACGGGTGCGCGGATTCACGCAGGACGACGCCCACCTCTTCTGTACCTCTGACCAGCTTCTGGACGAGTTCATGAAGGTGATCGACTTGGTGCTGTACATCTTTAAAACGCTTGATTTTCCGTCGTTTAAGGCCCAAGTGAGCTTGCGCGACCCCGAGAATCCCAGCAAGTACATCGGCTCGGCCGAAAACTGGGAAAAGGCCGAGCAAGCCATTATCAAGGCCGCTCAAGACAAGGGCCTGCCCTACATCATTGAATACGGCGAAGCCGCATTCTACGGGCCCAAGCTCGACTTCATGGTGCGCGACGCACTCGGACGTGAGTGGCAGCTCGGAACCATCCAAGTGGACTACAACCTGCCCGAACGCTTCGAGCTTGAGTACAAAGGCGCCGACAACGAGATGCACCGCCCCGTGATGATTCACCGCGCGCCCTTCGGTTCAATGGAGCGCTTCGTGGCCGTCCTTCTCGAACACTGCGGCGGAAACTTCCCCCTTTGGCTCACCCCCGAGCAAGCGGTGGTGCTTCCGATCTCAGAACGCTACAATGACTACGCCCAAGAGGTTGTGAATCTGCTCGAAATGTCCGATATTCGCGCCCTCGTTGACGACCGGAATGAAAAGGTCGGACGCAAGATCCGCGACGCGGAAGTGCGCAAGGTCCCGTTCATGTTGGTGGTCGGCGAGAAAGAGCAGGAATCCCAAACCGTATCGGTTCGCCGCCATGGAGAAGGAGACCTCGGAGCCGAAACGCCCGCCCAGTTTGCGGAACGTGTACGCGCCGAAGTAGCCGAACGGCTTGCTGCGCTGTGAGAATAGAGATAAATTTAAAACCTGACCCCTCTGAGGAACAATAGACCTTCGGGACCCCGCCAAGGACGTGGCTACCGCGAGCCGGAAGCCGCCCATAAGATTAACGAGCACATTCGTGTGCCGAAAGTCCGCCTTGTGCGGGACGGGCAAGAACCCATCGTCATCAGTTCTCGCGAAGCCCAGGCTATGGCCGAAGCGGACGAGCTCGACTTGGTGATGATCGCCGAGAATGCCGATCCCCCCGTCTGCAAAATCATTGACTACAAGAAGTTCTTGTACGATCAAAAGAAAAAGCAGAAGGAAATCGCAGCCAAGGCGATGAAAGTAGTCATCAAAGAAATCCGATTTGGACCCCAAACGGACGACCACGACTACGACTTCAAGCTCAAGCACGCCCGAAAGTTCTTAGAAGAAGGTGCCAAACTAAAGAGCTTCGTGTTCTTTCGCGGACGCTCCATCATCTACAAAGAACAAGGTGAATTGCTCCTTTTGAAGTTGGCCCAGGACGTCGCCGACCTCGGCAAAGTGGAGGCCATGCCCCACCTTGAAGGAAAGCGGATGTTTATCTTGATCGCTCCGATCAAAAAGAAATAGTAGCTCAAATAATAGTTCTGTACCATGCCTAAGATGAAGACCAAATCCAGCGCCAAGAAGCGATTCAAGCTGACCGGTACTGGCCAAATCAAGCGCAAGCACGCGTTCAAAAGCCACATTCTGACCAAGAAGGCTACTGACCGCAAGCGCCGCCTGACCCAATCCACGTTGGTGCACCCCTCCGACGTGAAATCTGTGAAGGAGCAGCTCGTTCTGTAATCCTTTTTTGTATTGTTCTCTGGTTTAATCAACCCTGCGTAAACGCCCCTAAGAGTCCGCCACGTAGTTCACTACCGA
>JAURGG010000023.1 GCA_030833905.1 Schleiferiaceae bacterium
CGTCAGCCCGCAACGCCCTCTTTGCCCACATGCACGCCACCGGCCAAAGCCGCATGGTCAACGGCAACATGATCTTTCTACAGGGAAGCCCGGTGCTCGAAGACAAAAATGGAATTCCGACAGGCCGTCTCAGCGGAATCACCGCGCACTTCGTTCCGTCGTACCTGCAGAAAAACCGCAAGCCGACGTGGGACACCAACTGCATCGAGGACTGGGAAGAAAAGGTCGAAGCCATCGTGCGCGAAACCGTGAACTCCCCCATGTCCATCATCTCGGGCATTCCGCCTTGGGTACAGATGTACTTTGAGCGCCTCCTTGAGGTCAGCGGCAAGTCCAGCATTGGCGAGGTGTTCCCCACGCTCGACCTATTTGTCACCGGCGGAGTGGCCTTCGAGCCCTACCGCGCCCGATTCGAAGAGCTTTTTGGCCGCAAGGTGCCCATCGTGCAAACCTACCCGGCGTCCGAAGGCTTCATCGCCTTTCAGGACCAGCCCGACAGCCAGGACCTGCTGCTGCTGCTCGACAACGGCATCTACTACGAATTTGTGCCGGCCGACCGCTTCTTTGACGAGAATCCTCCGCGCCTTAGCCTGGCCCAAGTGCAGACCGGTGTCAACTACGCCCTAATCATGCACACCAACGCCGGACTTTGGGGCTACAGCATCGGCGATACCGTCGAGTTCGTGTCGACGGCTCCCTACCGCATCCGCGTGACCGGACGCATCAAGCACTTTATTTCGGCCTTTGGCGAGCACGTGATCGGTTCCGAAGTCGAGTACGCCCTCGAGCAAGCGGTCAAGGCCCACGGCGGCCAAGTCCGCGAATTCACCGTTGCCCCGCAGGTTAACCCCACCGAGGGCGGATTGCCCTACCACGAGTGGTTTGTCGCCTTTGACGAGGAGCCCGCCGACCTCGAGGCCTTCACCGCCACCGTCGACCGCGCCCTTCAGGCCAAAAACGTCTACTACCAAGATTTGATTTCGGGCGGAATCCTTCGCAACTGTGTGCTCCGCGCCCTACCGAACGACGCCTTCATCACCTACATGAAGTCGGTCGGCAAGCTGGGCGGTCAAAACAAAGTTCCGCGCCTGATGAACGACCGCAGCGTGGCAGATAAACTAGCAACTAGCAACTAGTTACTGGTGTATACCAATTTTTGGTATATTTGGTTTATGGGCAAAAACACATCGGTCTATCTTGGGGAGCACTTTGATTCCTTTGTTGCGGAATCGCTGAGCACTGGACGCTACCAAAACGCCAGCGATGTGCTTCGCGCGGGCTTGCGGCTGCTCGAGGCCGAGGAACAAAAAATCCAACTGCTTCGAGCTGCGGTTTCTGAGGGAATTGCGAGTGGGACCGCGGCAAATTTTGATCCCGAAGCCCACCTTCGGGCCCTCAACTCCAAATAGGTGTGCGCGTCATTTACACGAATGCGGCAGTTCAAGACCTCACTGATGTGTGGACATATACCCAACGAACGTGGTCAACCAAGCGAGCTGACGTCTACTATCGGGCGCTTATAAAATCCGTTCATCACATTCAACAACGACCGCTCATAGGCCGAAGCTACACCGAGATTTGGGCGGATTTGCGGGGATTGCCAAGTGGTTCGCACTTGATTTTATACCGGATCCTACCCCTCGACATCTTGGAAATCACCCGATTTGTGCACCAAAGCATGGATTTAAGCCAGCTCAACCCCGGGGGCTCCTAGCTATACTTCAGGCTGAAAGCCAAAATCCTGGGCCGTTGGCTTCAGCGAGGCCGCCACGGCCAGTCGGTCGCAGCGCTCGTTCTCGGGGTGGTCGTTGTGGCCCTTGATCCACTCAAAGCGCACTTGGTGGGGCTCCATAGCTTTGAGAAGGCGCTTCCAGAGGTCCGGATTTTTGACTTTGGCCCAACCGCGGCGCTTCCAGCCGTCAATCCATCGGGCGTTGAACGCATCTACGACGTACTTGCTGTCGCTGACCACGCGCACAGAACAGCCCGACTTGAGGGCCTCGATGCCCACAATTACGGCCATCAACTCCATGCGGTTGTTGGTGGTGTGGAAGAATCCTCCGCTCAGTTCTTTTTCGTGGCTTCCGCTGCGCAAAATGGCCCCGTAGCCGCCAGGGCCTGGGTTTCCTTTCGCCGCGCCGTCCGTAAATAGGTCTACTTGGACCATCCTTCGGGGAGTTCCGTGGGAAATTCTGTTCCGAACAGGTCGGCCGTCACGACGCGTGGGGACGCCCAGTGTTCGCCGTTGAGAATGCGTGCGCCAAGGGCTTCAGCCGTGTCGCCCGGCACAAGAGGCGTGCGCATTTGAAACAAAATGGGGCCCTCGTCGTAGTGCTCGGTCACTCGGTGAATGCTGAGTCCAGATTCCGCCTCGCCTGCCGCAACCACGGCCTCGTGAATGTGGCGGCCGTACATGCCGTGGCCTCCGTAAGCCGGCAAAAGTGCCGGGTGAATGTTGTAGCACCGGGGGCCAAAGGCCTGAATCCACGCCGACGGAACCGGCTTAAGGTAGCCCGCCAGCACAAGGGCCGTCACGCCTTCGGCGCGCCATTGGGCCAGCAGTTTTTCGTCGTCGTCGCCTGGAACAAAGTGATGAACTAGTACGTTAATGGGTCGATTCCAAATTCCTGCGGACTTTCGGTTGGTCCAAATTCCGACTGTTTGCACCGCGCCATTGGCCCAAAATTCGAGCAGGGACGCGGCATTGCTTCCGCTGCCTGAAACGAGGATTGCAACTTTAGGTGAATTCACGGCCTAAAGGTAGGGGGCGAAATGCACCACATTTCCAAAGATTGGCTTTTCTTTGCACCCATCAATAACTCAAAACCATTGGTTATGTCGGATATCGCCGCACGCGTTCAAAGCATCATCGTAGATAAATTGGGAGTTCCCGAGTCAGAAGTAACGGCCGAGGCCTCATTCACTGGCGACTTGGGTGCAGACTCACTCGATACGGTTGAGCTCATCATGGAGTTCGAAAAAGAATTCGACATCCAAATTCCTGACGATCAAGCTGAAGGCATTCAAACCGTAGGTCAAGCTGTTGCCTACATTGAGACCGCCAAGGCCTAAGTTCGTACTATGGAACTCAAACGAGTCGTAGTCACGGGCCTTGGTGCCCTGACCCCGATCGGTAATACTGCTCCCGCTTTTTGGGCGGCCCTTCTTGAGGGCCGCAGCGGGGCGGGACCCATTACCCGCTTTGACGCGTCCAACTACAAAACGCAGTTTGCCTGCGAGGTCAAGGACCTCAACGTCGAAGACTTTATTGAACGCAAAGAGGCGCGCCGAATGGACCGCTGCACCCACCTCGGGCTAATTGCCGCCGAGGAGGCCGTAGCTGATTCTGGACTCGAAGCTTCGAACCCCAACAAAGACCGCGTAGGCGTCATTTGGGGTTCGGGTATTGGCGGCCTTGACACCTTCACCGAAGAGTTCGGCAACTTCTTCAAGGGTGGCGAGGTTCCGCGCTTCAATCCATTCTTCATTCCCAAAATGATTGCCGACATCTGTGGAGGCTACATTTCGATGAAGTACGGATACCGCGGACCCAACTACACTACGGTTTCGGCTTGTGCCTCCTCAACCAACGCCGTCATTGACGCGCTCATGCTCATTCGCTTGGGCAAAGCTGACGTGATCATTACCGGTGGTTCTGAGGCCGCGGTGTCACCAGGCGGAATCGGAGGCTTTAACTCCATGCACGCCCTGTCGACCCGCAACGACGACTACCTCACCGCTTCGCGCCCCTTTGACAAGGACCGCGATGGATTCGTTCTTGGTGAAGGTGCCGCCTCGCTGGTGCTCGAGGAATACGAGCACGCCAAGGCCCGCGGAGCCAAAATTTATGCCGAACTCGTCGGTGGCGGACTGTCTGCAGATGCCTACCACCTGACGGCTCCGCACCCCGAAGGTTTGGGCGCCCGCAACGTGATGCGCAACGCACTCGAAGACGCGGGAATGAAGCCCGAAGACATCGACTACGTGAACGTACACGGCACGTCGACTCCGCTTGGAGACGTCGCAGAGTCCAAGGCCATCAAAGAAGTCTTTGGCGACCACGCCTACACGATTAACATCAGTTCTACAAAGTCGATGACGGGCCACCTACTGGGTGCCGCAGGCGCCGCAGAGGCCGCCGTGGCGGTGCTCTCGGTCTACCACGACATTGTTCCGCCGACGATCAACCACTTCACGGACGATCCCGAACTCGATGCCAAGCTGAATTTCACCTTCGGAACGCCCCAGAAGCGTACCGTGCGGGCCGCCCTCTCGAACACCTTTGGGTTCGGCGGCCACAACGCTTCGGTGATCTTCAAAAAAATCTAGATGCTTCAGCCGATCCTTCGCCTGTTCCGCACGGTCGCCTCAGAGCACCGCACGGTAATGGCCGCGATTCGAAGCATGACCGGCCTCCGGCCAAACGACCCTGGAATTTATTTGGCGGCCTTTCGACGCAAGGTCAAGACCGACGCCAACCAGCGCAGTGCCAACATGCGCTACGAGCGCCTGGAGTACCTCGGTGACGCCGTGCTGGGTGTGCTTATGGCCGAATACCTCTATGAGAAGTACCCTAACGGCGACGAAGGCTACCTCACCTCCATGCGCTCCAAAGTGGTGAGCCGAAAGGCTCTTAACCGCATTGCTGAAAAGATGGGTATTCCGCAGTGGATGGATATGGGGCGCAGCCGAAGCGGCCGTCAAGGACAAACCTCTTCTGTGCCGGGCAACACGCTCGAGGCCTTGGTTGGGGCCGTGTACATCGACCGCGGATGGAACGCCGCTCGCTACTTCGTGCACCGGCGCATGCTCGATCCCTACGTCAACTTTGACAAGGTTGAAACCGAGGTCATCAGCTACAAAAGTTTGCTGATAGAGCACATCCAAAAGCAGCGAAAAACATTTCGATTTGATGTTGTCGACGAAGATGGCAAAGACCGCAATCGGTTCTCAGTCGCCTTTTTTGTGGACGATGCCGAAGTCGCCACGGGGAGCGGTCAATCCAAAAAATCCGCCGAAGAGGCAGCTTCTCGCGCGGCGGCCAAAGTCCTAAAAATTGGCTCGTCGCCTCGTACTCGACGCCGTTGACGAAGACCTTCCCGAGGTCTGGTCACTGACCACGTCATTCGACGCGGTTCCTTCGGTGTTTCATCTAAATAACTGCTTGAGCTGGAATTTGGCGCGCCGTGCTGATTTAGTGCGTTCGCGACCGGAAGCCCGCTACCACCACGCGATCTACCGCGGTAGCGACGGCTACCGCACGACCAGTTTGATATGGAACGCTCCGCACCATGCGGATTGGGTGCAGGCCTCGGGGGGCGGATTGTTTGGCGACATGGTGGCGGATCCCAGTTCCGCAGTAATAGTGGCCCGGCCACGCGGAATTAAAGCCTTTTTAACCTTCGACCCGCCGTTAAGTAGTCAAGAAATCGTAGGTTTGCAGCAGACGCTCCTCGGCGTTCCTGGATTGCTTGGCCACAACCCCCGCACAAGCCTTACGCTGACCGAGCACGCCATATTTGTATTAGACCCCCTAAAGGATTCCGAACTGTGAAACGGACTAAAATTGTTGCGACCCTAGGGCCCGCATCGTCATCAGATGAAGTACTGAAGCAACTCCTGGAGGCAGGGGTGAATGTGTTCCGCGTGAATTTTTCGCACGGAGCCGCTGACGAGCACCGCTCCACCATTCGACGCATTCGCGGAATTCTCAAAGAGACGGGCTGCAATGCCGCGATTCTCGCGGATTTACAGGGTCCAAAGCTTCGCGTAGGGGTGGTTGAAGAGGGCGCAGTGTTGGTTCCGGGCGACCGTTTGACGTTCACCACAGAGAAGTGCGAAGGCACCAAGGAGCGGGTATTCATGACCTACACGCAGTTTCCGCGCGACGTACGCGTCGGTGAAAACGTGCTGCTCGACGACGGCAAACTCGTACTCAAAGTTGTGTCAACCAACGGCATAGATGAGGTCGTGGCCGAAACGATTCAGGGCGGGCCATTGAAGTCCAAAAAGGGCGTGAACCTGCCCAATACGCGCGTTTCGCTGCCGTGCTTGACCGAAAAAGACCTGGCAGACCTCGACGTGGCACTCGAAGAAAACGTCGACTGGATCGGCCTAAGCTTTGTGCGCAACGCTGCAGATATTCACGAGCTGCGCGCGATTTTGAACGAGCGCGGTCACCATGCCGGAATCATTGCCAAAATCGAAAAGCCCGAAGCCGTTGCCGACATCGACGCCATTCTTGAGGCCACCGACGGAGCCATGGTCGCCCGCGGCGACCTTGGGGTCGAGGTTCCGATGGAATCCGTGCCGATTATCCAAAAAATGATCGTTCGAAAGTGCATTGAGTTGGCCAAGCCCGTGATTGTCGCCACCCAGATGATGGAGACCATGATCGACAGCTTGACCCCTACTCGGGCCGAGGTCAACGACGTGGCGAACGCCGTTATGGACGGAGCGGACGCAGTGATGCTCAGCGGCGAAACCTCAGTGGGTCAGTACCCCGTTCAGGTGGTTCAAACCATGGCTCGAATTGCAGAAGCCGCAGAGCGCGAATGTTCGTTTCGAGGCAAAGAGCACAAGCCCGTTGAGGAGATTGCCGAGCGATTCATTTCAGATACCATCTGCTACTACGCGGCCAAAATGGCCAATTCGGTAGACGCCAACGCCATTTGTACACTCACCTTTTCGGGGCACTCTGCGCAGCTGATTTCAAGCTTCCGTCCCCAGAGCCATATCTACGCGTTTACCGCCAACTACAAGCTTTTGAACAAGTTGTCGCTTTTGTGGGGCGTGCGCGGATTTTACTACGACAACATGGAGTCGACCGACGCCACGTTTGTCGACATTACCAAGCAACTCAAAGCCGAGGGTCTTGTCGAGTCGGGCGACCGCATTGTTCAGTTGGCCTCAATGCCGATTGAAGCAAAGGGCACGACCAACACGATTCGCATCAAGGACGTTCTGTAGCACGGGGTTCTCAGAGGTTGCGCAGTAGGCGTAGGTCGTTTTCGAAGAGCGCACGAATGTCAGGAATGGCAAAGCGCTGCATTGCAATTCGTTCGACACCAAGGCCAAAGGCGAAGCCGCTGTACTCTTCAGGATTGATTCCGCACGATTCAAGTACGGCGGGATCCACCATACCACATCCGAGGATTTCAAGCCAACCTGTGCCTTTGGTCATGCGGTAGTCCGTTTCAGTTTCGAGGCCCCACCAAATGTCCATTTCGGCGCTGGGTTCGGTGAACGGAAAGTAGCTGGGGCGCAGTCGAATCGCGGTGTGCGGGCCAAAAAAGGCCTGGGCAAACTCGAGCAGAGTCTGCTTCATGTCGGCAAACGACACGTTTCGGTCGATGTACAAACCCTCAACTTGGTGAAACATGCAGTGGCTGCGCGACGAGATGGCCTCGTTGCGGAACACGCGTCCGGGAGCGATGATGCGAATCGGCGGCTTGCGCGTCTCCATGGTGCGCACCTGAACGTTGGACGTGTGGGTGCGAAGCGCCCAATCTGGGTTGCGGGCCAAAAAGAAGGTGTCCTGCATGTCCCGTGCGGGGTGCTCGGGCGGAAAATTCAGCGCCGTAAAATTGTGCCAATCGTCCTCCATTTCAGGCCCCTCAGCCACGGCGAATCCCATGCGGCGAAAAATGTCGACGAGTTCGTCGCGAACCTGACTCACGGGGTGATGCGTTCCGGGAAGGTTGCCCCATGCCGGGCGCGTGACGTCCTCTGCGTGAATGCTGACCTTGGGTTTTGCGTTGGCAAACTCCGAAACCTTAGCCTCTACAGCGGTTTTGAGCTGGTTGAGGAGCTGGCCAACCTCTTTGCGAGCGTCGGGCGCGACGGTCTTGAAGTCGGCAAAAAGGTCGTTCATAACGCCCTTTCGGCCGAGAAAACGCAAGCGCAGGGCCTCGGCCTCTTGAGCGTTCAAAGGGGCCGCTGACGCGACCTCGTGGAGGTATTCCTGAATTTTCGCCTGCATCGTCGTGGAATCTGCTATATTTGCTTGCTTTTCGCCCGCAAAACTATGCTAAAGCAATTGAACTACCGGATCCTTTCTGCTGCCGCGCTCCTCGTAGCGCTTGCGGCGGGTGTGGCGTCGTGCGAAAAACCGCGCACGGGCCCTGGCTACATCGCGGTCCGCGTGGTCAACGAAGACACCGTAGCCATCCAAAATGCGTGGATCCATTTGTCGGTTCCCGGCAGCGGAACTCTTTTTGACAACCCCAACACCTCGGGGTACTACTACAAAAAGTCCGACGTGAGCGGCTGGACCGACACTCCTTGGAAGTACGAACGCGAGGCCTACCTTGACATCGAGTCCACCAAGGGAGCCTACCGTGGGTGTTCGTTTGTGCACATCGTTCCCGGCGACACTGCCGTAGCTTACGTCATTCTTCGCCCCTATGGCGACCCTAATTCTGGATGCTTGTGAACACGCTTCGCCTCTTTGCACTCACTGCGACGATGTTCGCGGCCTTCGTGACCTCGTGCGCCCCTAAAGATGCGCCCGTCTACCGCTTTAAAATCAAAGTTGTAGCTATTAACGAAGACGGTGAGCCCATCGCGCTTCAAAACGCGACGGTTCGCGCTACTGCCCCGGTGGTTAACG
Organism: Schleiferiaceae bacterium; assembly: GCA_030833905.1. Lineage (GTDB taxonomy): Bacteria > Bacteroidota > Bacteroidia > Flavobacteriales > Schleiferiaceae > TMED14. The sequence continues at coordinate 8,612 of JAURGG010000023.1, forward strand.
CAATCCCTGACTTTGAGGGACGCTCGGGTGTCGACGGTATCGTACGCGATGCAGACGGTAACGACATCTTTCAGTACGGCCTGCCAGCAGTACTTCAAATCACCGCCCAAAAAGGTGGCAACCCCCCTGTGGTATTTGGGTGCAGCTACCTCAAGCTGGTTCCCGACAGTACGGTGACCGTTGAAATCGTGGTGCAGCCCTACGTCGAGGGCGTCAGTGGCTGCTGATTTATGACGGCGCTCGACGTTCTCATTCTCGGAATCTTTCTTTTTTTTACCGCACGCGGAATTTGGCGCGGATTCATCAATGACCTCGCAGGATTGTTGGCGTTGGTGCTTGGCTACTTGTTTGCCGGACGCTTAGCTGTTGTTGTTGAGCCTTTTTTGAGCGCGTTCATTGATGACGAAGGCCTCATGCACGGCGTGGCATACTACCTGAGCTTGTTTGGGATTTACCTGGCGGTTGTGCTCTTGGGTAAAATCGCGACACGCTTGTCAAAACTGATTTTACTCGGGTGGCTCAACCGACTTTTGGGCGCACTGACCGGAATGGCAAAGGGTGTTTTAGTGGCCGCTTTAGTGGCACTTCCCCTTCGGTGGATGGGCGATGAATTCACAAGCATCGGCCCGGGCGCGGAACTTCGCCTCCAGTCAACCTACTACAGCTACGCCCTCGAATTTGGAGAGTGGCTGACCCCCAACTTATTCCGCGTCGTAGACGGCCTGAATTCCGGGGAGGACTCGACCTTCTAGGTATTCTAACATGGCTCCGCCGCCTGTGCTGACGTAGCTCACGCGATCCGAAAGCCCAAACTGTTCAACTGCGGCGACGCTGTCGCCTCCGCCTACCAGCGAAAAGAGTGTACCGGCCTCGGTCGCGACTGCGATGGCCTCGCCAAGCTGACGGGTTCCGCGCTCAAACGCCTCTAGCTCAAAGACGCCCAAGGGTCCGTTCCAAAGCAGCGTCTTTGCGTCGCGAACCACAGCAGCGTACGCAGCAATGGTCTCTGGGCCCACGTCCAACCCCATCCAGCCCGTCGGAATCGCGAAGCTTGGCACGATTTGGGTCGCGGCATCTGCAGCAAATCGGTCGGCTGCAACTACGTCAGACGGAAGGTGAATGCGCACTCCCTTCGCCTCGGCTGCCGCCATGATTTGGCGGGCAGTGTCGAGGTGCTCGTCTTCGACGAGGCTGCTGCCTATTTCTGCTCCTTGAGCCTTGAGAAAGGTGAATGCCATACCTCCCCCGATCAAAAGGGCGTCCACGCGGCCCAAAAGGCGCTCTAGGATGACGATCTTGCTCGAAACCTTAGATCCGCCCACCACAGCCACTGCGGGCTTCTCTTGCGACGCTAAAACGCGATCCACGTTTTTGATTTCATTGGCCATTACGTAGCCAAAGGCGCTGCGGCCTTTAAAGTGCTGCGCAACCACTGCAGTCGAGGCATGGGCGCGGTGCGCGGTTCCGAAGGCGTCGTTCACGTAGGCGTCGCCCAATTCCGCCAACTGCGCGGCAAATTCCGCATCGCCGGCCTCTTCGCCAGGAAAAAACCGTACGTTCTCCATGAGAAGCACCTCGCCGTCATTGAGTGCTTGGGTAGCCGCCACTGCTTCGGCGTCGACGGTGTGGGTTGAAAACTGTACTTCGCGACCCAGAATGCGCGCAAGTTCATGCGCCACTGGGCGAAGCGAAAACTTAGGGTCCGCAGCCGCCTTGGGGCGGCCGAGGTGCGAAACCAATACCGCACGACCACCGCGGTCCAAGATGGACTTGAGCGTCGGAACCGTCGCCACAATTCGTTGGTTGTTGGCAACTTCGCCGTCTTCACGGAGCGGAACGTTGTAGTCTACGCGAACCAGGATGCGCTGGCCGCGAACTTCGAGTTGGTCGATGGTTTTCATGAATTGCAGAATGATCGTTTTCGTGGAGCAAAGGTAGGGCGCTACCTTCGCTTCACTTTGGATTCACCCTTTCAAATTCCCCTTCAAAAGCTCCCCGAATGGGGGCTATGGCTCGACCAAGCGGCGCACCGCGAGCGCGTGGCCCACGCCCAAATGCTCGTGTGCGAAGATGGCGGCATGGCATGGCCTCTAGCCTTGGACTACGTCGGCCGCCTCTTATGTGCATCGCCTTCGGTGCGCGGAGCCTGCGGCACCTGCCCGTCGTGCATCCAACTTCACAATATGGCGCATCCCGACGTCCACTGGATCGTGCCTGTGATTGGTGGTGAAGGGCGCGGAGACGACGAAGACACCTGCGCCCCGTTCTTGTCGGATGTCCGAACGTTTTTAGGGCAAAACCCGCACCCACTTTCAAGTGAATGGATTGAGCACTTGGGCGGAAAGCAAAAAGTCGTTCAGATTTCGGTCAAAGAATCCGCCCGCATACAGCGCCTCCTCTCGCTAAAGGCACACAGTGGCGGCTACAAAGTCGTGGTGCTATGGATGCCGGAGCGCCTCAACGATTCAGCCGCCAATAAGCTACTGAAGCTCATCGAAGAGCCTTTGGACCGCACCATTTTGCTGCTCATCAGCCACGACGAGGCTTCGGTTCTCGGAACCATTCGGTCGCGATGCCAAGTGCACTACGTCAAGCCCGTGCCGACCGGTGTGCTTAGCGAAGCTCTTGTCAATCAAGGAATTAGTATGGAACAAGCCGCGGTCCTCGCCGAACTATCAGGTGGCAAGCCGGGCCAAGCCAGTATGCTCTTGCGGAACCGCGACGCCCTTCGTGAACCCCTTCAGCACTTTGTGGAGTTCATGCGCATTACCTACAAAAAGGATCTTGTGGGCCTACTTGCTTTTTCAGAACGCCTTGCAAAAGAGCCCCGGGAACAGCAAAAACAGTGGATTTACGTGAGCGCGCAACTCCTTTCACAGCTCCTAAGGTTGCGGCACGGAGCACTCAAGAATTCACTGTTCGCGTGGTTTCCGGATGTCGCTTTTCAGCCCGACGGCCTTGCCCGGCTTTTGGACGAGTCCAAGCATTCTGAAATTCAAGGCCTCCTTCAGGCTGCCCTCACCGACATCCAGCGCAACATCAACAGCCGCATTGTGCTGAGCGACCTCGGAATTCAGTTTATGCGGCTTTTCGCAGCACGTAAATAAGGCTGGAAGCATTGCGGCTTCCGCCCAGAATGTTACTGCGCAGGCCTTGGTAAATAGCTGATAACCAGTTTTTTGACCCCGTTTTATAGGACTCACTGAGCAGTCCCACATAAAAAGCGTCCAGGCGCATCGGGCGAATCGCCTCAACAAACCAACCGTTGGACTGCGCCAGCTTCGACATGGCTGACTTCGAAAAATGCCAGTAGTGAATGGGTACATCCCACGCGGCCCAGTACCGACCATAGTGCTTTGCGTCCGGCGATTCGTAATTTGGAACGGCTACGATAAGTGCGCCTCCAGGGTTTAGGCGTTCGCGCACCCAGTGAAGTACTTCGTTGGGATCGTCTAAGTGCTCCAGCACATGAAATAACGTAACCGCGTCGTATGTACTTGGGCTCAATTCCGAGCGGTCCTTTACTACGCTGCCCTTTGTTAGCTTTTCATTTGCAAGCGAACGCGCTCCGTCCGAAAGTTCGATTCCTTGTGCCGTCCAACCTTGGCGCTCAGCGCGAGCCGTAAATACGCCTACTCCACAGCCGTAGTCAAGCAAACTGCCCTTAGACTTTTTCGTTGTGGCTTTTATTAGACCCACTTTCTGTCGGGCTGCAAAGTTTCGCGCCATGCCATAGAGCGCCCCAAAAATTCCGGCGTTGGTATCACTATGCGACGTGTAGGCTGGGCTGTCGTAGTACGGGCCTATTTCATCAGGGCGCGGATTGGTGATACCCAGGCCGCACACACAAAACTCAATGGTGAATTCCTCTTGACTCACCATGTGGTCCACAACCTGAAGTTTGGACGCTTTCTCGCTGCTACCACAGCTTGGACAACTAGCTACTTTCATATGTTCCACGTGGAACTATCGGCCAAGGTGAACCAGCAGAACTTGAATATCTGAAGGAGAAACCCCAGAAATTCGGCTTGCGTGGCCCACCGTGGCTGGCCGTAGCCGTTCCATTTTTTGACGCGCTTCAATACTAAGCGCTGTAATACGAAAAAAATCAAATCCCTCAGGAATGCGCACCGACTCCAAGCGTTTTAGTTTATCGACCTGTTCTTGCTCCTTATCGAGGTAGCCTGCGTACTTCGCGTCAATCTCAACCTGCTCCCAAACAACATCACTGGCAACAGGCATGTCATCCGCATTAAGATGACCGCGAAGTTCTTCTAACGTGAGTTGAGGGCGCGCTATAAGGGCAGACAGCGGCCCTTTCTGACGAAGCGCTGTCGTTCCTTTTGATTCGAGCCAGCCGTTCCAGTGGCTTGGTTCTGCAGTTTGGTTGCCAAGCCATTGTTCCACGTGGAACCTTTGTTCTTCCTTTGCCTCAAAAGACGCCCATTGCTGGTCGCCCACAAGGCCAATGCCTCGACCGATCGCAGTTAGGCGTCGGTCCGCATTGTCCTGCCTTAAGCTAAGTCGAAACTCCGCGCGGCTCGTAAACATCCGGTAGGGTTCCTCAGTGCCCTTTGTGATTAAGTCATCAATCAGTACGCCGATATATGCTTCGCTACGGTCAAGCTGCAGCGCTTCTTCATCGCGCAAAGAGCGCGCAGAATTAATTCCTGCCATCAATCCTTGGCACGCAGCTTCTTCATACCCTGTGGTGCCGTTGATTTGGCCCGCGAAGTACAAACCCGTAACGATCTTAGTTTCTAAACTGTGCTTAAGTTGGGTTGGCGGAAAATAGTCGTACTCTACCGCATAACCCGGACGAAAAAACTTCACGTCCTCAAATCCCGAAACCTTGCGGAGCGCCTCGTGCTGGACCTCCTCAGGCAGGCTAGTGGAAAATCCATTGATGTACATTTCTACGGTATTCCAGCCTTCTGGCTCTACAAAGAGTTGGTGGCTGGTCTTGTCAGCAAACCGGTTGATTTTATCTTCAATACTTGGACAATACCGAGGTCCGGAACTTTGAATGGCTCCATTAAACAAAGGGCTCCGATCGAATCCGGAACGCAGCGTGTCGTGTACCAATTCAGAAGTGTGCGCAATCCAGCAGTTCATTTGGCGTTCCAAGGGTTTTGACGCCCAATAGCTAAATGTTCCAGGCCGTGCATCGCCCTCTTGAACTTCAAACTTTGAGTAGTCCAAACTGCGTCCGTCGATCCGAGGAGGGGTTCCTGTCTTCATTCGACCGTGGTCGAATCCAAACGACTGCAAGCAAGCCGTAATTCCACGGGCCGCACCCTCTGCACTTCGGCCACCATTCATTTGCCGCGTACCAATATGCATAATTCCATTGAGGAATGTGCCGCTTGTCACGACCACTTTACGGCAGCTAATCTCCTGACCGCTTTGAAGAACTACTCCGCGAACTTCTGTTCCGTCCAGGAGTACTTCGTCCACAGTGCTTTGGATAAAGTCCAAATTTGGAATGGCCTCGAGTGCAAGCCTCCATTCTTCGGCAAATCTCCATCGATCGTTTTGGGTACGTGGACTCCACATCGCAGCTCCTTTGCTTCGGTTAAGCATACGGAACTGAATGGCCGTCTTGTCAGAGATGATTCCGCTTAACCCACCGAGAGCATCAATCTCTCGCACTATTTGGCCCTTTGCGACACCACCCATTGCAGGATTGCAGCTCATCTGGCCAATCGTCTGCATGTTCATGGTAACGAGTAGCACCTTCGCTCCCAATTTGGCAGCGGCCGCAGCCGCTTCGTTACCAGCATGACCTGCTCCAACTACAACGATATCGTACTTCATTTTACTAGGTGTTGTTCCACGTGGAACACTCAGGGTGAATACTTAGGTACAAATCCTCTTTGGAACGAATTTCTTTTTGATCTTGCTCACTGTGGTCATCGTACCCGATGCAGTGCAGTAAACCATGAACCAATATTCGGTGGAGCTCTTTAACAAATGGTTCGTTGAGCTCATTAGCTTGCTCGTTGATTTGATCCCAACCTAAGGCAAAATCAGCGTCAATTGGCGTCGGGTGTTCGTGTACTGAAAAGCTAATAATATCTGTATCGTATTCATGTCCAAGGAATTGAGTATTTAGTTCAATCATTTCTTGGCGATTAAATGACTTGTAGTGAAGGCGTTGAATACGTGCACCCTCAATTTCTGCGACATGCTTAAGCCAGTCCGCAGTGTGCTTCTTAGTGAAGCCTTTTAGTTTCGGAATCTCAAACGTGATCGCCACAAGAAATTTTTGCTACACGACCCGCATGACGACCACCTTCAAATTCTGAGGTTAAAAATGCATCAACACATGCTAAGCCTACCGCCTCACTAATGAAGCGTCCAGGAAGTGAAAGCACATTTGCATCGTTGTGCTGGCGAGCGAGTGAGGCTAACTCAGGAAGCCAGCATAGTGCACCACGCACACTGTCGTGCTTATTGACTGACATATTGATCCCGTTTCCACTTCCACACACGACAATACCCAGTTCAGAAGTTCCGGTTTGTACATCACGAGCAACGGCATGCCCGAAGTCTGGGTAGTCTACAGAATCCAAACTGTACGCTCCACGGTCCGCTACCTCATGACCTAATTGCGTTAAGTGCGCTTTTATAGTCTCTTTAAGAGGATATCCGGCGTGATCTGATCCAAGTGATAGTTTCATGTCAATAAGTCGTTAATAAGTAGCTAATAAGTGCTCACAACTCACAACATTGGCCCTTGAGTCCACCTTTATACACACAAGTTGTGCTCAAGTAGTCTTGGTTACCGACATAAGGAGTGCTGTGAGTTAGGAACATTACGTAGTGAATAGGTCGTAGCGACAGTGTGGATATTAAATTATAAAATACTGATTAATAATAATATAAACTTATTATTACGGTTCATAATTCGTTAATATCTGTGGATAACTCAAGGTTCCAAAAAAACCTCAATCAAGTTATTCAACCTATCAACCGACTAATACTACTACGTTTTAGAAAAGAATTATAATAATGGTTAGATGTTGAAAACGATTCCTTGTGCCAACGGAAGCGAAGTTCCGTAGTTCAAGGTGTTGGTCTGTCGGCGCATGTAGGCCTTCCACGCGTCGGATCCGCTTTCACGACCACCACCGGTTTCTTTTTCACCTCCAAAGGCTCCGCCGATTTCAGCACCACTTGTACCGATGTTGACGTTGGCGATTCCGCAGTCGGAACCGTCGGCGCTCAGAAAGCGCTGAGCTTCCTGCATCGATCCAGTCATAATGGCCGAACTCAAGCCTTGGGGAACTCCATTTTGAAGTGCAATAGCCTCTTCGTAGGTGCTGTACTTCATGACGTAGAGCAGCGGAGCAAATGTCTCGTGCTGTACAATAGACCAATGGTTTTGGACTTCAGCGATCGACGGACTCACGTAGCATCCGCCCTCGTATTCTGCGCCGTGAAGTTGGGTTCCACGAAGGTGGAAGGTTCCGCCAGCCGCATCTACAGCGTCTAGCGCATTCAGGTACATAGAGACCGCAGCGGTATCAATCAACGGGCCAACATGGTTTTCAGCCTTCAGTGGGGTACCAATTTTAAGCTGCCCGTAGGCGTTTTTGATGGCGTCAATTACTTTAGTGAAGATGCTTTCGTGAATAATGAGGCGGCGCGTAGAGGTACAGCGTTGGCCGGCTGTGCCAACGGCTCCGAATACCGCAGCAGTTACAGTCATTTTTAAATCAGCCGTGGGCGTAACAATAATGGCATTATTGCCACCAAGTTCAAGGATGCTTCGGCCAAATCGCTCGGCAACTTTTTTGCCTACTTCGCGACCCATACGGGTAGATCCAGTTGCGGACAGTACGGGAAGGCGGGTATCCTCGGACATCCATACACCTACGTCAACTCCACCGCTCACAATGCACGAGAGGCCTGCGGGTACGTTGTTGGCTTCAGCAACTTGGTTCCATAGAAGCTGGCAGGCGACGGCGTTCAAGGGAACTTTTTCAGAGGCCTTCCAAATCACTGCATCACCACAAACCCAAGCAATACAGGCGTTCCAAGCCCAAACGGCGACCGGAAAGTTAAAGGCAGAAATAACGCCCACGACGCCCACAGGGTGCCATTGTTCCATCATGAAGTGGTCCGGACGCTCAGATTTCATCGTAAGGCCCGCAAGCTGGCGCGATAAACCCACTGCGTAGTCGCAGATGTCGATCATTTCTTGAACTTCACCTAAGCCTTCTGCCAAGGATTTACCCATTTCGTAGCTGACCAGAGCACCAAGGGCTTCTTTGTGCTGGCGAAGGAGGTTGCCGTACTGGCGAACGACTTCTCCGCGCTTGGGTGCAGGCACGTTGCGCCATTCCAAGAACGCGGCATGCGCAGCCTCAACGGCCTGGTGGTACTGCTCAGAAGTTGTGACCGACACACTACCAATGACGCTTCCGTCTACAGGGGTACTGCTGGTGATGCGTTCAGCACTGTCAAACGATTGACTTCCGATCCACGTACCTGCGTTGTGGTTTTGGATTCCGAGTTCGCGAAGAAAAGAGGGGGTATTCATAGTTTAAAGGGCTTACCCTGCAAAGGTAGCCCCTCAAACCATGCGTTTTATGATCTAGGAATGCTGTTCGTCAAGCTGGTGCTTGTGCTTCATGTATTCTTTAGGCGTCTGGTTGGTCATGCGCTTAAAGGCTGAAATGAAGTTGTTGACGTTGCTGTAGCCCACGGTAAAAGCGAGCGAGGCTACGTTGTTGGATCCCAACTCAATAAGTCGCATTGCTTGCTGAATTTTGTGCTGGGTGATCAGTTCTTTCGGTCCAATTTTAAAGTGGCGGATGCACGCACGCTGCAGTGAGCTGCGGCTCATGTGAAGCGCTCGGGCAAGGCTTTCGACATTGATGTTTTGCTTGAGGCTTTTTTGGATCATGGCCACAATGCGCTCACGTTCAGTCATTTCAGACGGTGGCGCGTACTTACTGCGCGGGCTCAAGTCCATAAATCGCTTGGTTTTGAGCATAAATTCTTCGGAATCGATATCTGCCGGAAAGCAGTCAAGCGCACCGTTTCGAAGGCTTTGAATGCGGTGGTTGATGCTGCACGGTACTGAAACCATGAGTACCCACAGCATGTGCAGGTCTTCGTACTGGCCGAGTTCGTCCATCATTGCCGCGCCACCGTCGTTGGTGTGGGTGATGTCTAAAATTGCGACGTAGGGAAGTTTGAGGCTGTTTTGCTCTATCCAGTCGGCTATGCTGGTGGCTTGAGCTACTTCAATATGGCTTGCCTTAAGTGTTTCTTCGAAACGCTTGCGCAGGCCTTCTTGGGGTGAAAGCACGAGGATCATTGGTGATTTGGTTCATTGGTTGGTCTGACGAATATAGCAATATTGGCGAGGTTGGCAAGACTGGTTCGTTGGCAAGATTGGCTTGTTCGCAAGATTGGCTCGTTGGCTTGCAAGCAGCTGGTCACTGGTTAATGGTGCCGCGTAACGGCTGTAGCTGCGAAGCAGCCCTAGCGCCGAAGCCGCCTTAGTGAGAAGCGCTTAGCAAGCTAGTTGCTCGAAAGGAGAAACAAAAAAACCGGCAGCTTTGGGGCTACCGGTTGATTTGGAGGTCTCGAGCGGATTCGAACCGCTGTACAAGCTTTTGCAGAGCCTTGCCTAACCTCTCGGCCACGAGACCATGGAGGAGTGCAAAAGTAGGGAAATCCGGCGAACCCCGAACTCCAAATGCAAATAAGGCCTAGCGGCGCACGTCCCAGACCACGCGCACGGCTTTGACGTCTCCGTCAAGTGGCGGGTTGAGCTTGGCGAGCGAAACCTTAACGCGTTCAACAATAGGGTGTTCGTTGAGTGTGCGAGCGGTTATTCGCTCCAGAACCGTTTCGAGAAGGTTGGCGCGGATTGCCATTTCTTCACTGACGATACGGCGTAGGGCGACGTAGTCGAGGGTGTCGTTGAGGTTGTCGGTAGATGCAGAATCGGTCACAGTCGCCCAAGCGCGTACGTTAATGAGGTAGTCGCTTCCGATGATCGCCTCTTCGGGGAGGCAGCCGTGAAAGGCGTACTCACGCTGGTCGACGAGGTCGATTCGAGTGCGGCGTTTCATAAGTCCTTATCCGAGTGTGGCAATGGCTTTTTCAATACGGGCCTCACATTCGGAACGGCCAAGAAGCTCCATCACACCGAAGATGCTGGGGCCTTGGGTGGTTCCGGCAACGGCGAGGCGCACGACGGGGCCGACAGCACCAAATCCGAGGCCGGTTTCGGTGAGAAACGCTTTAAACGCTTCTTCGAGGGCGGGTTCGCTGTAGTTGCTTGCAGCCCAGAGTGGCACCAGGCTGCGCAGGTGGCCGGCCGATTCCGAAGTCCACTTTTTGCCCACCATTACGGAATCGTACTCGGCTGGCTTGGCAAACAGGTAGGGGGCCGCATGAACGGCGTCCGAAATGAATTCCGAGCGATCCAAAAAGAGGGTTAACGCCTTGGCAGCGAAGTCGGTATCGACCGCGGCGCCAAATGCCGCGGCGACGCCTGCTTGGTATTCGGCCGCAAGCACTTCGGGTGATCGCTGGCGAAGGTGCTGCTGGTTGAACCACTTGGCTTTTTCAAAATCAAAACGCGCACCCGCCTTGTGGACCTTGTCGATTGAGAAGGCCTCAATGAGCTCGTCGAGCGAGAAAATCTCTTGATTGGTTCCGGGGTTCCAGCCCAAAAAGGCCAGCATGTTGACAAAGCCCTCAGGGTAGAATCCCCGCTCACGGTACCCGCTCGCGGTTTCGCCCGTCTCGGCGTTGGCCCAGTTCAGCGGGAACACCGGGAAGCCAAGGCGGTCTCCGTCGCGCTTGGAAAGCTTGCCGTTGCCGTCGGGGCGCAGCAGCAGCGGAAGGTGCGCAAATTCAGGCTGTTCCCACCCGAAAAAGCGGTACAGCAGCACGTGGAGGGGCGCCGAAGGAAGCCACTCTTCGCCACGAATCACGTGGGTGATTTCCATTAGGTGGTCGTCTACTACGTTGGCCAGGTGGTAGGTAGGCATTCCGTCACCTTTAAGCAGGACCTTGTCGTCGAGGTTGAGCGTATTGACGCTTACCCAACCACGAATGCGGTCCTCAAACTTAACTTCTTCGTTGCGGGGCATTTTTACGCGGATGACGTAGGCATCGCCCGCATCAAGGCGGCGCGCAACCTCGTCTTCGGGCAGCGTCAAGCTGTTCTTCATCGACGTGCGCGTGATGCTGTTGTACTGCCAGTTCGGATTTCCGGCGGATTTGGACCGTTCGCGAACAGCCTCAAGCTCTTCGGGGGTATCAAACGCGTAGTAGGCGTGTCCGGCGGCTAAAAGTTGGTCGGCAAAGGCGCGGTACAGGGGCTTTCGGTCGGACTGGCGGTAGGGCGCGTGGGGTCCGTGGTCGGCGATTTGGCCGTTCACCCCGATTCCCTCGTCGGGCGAAATTCCGCACCAAGCCAAGGCGTCGACGATGTACTGCTCGGCGCCCGGAACGAAGCGCGTTTGATCCGTGTCTTCGATGCGGAGCAAGAAATCTCCGCCCAACTTTTTGGCAAACAGGTAGTTGTAAAGAGCAGTGCGAACTCCGCCCATGTGGAGCGGGCCGGTGGGGCTGGGGGCAAAACGAACGCGAACGCGGCGGTCAGACATAGTAAAATCCTTGAAGGCCGCAAAGATACGGCGCCGGGAATCGCCCGCCCCCGCGCGGGGTCAAGCCCCTATCTTTGCAGCATGGAGCGCCAACTTAGCGAACAAGAACTTTTTCGCCGCCAGGCATTGGGCGAGCTCCGCACCTTGGGTGTGGACCCCTATCCGGCGGCAGAAGTGCCCGTGACCCACCACGCGGCCGACATTTTAAGCGGTTATCCCGCCAACCCCGAGGGCTACACCAGCGTCTGTGTGGCCGGCCGACTCATGGCCAAACGGATTATGGGCAAGGCCTCGTTCGCCAGCATCCAAGACAGCACGGGCCGCATTCAGGTGTACGTCAACCGCGACGAAATCTGCCCCGGCGACGACAAGGCGCTTTACAACGACGTGTTCAAAAAGCATTTGGACCTCGGCGACTTTGTGGCCTTCTACGGCCACGTGTTTACCACGCAAACCGGTGAAATCAGCGTGCACGCCACGCGCATCGAGCTGCTGAGCAAGTCGCTGCGCCCGCTTCCGACCGTGAAAAAGGACGCCGACGGAACCGTGTACGACGCATTCAGCGACCCGGAGCTTCGCTACCGCCAGCGCTACGTCGACCTCGTCGTCAATGAGGGCGTGCGCGACGTGTTTGTGAAGCGCACCAAGATTTTTAGCACGATGCGCCGCATCTTCAACGAGGCTGGCTACCTCGAGGTGGAGACGCCGATTCTGCAGCCAATTCCAGGCGGAGCCGCGGCGCGGCCTTTCGTGACGCACCACAACGCGCTCGATATTCCGCTCTACCTGCGCGTTGCCAACGAGCTCTACCTCAAGCGATTGATCGTGGGCGGATTCGACGGCGTGTACGAGTTTGCCAAGGACTTTCGCAACGAGGGCATGGACCGCACCCACAACCCAGAGTTCACGGTCATGGAGATTTACGTGGCCTACAAAGACTACCGCTGGATGATGGACTTCACCGAGAAGGCGCTGGCCCAAATCGCGCTCGAGGTCACCGGAAGCCATGAAATCACGGTGGGCGGAACCCCGATTTCGTTCACGGCGCCCTTTGCCCGAGTGCCCATTTTGGAGGCCATCAAAACCCACACGGGGCTTGACCTCATTGGGAAGCCCGAGGCGGAACTTCGCGCCGCCGCCAAGTCGATTGGTGTGGAGGTTTCGGACGAAATGGGTTCAGGCAAGATCATTGACGCCATTTTTGGCGACCGATGCGAGCACCACTATGTGCAACCAACGTTCATCACCGACTACCCGGTTGAAATGTCTCCACTGTGCAAGCGCCACCGCGACGACGACCGACTGACCGAGCGATTTGAGCTGTTTATCAACGGAAAAGAGATCGCCAACGCGTACTCGGAGCTCAACGACCCCATCGACCAGCTCGAGCGATTCGAGGAGCAGCTCAAACTCAGCGCCAAGGGCGACGACGAGGCGATGTTTATTGACCTTGACTTTGTGCGCGCCCTCGAGTACGGAATGCCCCCAACCTCAGGAATGGGCATTGGAATGGACCGTCTGACGATGCTCTTTACTGACCAGTCGAGCATTCAGGAAGTGCTGTTCTTTCCGCAGATGCGCCCCGAAAAGGCCGAATAATCGTTTAGTACATGCTCTACCCGCCGGAGGCCGCCGACCTGCTTGACTTTCAGGCCGTAAAAGACCTAGCGGCAGAGCACGCGGCAACCCGCAAGGGACGGCTTCGGCTGCGCGAGGCCACGCCTTCGGCTGACCGAGCGGCCGTGGAGCCCGACCTGCTTCAGGTAGATGAGCTGCTTCGGCTGATGGAGCGCGGCCATTTTTTTCCTGCGGTGGCGGCCGCCGAGGTCGACGATGCCTTGCCGATGCTGCGCATCGAGGGGGCCGTCCTTACCTCAGAACAGTGCCTCGCCATTTTGGCCCAATCCCAAGCGTACGCGAACGCGTACCGGTTTGTCCTTTCTCACGCAGAATATGCGCCCACGCTGGATGCCTTGGCTCGGCCCTTTCCGCCCGAAGACGAAGTTCCGCGCCTTATTGAAGGCGTGTTTG
>JAURGG010000024.1 GCA_030833905.1 Schleiferiaceae bacterium
CGCGCTGGTGGTCGAGCATCGCGCGCATTGACTCGGCTTCGCCGCCGGCCAGCTCGCGGTCCCAGCGCAGAAGTTCTCGGTAGACTTCGGTCCACGAATCCCAATTGTGCGCACCGGCGATGCGTTCACCCAACTCGCGAAACCCTTGCTGGTAGCGGCTCGCACTGCGCGCGCCCTGCAGCGCACCCTGGCCGAGAATCCGGGTCAAGGTGGACAGCACCTGGCGGGGCTGCACGGGCTTGAGTAAGTAGTCGGCGAGCTGCGATCCGAGGGCGTCGGCCATGAGGCCTTCTTCTTCGCTCTTGGTCACCATCACCACAGGAAGGGCCGGCTTGAGCGCCTTGATCTGGGGCAGCACGTCCAGGCCGCTTGGCCCGGGCATGTGCTCGTCCAAAAGGACGCAGTCCAGGGACTCTGAACGCACCAACACAAGGGCGTCTGCCGCGTTGGTGGCGGTGACCACTTGGATTCCGCGCCCCTCGAGGTACAAAATGTGGGGGCGAAGTGCCTCGACTTCGTCGTCAACCCATAAGATCCTCGAATTTTCCATGTATTTGTGGTTAAGTTTGGGTATTCAAGCTATTTCTATGCCGCCCGTTCCCGCGACCAACAAGTTCAAACTTTTTAACGATCCGATCTACGGTTTTATTTCGCTTCCGTCGGAACGAATTTTTGATCTGGTCGAGCACCCCTACTTTCAACGGCTTCGGCGAATTAGCCAGCTCGGGCTCAGCTACTTGGTCTACCCCGGCGCCTACCACACCCGCTTTCACCACGCCCTGGGAGCCATGCATCTTATGCAAAAAGCCATTCAGGTTTTGCGCCGCAAGGGCATCGAAATCACGGATTCCGAAGAAGAATCCGCCCAAATCGCCATTCTACTTCACGACGTCGGCCACGGCCCGTTCAGCCATGCGCTCGAGCACACTTTGCTCGACGGGGTGCACCACGAGACCGTATCGCGCCTCATTATGCGCCGGCTGAACGACGAATTTAACGGCCAACTCACCGAAGCCATCGCCATTTTTGAGGGCAGCCACCCCAAGCGTTTTTTGCACGAACTCATTTCGTCGCAGCTCGACATGGACCGCATGGACTACCTCAAGCGCGACGCCTTTTACACCGGAGTCATCGAGGGCGCCATCAACAGTGACCGCCTACTTGAAATGCTTCACGTGGCCGACGGCCAACTCGTGCTCGAACACAAGGCCATTACGTCGATCGAGAAGTTCCTGATGAGCCGCAGCCTGATGTACTGGCAGGTCTACATGCACAAAACTGTGCTAAGTGCCGAGCACATGCTGGTCGAGGTGCTGCGCCGAGCTTCGTTGCTCGCCCAACGCGGTGAGACGCTTTTTGCCGGAACCGAGCTCGCTACGCTGCTGCGCCGCCGTCCGAACCACGATGAATTCACCCGTGAACCCGAGCTTCTTGACTTGTTTACCCGACTGGACGACAGCGACATTCTCAGTGCGATCAAGCAATGGCAGAGCCACAGCGACCCCGTACTAAGCGCACTTAGTCGACGCATTATTGAGCGTAAACTCTTCAGAATCAAGTTTCTTGAGACGCCCCTGACCGCCGCCGACCGCGCGAAGCTTGAAACATCGGTGGCTTCGAGCATGGGACTTTCACAAGAAGACGCCAGCCATTTTGTGCTCGAGGGCATCGCAACCAATAAAACCTATGCGTCTGATAAACAGGAGATTAAGCTCCTCAAGCGCAACGGCCAAATAATTCCACTCACGCAGGCATCAGAAATCCTGCCTTTGAGCGTTTACAGTCAAGTAATCACCAGACCCTTCGTGTGTTGGCCAAAGGAACTTCCATGGATTCGCTAGGCGCTAGTGCCCTGCCGGCCCGCCCTGCTTCAGAGTGGGCTCAGGTGCTGGGCGGCGTGCTCGAGGGTCCTGAGGCAGCCGTCGAATTCGCCTGCACGCTCGAGGCCGGTTCACCGGGCGGAATCAGCTTCTTGGCCAACCCGAGCTACCGCCGCGCCTGGTCTGCATCAGGTGCTTCAGTGGTCCTCGCAGGTACGGATTCTGAAACTCCAAAAGGATTTGGCGGAAGCGTCATTCGGGTAGCAAACCCCTATGCGGCATGGGCAATGGTCCTCGCAAGCGGCCAACGCCATGTAGCTTGGGCGGTGGCGCGGCCCAAAGGCGTCGACCCAAGTGCGGTTCTTGCTCCCGGTGTTCAGCTCGCCGAAGACGTCAAAGTCGGACCGCGCAGCGTGCTCAACCCAGGCGTCGTTCTGTATCCCGGAACCGTCGTCGGAGCCGACTGCGTGCTTCACGCCAATGTGGTACTGGGTTCCGACGGATTCGGATTTGTACCGCCCCACTCCGGTGCGGCAAGCTGGACCAAGATTCCGCACCTCGGCCGCGTGCGCATTGGTGACGGCGTTGAATTGGGTTCCGGAACCTGCGTGGACCGCGCCGTCGTCGGCGAAACCGTGATCGGAACCGGGTCCAAGCTCGACAACCTCTGCCAGATCGGGCACAACGTGCGGATTGGAGCACACTGCGTCCTCGCCGGGCAAGTGGGCGTTGCCGGATCAAGCGTGCTCGAAGACTACGTGGTCGTTGGGGGCCAAGCCGGAATCGCAGGCCACATTACCATCGGCCGTGGCGCTCGAATCGGAGCCCAAAGCGGAGTCGCCAAATCACTAGCCCCTGGTGCTGAAGTACTTGGCAGTCCGGCCGTGGATGCCCGAGAATTCCGCCGTTTCTTTGCAGCCCAAAAGTCCGGTAGAGGTTGATTCAATACACACTAATTCAAGAGTTTAGCGCAAAAGGTCGCGGAATCCATAGCGGTTCCGCCTGCCACGTAGTGGTGAAGCCTGGCGAACAAGAAAGTGGTTACATCCTCATTCGCAGTGACTTAGAAGGTTCGCCCCGCATCAAACTTCACCCGAACCTCGTCACCGAGACCGACCGGTGCACCACCTTGAGCGAAGGCGACGTATCGGTGCACACCGCAGAACACCTACTCTCGGCACTTTTTGGACTGGGAATTTTAGATGCCGAAATTCACTGTTCCGCCCCTGAACTGCCCATTCTGGATGGATCCGCCCAGCCCTGGATCGAGGCCATTGAAGCCGCAGGTCGCCGTCCTTTAGGGCCGATGCGCGGGTACGCGATCCGCACTCCAATCCGCGTCGAAGACCCCGAGACCGGCTCGTGGGCCGAGGCCACTCCGGCCGCCATCCCCAGCTACCACGTCGCCCTGAGCCACGAACCCGAAGCCATCGGAACCTGCACCGCGCACTTCACCTACGGAGGGGACTATGCGGCAAACGTCGCCCCTGCGCGAACCTTTACCCTGGTGAGCCACCTCTTGCCCATGATCCACCGCGGCCTTTTGCAGGGCGCTGAAGAAGGATCCGGAATCGTCGTAATCGACCGCGAACTCGAGCCCTCAGACTGGACGGCCCTCGAGCAATTCATTCAGCAGCCCCTGGAGCGCAGCACCGAACTCGGAGCCCTGCCCCTCACCCCCTTTCGCATGCCGGCAGAACCCGCCGCACACAAAATGCTCGACGTACTTGGTGACCTCGCCCTAATTGGCCGACCCGTTGCCGCAGAAGTTCGTATTTTTAAACCCGGCCACCGCATCAATACCCTATTGGCCCAACGCATCATGGAACAGCTCGCATCCGCCAACCCCGTACCTTTTTTTGATCCCAACGTGGCTCCGCTGATGGACGTCACACAGATCATGTCCATTTTGCCGCACCGCCCTCCGTTTTTGCTCGTGGACCGCATCCACCACAAGACCGAAGACGAAATTTGGGGTAGCAAAGCGGTGACCATGAATGAGCCGTTTTTTCCGGGCCACTTCCCCGGAGCTCCCGTGATGCCGGGCGTTCTGCAGCTCGAGGCCATGGCTCAGGTCGGCGGAATCCTTGCGCTCAGCACGGTTCCAGACCCTGAAAACTACCTCACCTACTTTCTCAAAATGGACGAGGTGAAGTTCAAGAGCAAGGTCGGCCCCGGCGACACCCTGTACTTTCACCTCACTCTTACCCAGCCCATTCGGCGCGGAATTGTCGTGATGCGCGGAGCCGCCTACGTCGGCCAAAAACTCGTGACCGAAGGCCTGTTCACGGCGATGATCACCAAAGACAAGTAAGCCGTGATTTCACCCCTTGCCTCGGTCCATCCGGACGCTAAAGTTGCCGGAAACGTCCGCATCGACGCCTTTGCAGTGGTCGAGCACGACACTGTGTTGGGCGACGGAACCTGGATTATGAGCGGAAGCCACGTGCTCGCCGGATCACGACTCGGCAAAAACTGCCGAATCCACCAAGGCGCCGTCGTCGGCGGTATGCCCCAGGACCTGAAATTCAGCGGCGAATACAGCGAAGTCTACCTGGGAGACGGGTGCATCATTCGCGAGTGTGCCACCATCAACCGCGGCACCAAGGCCTACGGCAAAACCACCCTGGGCAAAGAGTGCTTGGTCATGGCCTACGCCCACGTCGCCCACGACTGCATCATCGGAGACCACGTCATTCTCGTAAACAACGTCGCCCTCGCGGGCCATGTTGAAATCGGCGACTGGAGCATTCTCGGTGGCCTGTCGGCCGTGCACCAGTTCGTCAAGATCGGCTCGCACGTGATGGTCGGTGGCGGATCCTTGGTTCGCAAGGACATTCCGCCATTCATCACCGTAGCCCGTGAGCCGCTGACCTTTGAAGGTGTCAACGCCGTCGGCCTTCGCCGCCGCGGATTTAGCAACACCCGAATCGAAGAGATCCACCACGCCTACCGTTTGCTCTACCAAAGCGGGTTAAACACGACGCAAGCAGTGAGCGAAATCGAACGCGAAGTCACCGCCAGCCCAGAGCGCACAGAACTTCTGAAGTTTGTGCTTGCCTCTGACCGCGGCATTGTGCGCAAGCAGTAACTCATTATGGGCCTCGACTGGAACGGTGTCGGCAAGCAGATTTCGGGAACCGAAATCATCCGTCCGTGGTCGGCTACCTGGTCAGCACAGTCCCGCGTTGCAGTGCTCGGAGCCAATGGATCCGGCAAAAGTACCATCATCCAACTTCTGAGCGGGCAAATGCCCCCATCGGTGGGCAGTCTCACCTCCCCGTTCATCACCACGGATTCTTGGCCCACCCAAGTGAGCTGGACCGGTCCCAACGTGCAACCGCCCTTGGACCTCAGCGGGCGCGAGTGGGTTGACCTGCACGGCACACTCCGTACCTGGCGCCGCAGCCCCTGGTCCTACTTGAATGAGTCTGACCCGATGTGGTCGCGCCCTCTGCGCAATCTGTCGAGTGGCCAGCGACAGCGCCTGCTGCTCGCCGTCGCTATTTGCACGGACTCACCCCTACTCCTGCTCGACGAGCCCTGCAACCACCTCGATGCCGAGGGCCAAGATTGGTTTGCGCACATGCTGGGCGCCGAGCTCGAGGCACCGCAAGGTTCCGCACGAATGCTCTTCGTGGCCAGCAACCACCACCCTGCCGAAGTTCGCCACTGCCTTGAGGGTGTGACGCCGCAGGGCGATGCCGTACCTTTGCCAAAATTTTAGCGATATGGCGACTACCGCAGACATCAAGAACGGCATGTGCATCCACTTCAATCATGCGCCGTACCAGATCATCGAATTCCTTCACGTGAAGCCTGGAAAGGGTGCCGCGTTTGTGCGGACCAAGATGCGCAACCTCAACGACGGCCGTGTGCTCGAGCACACTTTTCCGAGCGGAACCAAGCTGGACGACATCAAGATCGAATTCCGCACCTACCAGTACCTCTACAACGACCCTGATGGTTACCACTTCATGAACATGGACTCGTACGAGCAGATCCCTATGCCTAAAGAGGTGATCAACGCGCCCCAGTTCCTCAAAGATGGAATGGAATGCATGGTGATGTTCCACGCAGACGAAGACCGCCCCTTGAGCGTGGAGCTTCCGTCTACCGTTACCCTTGAGGTCACCTACACAGAGCCCGGAATGCGTGGCAACACCGCCACCAACACCCTAAAGCCAGCCACCGTTGAAGGCGGAACCGAAATTCGCGTTCCCCTCTTCATCGAAAACGGCGAACGCATCGTCATCAACACCGCCGAAGGCACCTACAAGGAGCGCGCGAAGTAGTTCCCGCTTTATTCACATCACGGAACCCGCTGGTCAACCCAGCGGGTTTTTTCATACCTAAAAACCAGTTACTAGTTACTAGTAACCTGATACATGGTACAAAAAAAGCCCCGCCATTGCTGGCGGGGCTTCGTCTTCAACACGAACCGTGCTTACTGGGCATCCCAGAAGATCGGAGCCGTATCGCTGTCGCTGTTGTAGTTCGCACCGGCAGCGGTTACGTTGGCATTGTTCAAGGCGTACTCGTCAACTCCGTAGCTCATGCGCTTTGGGGTTACACGGCCAGCCTCTGCTGCAACGTTCATTGCAAGGTCGTACTGGCGCTGGGCGGCCCAAGCTTCGTTTCCGCGCGTGAAGAGCGAAATCCACTTTTGCGTACCCACGAGGTTGCGCCAATCATTAGCGTTCCATACTACACCCGTCTCGGTGAGGTAGGTTGCAGCATCACCCGCTGAACCACCCCATGATAGGATCGAGGCAGTCACAGCAGCTTCATACAGTCCCTGTGCAGTTGCTCCAGGAATCGTGAATCCGCGTGATGCAGCGTCAGCAAGTAGGAAGTGAACCTCTACGTGATCCAAAAGCTTGTGGGCCAAGGTAGGATCCTCGAGAAGGTTACTAGGCTGTGAGAACAAAGGGTAGGCAGAAGCAAGTCCGTACGGAGCTCCTTGCACGTTACCATTTGCATCGTTGTTGCGGAAGTACAGTGAGCGACGTGGATCGTTCAAGGTGTTCATTACGTCACCCAGCGTGTTTGCTGCGATGAAGTCAGAACGACCAGACTGAACGAATTGATCCCACAATGGATTTGCGTGCGGCGGAGCCGAAGCGTAGTCCAATTTCGCGTCGTCACCTGGGGTAAGGATTACCCCAGCCGTGATGGCATAGGTTCCCCAATCCGTAGCACTTGCCGCATCGACGTCCGCTACACGAACAGCCAAGCGGAGCAAGAGTGAAGAAGCGAACTTCTTCCATCCGTCTGCATTGCCACCGTAGAGCAAGTCATAGCTTCCGAGGCCATTGTCTCCCCCCAGCACTGCGATGTCCGCCTTAAGGCGAGCAGCGAGGTCAGCGTAGATCACGTTGGCGCGGTCGTACTTAGGAACTACCGTCTCAGCAGACAAAGCTTCTGAGTAGGGCACGTCACCAAAGATGTCAACCAAAGTGTGGTAGGTGTAGACCTCCAGTACATCAATCACTGCCATTTGCTGCTCCTTGTGTGAAGCGAGCAAGGTAGCGTCAGCCTCAACGGCCATTTCAGCCTCTTTGAGGTCGCGAAGGACGTTGGTGTAAAGCTCATCAAAGGTGTTACCATTGACGTCGCGGTTGGCGTAGTCAAAATTGGCCTCATCCGTGTAGGTCGTCTCAGTAAAGTGCTGAGCCCAAAGGTTGAAGTTATTAAGGTTTACACTGATGCTCGCCATGTAGTCGGTGAGGCTCACCGTGGCGTTGGCGATCAAGGCACCCGCGGGCACCTGCTCAGGTGCCTTCGGGTTTACGTTGAGGCTTGTAATGTCGCTCGTGCACGAGGCCACGACAGCGGCAATGCCTGCAGATAATAGAATCTTTTTCATGGCTCAGATTAGAATTTCAGTTTAGCATTCAAACCAATCTCGCGAACGGCTGGGTACGCACCAGACTGGTAACCTTGCAGGTTGCCGGCAGAAAGACCTGCTTCTGGGTCGGTGTAGGGTGAGTTCTTCCACAAGATGGCCAAGTTGCGTCCCACGAGGGCTACGTCGAGACCTTTGATCGAAGAGTTCTTGTCCATTGGGAAGCTGTAGTTAATCGCAACTTCACGGAGCTTCACAAACGAGGCGTCCCATACGTGGTACTCTTGCGGAGCGCGAGCGTAGCCAAATGAGTTGCCGTAGTAGTTCATGTCGCCGTAGATGGCTTCAGTGTTTGCAGCAGTGATTGGGTTACCGTCTGCGTCAACGCTTGAACCGTCCCATACTGCGACGTTGCCCATGTTGACACCACCACCGTCGATGACCATTTCACGACGCTCTACGCCTTTGTCGTTGTCGCCAGTAGTCCAGTCGTAAATACCGGTAGCGTAGCCGTACCATGTGTCAAGGCTGAAGAAGCTTCCGCCCATTTGCATGTCAAGCAGTACGTTGGCAGTCAGGCGCTTGTAGCGGAATGACGTATTCAAACCGCCCATCCAGTCTGGGTTCACGTTACCAATGGTCTGCGGAGTCGCGGTGCGCAAGTAGCGGTATCCACGGCTAGCGTTGATCGGGTATACGATTGGCAATCCGTTGGCATCGCGCTCGTGGGCCACACCAAAGATGGTTCCGTAGGGCTCACCAACCTTGGCAAGCAGCTGGAATCCGCCTTGGTTTGAAGTCAGCTGAAGGCTTTCAGCGTCTCCGAAGAGCTCGAGTACCTTGTTGCGGTTGCGCGTGTAGGTGAGGGCAAAATCAAGGCCCATGTCTTTGGTGCGGATCGCCGAAGCGTTCAGTACCAATTCCACACCTTGGTTCTGGATCACACCAGCATTCACGTACTTGTAAATCGTACCGGTAGCTGAAGAGACACGAGCAGGCATGATTTGGTTCTGAGAAATCGCGCGGTAGGCGGTCAGATCAAATCCAAATCGGTTGTCAGCAAACTGCATTTCAAGTCCGGCTTCGTATGAAGTGGTTGTCTCAGGCAGCAGGCTTGCATTGTTCGACGTAGAAGGAGCCGAGGCCAATGGAGTTCCATTGAACGGAGTACCCATTACATAAATGTCGCGAAGTGAACTCGCGGGGGCATCAGCACCCACGTTTGCGTAGTTCGCGCGCACTTTACCGAAGCTGATTCCGTCGAGGTCCATCAACTCTGAGAAGATGAGGCCTACAGAGGCAGATGGGTAGAAGTACTTGTTGTTTGCAGCAGGAAGTGTTGACGAGATGTCGTAGCGACCGGTAAGATCCAACGACAAGTAGTTCTTGTACAGGAAGCTCGCGCGGGCAAAGTAGCCGTCGATTCCGATGGCGAAATTCTGCTCTGAAGGTGCGGCAGGCGCACTCACCGAATTGCTCAAAGAATACACACCTGGAACAACCAAGCCGCCATTTGTACCCGCTCCGATGAAATCGTAGTAGGTACGACGAATGTTGCTTCCGAGGTTACCGTTGAAGTTGATGTCCTCACCGATCATTTTGTTGGCCGTCAAGATCAGGTCCAAGTTGGTCTCAGTGAAGTTGCGGTTGCGGCGAACGTACGAAGGCACGTCTACTGATCCTACGGCAAGACGCTCTTCTTGAACGTCTGAGTAGGTATCAATATTGGCGCGTGCGGTAAGATCTAGCCAATCGTTGAGGCGGTAGTTTGCCGTCATGTTACCCATTAAGCGGTTGCGCTCGTCGTTCTGGTACGACTGGTTCACCATGAAGTATGGGTTGTCAAAGTAGTGAGGCTGCTGTGGATTCGCGTACAAAGGACCGTAAGGGTTCCAAGTAATGTTGCGACCAGTAGACTCGTAGTACTCCTTTAGCTTTGCCATGTCAGCACCGACGTTAAACCACTGACGGAACGACTGGTTCACGTTTCGCGCATCATAGCCAGTGCCCGAACGGCCACGACCTTTTTGCTGTGTAAATGCAGCCATCGTACTCACCGTGAGGCGGTTTGACGCTTTCAGGTTGCCGTTGAAGTTGAACGAGTTACGGTTCAAGCTTGAGTTCGGTTGAATACCTTTCATGTCAAACTTCGTGGCGCTCATACGGAATGAACCGTTGTCGCTGCCTCCGTCAATAGCTACGCTGTTGTTAAAGGTCGTAGAGTTCTCCCAGAATGTAGTTGGGTCGTTGGCGCCCGCAACAAATGGGAACTTCTGGCCGTAGCCGGGAAGGCCTTCGTAGACTGATTCCCACGTGTAGACATTGAGGTTGGGGTCGAACTTCATACCAAATGAAGCGTCTTCTTCCATCGGAGTAACCATGTCCACGTTGCCGTCACCGTCGTAGTCGTAGTCGTACATACGGTAGTCGGTGTAGTAACCATTAATGGTATCCGTGTTTCCGTAGTAGGAACCGTAACCTGGACCGTACGACTTCTGGTAGCGCACAAATGTGTCAGGGTTGATGCTACCCACGGTAACACCACTTGAAAGTGTAACGCCTAGGCCTTTGCGAGCCGCGCCCTTCTTGGTAGTGATAAGCACTACTCCGTTCGCAGCACGTGAACCGTAGAGCGCTGTTGCGGCAGCACCTTTGAGGACCGTGATCTTATCGATGTCTTCAGGGTTGACGTCCATCGCAGCGTTACCGTAGTCGTAGCCTCCTCGGCCCGTACGCTGGTTACCCGTGTTGTAGGCGTCGTTTGAAATCGGAATTCCGTCGACAACAAAAAGGGCTTGGTTGTTACCGGTCAGCGATTTGTAACCACGAACGACGACGTTCGAAGATCCACCCATCGTACCTGACTGGCGAATGGTAACCCCTGCAACCTTACCTGAAAGAGAAGCCATAAAGTTGGCGTCTTTCACTTTGGTTACTTCGGCACCACCAACCTCTTGTATGGCGTAGCCCACCGTTTTCTTGTCGCGCGTGATGCCAAGGGCGGTCACGACAACTTCGTCAAGTTTGCTGGTTGATTCCGATAAGGATACATTGACTACAGCTCCTGAGGCGGTAACCTCTTGAGAAGAATAGCCAAGGGCTGAGAAGACCAATACTGCATTCTGGCCAGCCGTGATGGAATACTTTCCGTCAAAGTTGGTGACTGCGGCATTGTTGGTGCCTTTAACTCGGACTGATACCGAGGGGAGGCCTTCGCCATTTGCTGCGTCGGTTACCGTTCCGGACACCGTGCGCTGCGCGAAGGCAGACACGGACAGAAGGGCCATTGCAACGAAGGCAAGAAAAGATGCTCTGCGTTTCATAAGTGTTAATCAATTGTTAAGGTGATTGCAAAGTAGTAAAAAATCTTTGCATTATTCACAAAGAAAAATGCTCGCGATTAAAAAAACGAATGTGAGTGTGCGAAGGATTATTCGACGTAAATCACTGTGCAGTGCGTCGGCCAGCCCACGCAATAAGCGCTGCGCTCATCCACACGAGCACGGCCCCTTTGTCCATGTCGAGAAAGTTATTGAGCACTCCGTGAACCCAGTAGGTTGTGAGGCCAAGCATGGCCAAGAGCACTAGGGTTCGGTCGGAACCTTCGGGCATTCGCACGTAGGCCCTTGCCCCCGTACGGTACACCACAGCGATCAAGAGCACCACCCAGAGCAAGCCCGGCCAACCGAGTTCCGCCAACGGACCGATGTACTCAGAATGCGCATTGCCCAAATCGCCGCCGTTGGTTGAAATAATCGTCAACTGCGACGAATGCTGAAAGGGCGCATACTGAAACTGATAGGTGCCTAGCCCCCAGCCGGTGTGCGGACGATCTTGCCACATTCTGAGCGCCGAGGCCCAACGGTTGAGCCGCTCGAGGTTCGAGGCGTCGGTCGAAATGTTTGATGCGCTTTGAATGTGCTCGCTAAAGTTGTCGCTCGAAACCGTATCGTTCTTGGTAAAAATGCGCATCCACTGATCCTGGGTGACCCAGAGTCCGCCAAGAACTAGAAGCACGATGCCGGCAATCTGACGGGCTGAAATCCGCCACGCAAACACGAGGTACACGGCGCCGGCCGCTACCAAACTGAGCCATGCCGCCCGGGTGTACGAAAAAACGAGCGCCACCGTCAGCAGAGACCACAGCCCGACGTGAATAAAGCGCATAACGAGCGACTGCGGTCGTACGGCGGCCCAAATGGACCAGGGGTAGACAAATGCCAGGGCCATTCCGTAGACCGTGTGTTCTTTATAAAACGGATACATGACCCATGTTGAGGTCTCTTTCGAAAATCCGTACTGGGAATGCACGTAAAGGGTCCACAGTGCGGCGACAGCCAGGCTAAACGTGTACAGCGGAAAAGCGAGCTGGCGTGCCCAAGGTTTCTCGAAGGCGGTGCCCAGCATGAAGTACATGGGAACCAAGAACCACACGCGGCTCAGTACCGCTTTGAAACTCACAAGCGGCATTTCGCTAAAGAGCACGCTCACCCCCATCCAGGCCAATTGGATCAGAATGATCCAGGTCAATGGCTGCTTCAGAATGGGCCAGGGCAAGCGACCTTGGTGCAGAAAGCGAACCAGTGCAAACACCGTCAGTCCGGCCAGCAGCACTTCGCCCGGCAAGCTAAGGCCTACATTAAAGTCCGACTCTTTGAGGGTCACCGACAGCGGTGTGATGGCCACCACGGCGAGCACTAAACTTTCGACATGGTAGAGGGCCCAAAGCACCACTGCAGCTGCAAAAGGAACGGCTGCCACGGCATACCATTCCATGGCGACGGCCGAAGCGGTCACTGCGGTAAGCACCAACGCGGCCCAAAGGCCGAAGCGGCCGCTTACGACGGAAGCTTGTCCTTGAGCTCCTTCCATGTATTGGCGCCCAAAATCACGACCATAGTTGCGACAAACGCCGAGAGGGCCGAAACGACGACCACCAGCCAGCGCACGGGGTACTTCTTTTTGTCGGCCGAAATCGCCGCATTCACGCGAAAGGTGGCGGGCAGCACCTGTTCTGCGTCGACTCGAGATTGATCAAGCTTGGTCTTGATCTTGACCTCCTCTTCTTTCATTAAATGGAGCTCGTCGCGCAAGGCCACGTAGCGTCCGCCGTACTTCGCCAGCGTATCTAGGACGGACTTGAGCTGATTAATGGTTGACGCACTGCGACCTTCAGCAATCGCTGTGGCATACTGTTCTGAAACAACCATCGACTGACCTTCGTACTCGTGCACCCCTTTACGGCGCAAGGCTTTGATCTCGTCCTCCATGTCGCGAAGTTCTTGGCGAACCTTCTGGTACTCGTTCCGAACCAAGTTGAGTCCCACAGCAGCCCGTTCACGTTGGATCCGGCTCTTGACGCGGTCGAGCAAGTCGACAATGGCATTCGCCATGTCCGCGGCCATTTGCGGATCCTGATCAAGCACGCTGATGCGCACACTCATAAACTGGGTGCGCTCGAACGAAATCTTATCGCTAAATTCTTCGTGCAGGTCGGTGCGGAGTGTCGGGCTCGACGGGTCCAAGTCGTAGTGCTCGATCAGCTTGAAGCGCGTAGTGATTGTGTCAAAAATCGCATCCGACGACAGCACCTGAAGCAGTTGCTCGGCCTGTTCTTCGGCACCAAACTCCAAAAAATCCTGGTCTTGGTAGGTGTTTTGCGGAAGCAGCGCCTTCGACGGCGAATTGGTGGTCGACGGAAACACGACTACGGTCGACTCGTACAGCGGAGTAATAAACCACGGCCCCGAAAAGATGGCAGCCGCCACGGCGGCGATGAGCGGAGCCATGAGCAGCGCCTTGCGGTTGCGAAACAAAAAGAGCAGGAGGTTCTGCGAGCTGGGATCCATAGTTTAGGTCAAAATCAAGTCCACAAAGATAGGTTCTTGCCGAGCAGCACTTCGAGCTCGGCCACATCGTCGGCGAAGTAGGTCCACGCCGTGGCGCGGTCCTGGGGACTGAGGCGAAGTGGCTCGCTGGCCACCGTGGCAGACTTCGCGCGCTGCTGGAGCCCCTCAGGAAGGCGGTCCTTAAGCCAGCGCCCCACGGGGTGGTGCTGGGCAAAGCGCACCAGGTGGGGCCAACGCACATCGTGGGCGGCATGCACTTTCTCGGCGTGCGGAAGCGGAATCGCTTCCAAGCCCAGAGCCGACTGTACTTCGCTCCAGAAGATTTCGGGTTCCGCAAAGGCCCGTTCGTAAATAAACGTATGCAAACGAATTCCCGATGCCGTCCAGCGCCGGTAGGCGTCTGCGTAGCGGCTTAACGCCACGAAATTTTCACTTTGACCCCATAAAGCTGACCGATCCGCATCTGCTGCGAGTTCGTCGAGAAAGCTCCCCGATACAAGGCCGTACTTACGCGCCATGCGGTAGTGCGAAAAGGCGCGGTCGACGGGGTTGCGCAGCACCACAATCGCCGTTGCAGAAGGGTTGGCCGCGGGCAGATCTCGGGCCGCTGAGGTGCTCCAGAAGTAGCTCGTCGAAGCTTCAATGCGCAGCTGGCCAGGTTGCGCGTTCGACCAAAGGCGGACGTAGTCCTCTGGGCAGCGCACAAAGGCTTGGTGGCGCTGCGGTAGCGGATCAGGCTGAGCCCAGTAATCCGGTCCCGCATCGGGTGAAACGCGTAAAAACGCTTCGCTAAACGTTTGCGGATCCAGCTCCGCTGCGTAAAAGTTGGGCTCCTTGATGCGCGCCATGGCCACGCCCGGGTGGGCCTGTAGCCAGTCGGCCAGGGTGGTGCTTCCAGACTTCGGAACCCCTATGAGGACAGCATCGAGCATCGAATTCAACGCACAAAAATGAGGGTTCGTATTCCGGTCTTGCGGTAGACTGCGACGAGGGCCCAGACGTTCCAGAGAATCATGGTTCCGGACGTAGCCCAAGCTGCCCCCGCGACGCCCAGCCAGGGAATGAGGGCAAAGTTGGCGGCAAGGTTGGCGACCGACGCCACGGTCATGGTGCGGCGAGCGGACTGCTCGTGACCGGTCATGTTGAGCAGGTACATCACCGGACCGCAAAGTGCATTGACGATCTGACCAAGAGCAAGCACCCGAAGGGTTCCGGCATATTCGGCAAAATCGGGGCTAAAAAAGCTGAGCAGCCAGGGCGCCAGGACGGTGATTCCGACAAAGGCAGGCACTCCCAACGCGGAATTAAGAAGGGCGACGCGCCGCACCTCGCGCTGAAGTTCCGCGCGGTCGCCACGGGACCACAGTTCAGAAATCCGCGGTCCCAGCGAAGCGTTAACGGCGAATTGGGCGAAGGTGATGAGGGTTCCGATTTTAAAGGCCACGCGGTAGGCACCCACGTCCTCAGGCTCTAAAAAGTAGCCCAGCATGAGGGTGTCGGTCCAAGTCATGACCATGAAGAGGGTTCCGGTCAAGAACATCGCGGTGGCCGGAGCCCGAAAGACCCACAGGCTTCGCAGAGCAGTCGGCCGAAGGTCGAGCCAACCGCGGCCCAAAAGCAGTGCAGCAGATACGGCAAGCCCCCAGAGCACGCGTTCCACGCTTGAAAACCACGGCAAAAGTGCCATGGCCGCAGCCACCATTCCGAGCAGAATGCTGTTTTGAAGGAGGCCAAATCCGAGGTAGCGGTGCTGGGCACGGCGCACCTCAGACCAGACCTGAACGAGCGTCCAAAGCGGAAGCACCACGGCGGTCGCCCGCCACAGGCCGGTGTAACCTCCGTAGGTCGTTGCCAACCAGGGCGCCGAAAGCCACAAGCCTCCGGCAAGAACCAGTGACCCGAGCATCGATGCCCACATCGCTTGGCGGGTGAGCGTGCGGCCTTCTGTGGCATTTAAAGCCGGGATTTCGCGCAGCAGCAGCCCGTCCAGGCCCCACTTGGCGAACACCGACAGAATGCTCAGCACGGTGAAGGCCAACTCGAAGTAGCCGTAGTTCCCGGCGCCCAGGCGACGAAGGGCCACATAGGCAAATCCGTAGCCGGCAAGGGCTCCCGCAACTTTGAGCGCCAGGACCAGCGTCGACCGGCGCAGCAAAAGCTTCCACGAAGTAGAAAGGGCGGACCATGAATACGGCATGGCGCAAAGGTCATACTTTTGGCGGGATGCCCCACGACCCCCGTCCCTTTCGCCTTGCTGTGAACGCCCGATGGCTGCTGCCCGGGGCGCTCGAGGGCACGGGATGGTACAGCCACCGACTCCTGGAACGGCTGTGCGCCACGCCCGGTTGGGAAGTTCATCTTTTTTTTGACCGCGACGTCGAGGGCTTCGTGTACCCCGGATCAGTCCCGCACGTCGTGGGTTTGCCGGCGCGCCACCCCTGGCTGTGGAAGCTGTGGAACGAGCGCTCCGTCCCCTGGGCCCTTCGCCGGATTAAGGCCGATGCCTACTGGTCGCCCGACGGACTGCTTCCGTCGCGCAAGGCCTTAAAGCGCGTGGGACTGGGCTCCCTCCCTATGGTGGCTACAGTCCACGACTTGAATTTTGTGCACCAGCCCGAGGGCATTCCGCCGCGGGTGGGCAGGTACTACCGAAGCGTGGTCGCGCGCGGAGCCGCCGAAGCAGACCATCTTTTCACGGTTTCAGAGACGTCAAAGGCCGACCTCGTGGCCACGTATTCTATAGATCCTGAGTGCATTACCGTGACTCCGAACGCGCCCCAGCAGCATTTTGCTCCGATTCAAGGCGGAACCGCCGCCGCGCAGCAGCGCTGGGCCGGCGGCAACCCCTACTTTTTATTTGTGGGCGCATTTACCCCGCGCAAAAACGTGGCGACCCTGATTCGCGCATTTCAAACGTTTCAAACGCGCCACCCGGAACGCCCCGAGCAGCTCGTCCTCGTGGGCAATCCGCTGCACCGCGACGCGGAACTCCAAGCCTTGGCGCGGAGCTCCGGGTCAAGCGTTCGCTGGGTGGGCCGAGTCGAGGGCAGCGACCTCAACGCCGTGTACTCGGGGGCGATGGCCTTCTGCTTCCCTTCGCGCTTTGAGGGCTTCGGGATTCCGTTGGTCGAAGCCATGGCCTCGGGATGCCCCGTGCTCAGCAGCGACGTGAGCTGCATGCCTGAAATTGCGGGTGACGCCGCGCGCTACGCCGCACCCGATGATGTGGAGGCCTGGGCTGACCTTTTGTACCGTGCAGCCATCGAGGACCGTCAGGAATGGATCGACCGCGGCCTAAATCGCGCCGCCGTGTTTACCTGGGACGCAAGCGCCGCCAACGCGCGCGCTGCACTCGAGACCCTTCGCCCAGCCCTATGATTCAGATCGCCGGAGTCGACGAAGCCGGCCGTGGCCCATTGGCGGGACCCGTCGTGGCAGCAGCGGTGCTGTGGTCTGACAACTACCGAGTCGAGGGCCTCACCGACTCAAAAAAACTGAGCCACCGGCAGCGCGAATCGCTGCGCCTCGAGCTTGAGTCCCTTTTGCCCGTTGGGCACTGGGCCGTGGGCAGCGCAAGCCCAGCCGAAATCGACGAAGTCAACATCCTGCAGGCCACCTACCTCGCCATGCACCGCGCCATCGCGCAGCTGCAGCCCGCACCCACCCTCCTACTGGTGGACGGCAACCGGTTTAAGGCCTACCCTGGCATTGAGCACCGCTGCGAAGTCAAGGGCGACGCCCGATTTCAGGCTATTTCTGCCGCTTCAATCTTTGCCAAAACCGAACGCGACCGCCTGATGACGGCGCTGCACGAAGAGTTTCCGCACTACGGTTGGGACCGAAACATGGGCTACCCCAGTCCAGGCCACCGCGCCGCCATTGAGGTACATGGCCCAAGCCCCTGGCACCGCCGTAGTTTTGCATGGAAACCCCGCCAACTCCAAATCGACCTGTGAACCGAATCCTCGCCTTAGCCAGTGCAGCAGTCTTCGCCCTGAGCTGCGCTACCGAACCTCAAGGCGCGCACCCCATGTCGGGAGCCCTCGCAGCCAATGCTTCGTGGCTGGTTGATGTTCCGTCCATGGCCGCCGCGAGCCGCCAGTCCAGATTGCTCGACAGCCTCGAAGGTTTTGAAGACCTGAACATCCTGCATTCGGCACTCACCAAGTGGCCCGAAGGCCGCGCCCTGCTCAGTCGGCACCGAATTGGAGAATTCAATTCCGCGTGGATGCTTGCCATGCCCAGTGGCCTGTGGCAGCCCTCAATGCTACGCCAACCCTACGACGTACGCACCTACAACGGGACCAGCCTGTACGAAGGCGACGGTTGGGCCGCCGCACGCACCGACGCCTATGTGTGGATCGCCACCTCAGATTTGCTCATCGAAGAGGTCCTGCGCCGCAGCAAAAATTCCGAACCTGTCGACAGTGCGGGGCGCGCCCTGCTCGACATGCTTCCCGAGGGCGGAATCGCCTTGAGCGCTGACGCCGCCCAGCAGTTTGGAGCACCTGCCGCATTGAGTTTTAAGTGGAACGGTACGCGCATCCTAAAGAGCTCGGAATACGAATACCCAGACAGCCTCGCCAGCCGCATTCGTCAGGGCGGATCCGTCCTGCTGCCCCCCGTGGATTCGGCCACCATCGCCGTGGGCGGAAACGCCGTGCGCTTTGCCGACGACGAGCGCGAACTCGAAACGATTGGATCGGGCCAAGGCGTATGGAAGACCTACGTGCGCCGCCAACCATTTATCATGGCCTCATGGCTAACATGGAGCGACAGCAGCCAGTACCTGGCTCACTGGACCCCCCTTGACACGGTGCACGACCGATGGACCTCAAGCTACCCGCAGTATGCCTACACCAAATCGTTCGGGACGACGTGGGTCAGCACCGACGACACGCTGCGCTTCGACCGAAGCGTCGCATTCCGCCTCGAACCGGTCGCATTTGAGGGCGACTTTATTCACGCTGAACTGCTTCGCGGCAACGGGGGCGACCTCTGGACCCTGCGCGAAGACGACGGCGAAACCGCCCGATGGACCCTTACTTGGAAGCCCTGGCCCGCGCGAACCGCTTCGCGCCCCGATCAAAGCGCTGAAGTTCCTCAGCCTCAATTAGCGCAGTAAGCCGCTCGGCGTACTTCGGATTGGTGGCGTAGCCCGCCTTTTGAAGGCCCAGTGCCCAACCCTGGTAGTCGTCGGGCTCCAGGTCAAACAATGCGGAATACCGCTTGCGCGTCCGCAAAAATTCGCTGTGGTCACGGTATGATTCCCGCACGCTTCGGTAGCGCCGAAAGCACTCCTGCTCGCGGTCGTCGTCCTCATAGATCTTTCGGCCTTCCCAGCCCTTGTGGCACTTGATTCCGAAGTGGTTGCGGCCCTTTACCGCGAGTCGACTGGTGCCGTTGCCGGACTCGAGCATGCCCTGAGCTAGGGTGATGCTGGCCGGAACCCCACTGCGCTTCATTTCGGCCCGCGCCATCGCCGCGTACTTGGCCACATATGCCTCGCGCGGACTCATTTCTGGAGTCACGTTGAGACTGCTGCACCCGCCGAGTACCAGGACTAAAAAGGGCCACCACTTCATCCCCCAAAGATCGTTTTGACCGACCTTTGTACCATGCAATCCTTCGCTGAATCCATTTTAGCCGGAATTCCGGCGGAACTCCCCGCCCACACGGGCATCGACCCCCATGTTTCGCATGCACCGGTGCGCAAGGACATTTTGAGTTCCGACGAAAAAAAGCTGGCCCTGCGCAACGCCTTGCGCTACTTCGACCCGCGCCACCATGAGGTTTTAGCCCCTGAATTCGCCGAAGAACTTCGCCGATACGGCCGCATTTACATGCACCGATTTCGCCCGACCTACGCGATGCACGCCCGGCCGATTGGTGACTACCCCGCCCGTACGCCCCAGGCGGCGGCGATTATGCTGATGATCCAAAACAACCTGGACCCGGCGGTGGCGCAGCATCCGCACGAGCTGATCACCTACGGCGGCAACGGAGCCGTCTTTCAAAACTGGGCACAGTACCTACTCACGATGCAGTACCTCGCCACCATGACCGAGGACCAGACGCTGCACATGCATTCGGGGCACCCGCAGGGGCTGTTCCCGTCGTCGCCGCAGGCTCCGCGCGTGGTAGTCACCAACGGCATGGTCATTCCCAACTACTCAAAGCCCGACGACTGGGAGAAGTTTAATGCGCTGGGCGTCAGCCAGTACGGCCAGATGACCGCCGGAAGCTACATGTACATCGGCCCGCAGGGTATCGTGCACGGAACCACCATCACCGTCATGAACGCGGCCCGCAAGTTCACCAAAGGCCCCCTCGAGGGCAAGTTATTTGTGACCGCCGGACTGGGCGGAATGAGCGGTGCCCAACCCAAGGCTGCCTCGATTGCCGGACTGGTGAGCATCACGAGCGAAATCAATGCTGCGGCCGCCGAAAAGCGCCATGCTCAGGGCTGGGTCGACCGCCTGACCTACTCGGCCGACGAGGCCATCGACCTCGCGCTGGCAGCACAAGCCGTGCAGGGCAACACCTCGATTGCCTTTGTCGGAAACACCGTAGACCTCTGGGAGCAAATGGTCGCCCGCAACGTCCACGTCGACCTGGGCTCAGACCAAACTTCGCTTCACAACCCGTGGGCCGGGGGCTACTACCCCCAAGGCTACAGCTACGACGAATCCAACCGCCTCATGGCTGAGGACCCGGAACGCTTCCGCGCCGAAGTTCAGGCCACCCTGCGCCGACACGTCGTCGCCATCAACACGCTGCACGCCCGTGGCATGTACTTTTTTGACTACGGAAACGCCTTTTTGCTGGAATCCAGCCGCGCCGGAGCCGACGTCATCGCCGAAAACGGCCTAGACTTCGCCTACCCGAGCTACGTACAGGACATCCTTGGACCCATGTGCTTTGACTACGGATTTGGTCCCTTTCGCTGGGTCTGTGCCAGCGGTTCCGCCGACGACCTGCGCACCACCGACCGAATTGCGGCCGACGTGCTCCGCGCCCTGGCCGCCGAAGCGCCCGACGACATACGCCTTCAGATGGAAGACAACCTGCGCTGGATCGAGCAGGCCGAGGCAAACCGGCTGGTGGTGGGCTCGCAAGCCCGCATACTCTATGCCGATAGTGTGGGCCGAATCGCCATCGCCCGGGCGTTCAACCAGGCCATTGGCCGTGGCGAACTCGGGCCCGTGGTCCTGGGTCGCGACCACCACGATGTGAGCGGAACCGACTCGCCCTACCGCGAAACCTCCAACATTTACGACGGGTCGCGCTTCACGGCCGACATGGCTGTTCACAATGCGATCGGTGACAGCTTTCGCGGGGCGACCTGGGTTTCGCTACACAACGGGGGCGGCGTGGGCTGGGGCGAGGTCATCAACGGCGGATTTGGAATGCTTCTCGACGGCAGTACCGAGGCCGACACCAAGCTCGAGCGTATGCTCTTTTACGACGTCAACAACGGAATCGCACGACGCGCCTGGGCCCGCA
>JAURGG010000025.1 GCA_030833905.1 Schleiferiaceae bacterium
AATTCCGATCAAAAGGTCAGCCGCATGACAGAGCGCCTGTAGGTAGCGCCGGTAGGCCTTGTACCAAAAGTCGGTTTGAAGCTGCGACCGGTGCCCGAGGTATGCCTGAACATTGCCCTGCTGTGCTTCAGACAGCATCATGGCAAGGCGCGAAAGGTCGGCGTCCACCGCAGCAGACCAGGTGCTGCGGAGGTCAAATTCAAAAACTCCGGATTTCATGATTTGAAGTACGGGCGCATTAAAGCCTAAAATACTCGCGATTGGTAGGAATTCCATTCCGAGTAAGTAGTGGTAGTGGGGATCCAAACCTTTGGCACAGTCGAGGTAGTCGCGGGTAAGCTGCGGTTCCCAGGTTCCGACGTCCAAATAGTGCACCCATAATCGCGCGCAGAAGTAGCGACCGAGTAGAATGGGGTAGTCGCCTTCGCTGGGGCCATGCTGTGCCGCAGCGAGGGCGAATGGTTTAATGGCATCCCAATTGCCCGACAAAAAGTTTTGCATGACGCGAAGTCCGAAGTAGTACAAGGGCACATCGATGCGCTGGGCCATCGCATCAATGGCGTTGGCCATGTATCCGTGCTGTATGGTTTCGTAGTCGGCAAAAAAGTGGCAGACAAAGCGAAATGCCCGCGGATTGGAGAACAAAACCACCATTTCGTCTTGATTGGCAAGCCGCATTCGAAACTCGTCGGCGAGGCTGTTCGAGAAAAAGACCAATTGCGTCTTGGTGAATTCGCCATCGTCCCACACGGGGTGGTCGAGCCAAAAAAACCAATCTGTTACTGGTGCCTGTGTGGTCAGTTTAAAGAGAACCCACAGAAAAATGGTTTGGGCGTTGAAATCTTCTTGGGCGATGCGCGTCAAAAGGGCATCTCGTTCCTGCTCCGTCCACCGATCTCGGTCAATTGTTTGCGTCCAGTCGTAGTAAAACTGAAACCGTCGAACATCAAGTGTAAACTCTTTAAAGGTGGCAAACCCACAGTACGTGCTTAAGATATCAAGTACGGCACCCCGTGGTGTTCCGCCCGGGACCAACCCAAAAAACCTACGCAATGTGTTGTACGACACCATTCTTCCGAGCTCGTCGTAGAGACGTTCTTCAAGCTGCTGGCAGTCGGTTTTAGTTAGAATGGAGCGACCAAACCTTCGCTGAATTTCAATTCGAAGTGCGTCGAGGTGAACCTCAGTACCTTTGGCGAGCATGCTACAAACATAAGTTAGGTACACGTTATGTACCCAATCGAATCTCCCACGCTTTTACTAACCCTCGCCGTACTCGCCGAAACGCTGAGTTTGGTGCTGTTTGGTCGCGCCAACACGCTTTGGCGCAGTCCCGGTATGACAGAGTACCCCCAGCGTTTTGTGCTCCTTCGCTCGGTGATGGTCATCGTGTGGGTACATCTAGGGACGGCAATTTTAGCGCCCAACAGCCTCGAAGCAGCATACGGACAATTCGACTCGAGCACATTGTTGCTTCTGGGGCTTGGCGTATTCGGTGGATTGGGTCTTGTCCTGTTCACGCTCAGCATCCGTTCGATGCCGGCGCAACTCGTATTCTTTGGCGGCAGCCTTCACCTCATGGTCGCTGTGGCGGTCGGATTCTTGCTTGGTGAACTCATTTCACCGATTCGATTGGTCGTAATTGCCATTTTGTTAGCGGCTCAAGTCGCTGTTTTGTGGAGGGACCGCGGGCTTTGGGTTCTTCAGCGGGGTGCGCTGCGCTTCATGCCGTTCCTCGTGGGAATCATTTGGGGTACATACTTCCCGTTGTACGGAATCGCAATTCATGAGTTCGGATTCTGGAGAACCCTAGTGTCCACAGAATGGGGCGTATTAATCTTAGCAATTACCTGGGCCGTGGTTCGGCCAAACGGACGTTGGGACGATCGCCTAATGTGGCGGAATATGGCCGAACAGTCCGTCCTGAGCTCACTGGGGCAAGCCCTTTCTGGTGCAGCACTTTGGTGGGGAGGGGTCATTGTGCACAGTATTCTCACCAACTTCAACGTGCTGGTCAATATTTCTGCATTTCGGATTCGGTTTGGAGAGACTCTTCAGTCCAAATACGTGCTGTACTTCATTCTGTATGTGGCGTTGGCAGTCGTCTTGGTGTGGGGGTCATAAAAAAGTGTACCTTTAGGTACCCTATACTTTAACCTATGACCTTGGACATTGCTGTTCAGCGAATGGCCGAAGAACTGCACCGCGTCGAGCCGTTCGACACCTTGACGGCAGACCAGCGCACGGCACTAGCTTCTCATATTCGGCTTGGTGTATACGAGTCGCTCGATATTTTGCCCCACGAGGGTGAACGCGAAGTCGTGTACGTGCTCACACGCGGCGGAGTCTTGCTGCGCACGGAACCTCGCCACGAAGAGCACTTTAGTGCACCCGCCATTTTATCGCTGCGCGGAGCGCGAATGAACGAGGGCCGCCACTGGGAGGTCGTCTTCACCGAAGATTCTGTGGTTTTGGAGCTCCCGATTGCGGAACTTACATACTTGGGTAGCAAAGCGCCCCAGTTTGCCGAGGCGATTAGCTCCGTGATTGGCCTTTAGTCACCCACTTCCATTTGAGGGGGTAGCACTGGTTCCAGTGGGCTTCCCATTCCTGCTGGGCCTCGGCCCATACCGCGACGTTCAAGGTGACGACCTCACCAAAATCACGTGCGATCCAGCGAATTCGAGGGTCGGTCGCGTCGGCCTCCATACGTCCCAACAGTTCGTACGAAAGCACTAGTTCAGCATATACCTCCGGGTGGCGAAGTGCCCGTTCAGATTGACGAAGGGCGTCCTCGGCAGCCCCGCGGTATGCGTTGATGAGCCCGCCGACACCCAGCTTAACGCCCCCGAAGTAGCGGGTCACCACCGCTCCGACATCCTGAACTTCAAATGATTGCAGGGCGTGCAGAATAGGCGTCCCTGCGCTGTGGTTGGGTTCTCCTGCGTCGTGGCTTCGCTCGTCGAGCTGGGAGTTGCCGCGGATTCGGTACGCCCAAGCGTGGTGGCGAGCTCCGCGGTGCCGGGCCACCCATGCGGCCATCGCTTCGTGAAACACTTCGGGCGAATCCGCCGGAACCACCAACGCGTGAAACGCCGACCCGCGGTCTTTTAACAAGCCTTCGACCGGATGCGCTATGGTAAAGTACGGGGCGTCCATGTGGGGTGCAAACTTAAGTCCGTCGCTACCTTGCGCACCGTGAAGCAGGTCACCCTACTCATTCCCACCTTTAACGTCGCCGGCACCCTCAAGCGCTGCATTGACTCGTGCCATGGACTCTACGACGAGCTTTTGATCGTGGACTCCGGCTCGACCGACGCAACATTTACCATCTCAGCGCAGTATGGTGCACGGATCATTAAACGTGATTACGAAAATTCGGCTTCCCAGAAGAACTGGGCGATCCCACAGGCGTCGCATTCTTGGATTTTACTGCTGGACGCCGACGAATGGCTGCGTTCCGAGCTCCATGCTGAACTGGCTGCCTGGAGGGAATCAGACGCTTTGGACCCGCACGACGGCTACTGGATTTACCGGGCCAACCACTTCCTCGGACGCCGGGTGCGCTTTTCGGGTTGGCAGGGCGATAAGGTCATTCGCCTCTTTCAGCGGGACCGCTGCCGCTACGCGCCCAAGCAAGTCCATTCTGAAATTGTGGCCCAAGGGCCGATCGGACGTCTGAAGCACCGCATGAACCACAACACCTTTGTGGATTTGCCCTCCTGGGAAGCCAAGCTTCGCCGCTACGCCGAGTGGCAGGCGGGCGACTACGATGCGCGCACTCCCCACATCACGCCCTACCACACAGTACTTAAGCCTGCATGGCGCTTTGTCAAGCACTTCGTGCTTCGGGGCGGAATCCTCGATGGCTACGTCGGCTATAAAGTTTCGGCATACGCCGCTTGGGCCGTCTGGTTGCGCTATGACGTTCTACGCCGTCGACGCACGAGCCGCGAGTAGCGAAAAGCTACTGCTTGAGCACCTTGAGGGTTTGTCCGTTGCTGCCGTGAAGAATCCGCAGACCTGGTGCCCCGTCGTCTGAATGCCGAAGGGTTCCGCCAGCCTCAATACGGTACTGCCCCAGTAGCTGTCCGTACGCGTTGAATACGGTTACAGCGAGCTCTGTCGTGCCCGAATTGACCATTGACAGCGCTGATGCATAAGGATTGGGGTAGGCGAGGAGCGCGGGCTGCAGAATGACTTCAGGACTGCTTAAGGTTCCGGAATTCGCAGCATTTGGGCTCGCAAACTGGTCAAAAACCACCCACGTGAATGCGTCGTCGTGGCGGCGACCAAAGGATTGATCGGGCAAGAGGGGCGGGAGGCGCACTTCGTCAAGGCGAACCCAGCTTCCGTTTGATTGGGCGTTCAGAGCCACACCCTCGCCGTTCTTATCTAGTTTAAAATCAAGTGAACGGGTGAATCCGGTTCCGCCCGCAGCCCAAAAAAGCAGGCGGCCGTTGGCGGGAATGCTATGGCCGTTGAGCGAAGCCTTTCCGGGATTGGAATCGCTGTCGCTCAAAAAGAGGCCGTTGAGGCTCACGGGGCTAGTGCTTGGATTCCGCAACTCGATCCAATCCTCGCGCGAACCGTTCGGAGCGACCGGGCCCGTGGCATTATCGCTACAGGCCTCGTTAATCAGCACGTTGGGGTGCGCATAGGTTGCCCAAAAAGCCGGGCTACATGGAGCAGAGGTGGTGGCGTTCTGGTCGTCGGTGGCGGTCACGTAGTAGGTGATTCCGCCGACGCTCGCTGGAACCAAACCCCCATAGAGTCGGTCGCCCGCGAGCTCGTCCCCGTGGGTTCCGTCGTCAAAAAGGGTTAGGGATTGCCACGACCCACCGTTTGGCTGGTAGTGCAGCACCACGTCAGGCGTGGACTCGTCCCAGACCTCGACTTGGACGGGAATCACGCCGATTCCTCCGCGGCCTGACAGGCGAGGCGTAAAGACGATTGGCTCGACGTTGCCACTCGGAACTTGCCCTGCTGTTGCTGCAATCCGTGAAGTCATAAACGGGTGAATTCCAGATTTCACGTGGGCGCCCGCCGCGACGTCTAGGGCGTTCCAAAAGTTGAGCGAATCGTATCCGTAGTCGTAGGTTCGGTACACGTCTTCTTCGACAAACGGAGCCAACTGGGCCCTCAATGCTTCGTTCCGGTTGCGCCATGCGGCGGACCCGGCAAGGGTTCCGAATTCGTTGAGAAATAGTTTTAAACGCCGTTGAGCCGCGGGATTGGTGACGATTTTAGTGTAGAGGGGGTAGGTTCCGAACTGAAACGGCGACCGCGTCGCCCAATTGATGTTGAACCAATCCACACCGAACGTATTGTCGGCGTCGTACGAAATGAACTCGATCAGTCCGCTTGCAGGGTCCTCGTAAAGGTAAAAGTTGTTCTTGTTGAAGGAGTGATTGTCCCAATGGCCCATGGTCACCTCCCAAGCGAGCCATTTTAAGTAGCTGTTGACGTTGAACACCGAATCCAAGGCGCAGAGTGCTTGGGTGCTGGTTGTGGCGTGAAGCGCAGAAACAAAGCGTGCAAGCCCGCTGTAGTCGTCGGTGGTTTCGTTAGTCTGAAGTTCGTACACCCGACGCCCGCCCGACATTAGTTTGTAGCTGTTGGGGTCAGTGCCCAAGTTGGCCAAGTCTGAAGGGTACAAGCATTTATAAAGGTTTCCGGCGTCTCGAGCGAAGCGGTGCTCGACGTAGTCGTCGTTCAGGTGCTCAATGTTGGCGTACAGTCCGAACGGCTGGCCGTTAATAAACAACCGAACGTGGTTGACGCGCGGAGCCGCCATCCCCGCATCTTGCGCCAGTTCCCAGGCGATTCGGGCCCGCATGATGCTCGGGTCGTTGTGCTCTCCGTTGAGGTTGAGGTCTTTGATCCCTTGAATTCTCGTGCCCGGCACAAAGCTGTTAAACGAGATTTTAAAGGATTTTTTGGCGCTCGTACGCGAAGTGTTACCGCGAAGCCTGAATCCAACCTCAACTCCCGACACGGAGTAACCCGGAGCGGTATAGGTAAAGCCAGCATGGTACTCGTAGTCGCTCGTTACATTGGCAAAAATGGCAGCGAGGCTGTCGGCAGGAATCGTGATGTCAATCCGCGGAACCACATCCGTCCGAAAAAACTCATTTGCGGGAGGTTGAGGGAGGCGCTGCCCCGTGGCCCCAAGAGAAATAAGAGCCGTGGCCCACATCAATACTAATCGCATTCCGTAAAGTTCGGGTCTAGCGTGTCGAGATTGAAATCTCGTCAATAAAGATGAAGGTTTCGCCCCCAGCGCCAGGGTGCCAGTTGGGAAGCAGTCCAGGATTGTGCAATCGGATTCGAATGGCCGCGATACGTTGTTCCTTGCGAGGAATGGGACGGAATGAAGTGCGTACACTGGCAATGCTGCTGGGTTCTTCACTTGTTGAATGGGACTCAGACCATTCCATCGCACTCCATTGGGTTCCATCCTCAAGGGTGATCCACATTTCCCCTCCCTTTGGTAGCGCAATCCATGACTTAACATCTTTTAGAAGCCTAATCTCCAGGTCGAGATTTTGAATCCGTCGGATTTTATCGGGCCTCAACTCGATCACTACATCTTCACCTTGAACGCCGGTCCACTCGCCCTTGCGCCAATCCACATCGCCAACTACTCCATCTACCAGGCTCGCGGAACCAGGGTTGTACTGTGGATTCGGCGTTCCAGAGATAATTTGCGCCGTCCAGCTATGGGGCTTTTTTGTGGTTTCGGCCACCGAGCGGTGCTGCGTCACACCGTCGCCAGATACCAACGTTTTACTGTCGGTAATTTGTTGCGGAATCCCACCCACGTAGGCCGTTGTCTCGCCCTCAAAGCGACGCGGAACCTTGATCTGTGGCGCCGGAAGCACCTCGCCCGCAATGCCGTGCTTCATATTATGGTAGGGCTCTAGGCTCGCGGCATTCGAACCGTGCTCTATGTGAATGTTTGCTCCTCGGACCAAATCGGCATGGTCAATGTAGCTCTTGGGCTGAATTGATTCTTTCTCTACCTGGTATCCCATAACGAGCGGGCCGCGTCCACTGCGAACGACATTCGTCGCAAGACCGTCGGCGCGCAACGCCACGCGATCCCAAAGCATAGGACCTACTGCATAGCGTGCTTCACCGGGTACAAGCGGGTAGAGCCCCCACGAACTCATCACGTACCACGCCGACATCTGCCCACAGTCTTCGTTGCCCTGGTAGCCGTCGGGCTGGTCGCTGTACATTGTCTCGAGGATTTCGCGAATCCGCTCGTGCCCTTTGTTGGGCTTCTCGGTAGCCGCATATAGCCAGGCAATGTGGTGCGACGGCTCGTTTCCGTGGGCGTACTGCCCAATTAATCCCGTGATGTCAGCTTGCTCGCGACCCACGGTGGCTGAAGGTGCCGCAAACAGCGCGTCGAGCTGACCCTCAAGCGTGCGGCCTTGGTCTGCGAGCATCGACTTCCATCGTTCGAGGTCGTGCACCGGAGCAAAGCTGTACTGCCACGCATTCGCCTCGGTAAAGTGGTTGTTGACCTCGCGCGGCTCAAAACGCTGCATGAAATCGCCGTTGTCGCGCGGACGCATCAATCCCGTCTCCGGGTCAAGCAGGCTAATCCAGCCCTGGCTCCGGCGCCAAAACTGCTCGGCGACGTCACCTCGCCCAAGCCGCGCGGCGGTCCACGCAATCGTCGCGTCGTCGTAGCTGTATTCGAGCGTCTTCGAAACACTTTCGGACTCGTCCTGAATGCTCAAATACCCGTTTGAACGGTAGTTTGGAATTCCGAATACCGGCGTCTGCGCCGTGGCCACCATCGCCTTGATCAGGCGCTCGGAATCAATTTCGTAGCCTTTGGCGTGCGCGTCGGCCAGGACACTCACGCTGTGGTACGCGATCATGCAATTGGTTTCGTTGCCGGCCAGCTCCCACACGGGCAGGCGGCCTGACTGCTCGTGCATGTCGAGCATAGTCGCTATGAAATCGCGGGTGCGTTCGGGCTGCACCAGCGCATAGAGCGGATGCGCCGTGCGGTAGGTGTCCCACAGCGAAAACACCGTGTAGTGCGCGTGGTTCGGGTCGGAGTGAATCCGTCCATCCATTCCGCGGTAGCGGCCGTCCACGTCGCTCCAAAGGTTCGGAACACTAAACGCATGGTACATCGCTGTTGCATAAATGCGTTTTTGGGCGGCGGAACCGCCCGCGACCTGCGCTCTGTCGAGTTCGGCTTGCCACAATTCGGCGGTGCGCGCTGCACAGCTCTCGAAATTCCGTGACGAAGCCAACGTGGCGCGAAGGTTCCGCTGTGCCCCTTGGCTGTCGGTTCCTGAAAAGCCAACTGCCAATTCTATCGCGCGTGAGGGCAATGAAATCCGAACGTGCAGCGAATCCACAATGTCTACCACCGCTCCGGCAGGTACCAGCACCGCGAGGTAGGCGTGCTGCTCTTTGGCCCACGCTTGGCTGACCCGAGTCAAGTGAAGTACAGATCCCTCAAGGCGCGCCGAAGCCCGAAGCACCCGGTCGCGGTAGTTGAGGTCAATCCAAAGCTCTGGATTAGTGTTCGCTGCAAATGAGTAGCGGTGAAATCCGCCCCGCTCGGCGGCGGTAAACTCTGCCTTCGTTCCGTTGCCTAACGTAACCCCGTAGTAGCCGGCAGTGGCGCGTTCGCTAGCCTTGCGAAGGGCCACAGGCTGGTCGGTAAAGGGTCCGCTCCAGGGTTTGAATAAGAAATCGCCGTAGTCGCCGACGCCCGTTCCGCTTAAGTGCGTGTGGCTAAAGCCCCATACAGTGGTGTCGGTGAAGTGGTAACCGCTGCAGCCGTCCCAGCCTTCGCGGCGCGTGTCGGGACCAATTTGAACCATACCAAAGGGCGCGGTAGCCGAAGGGTGGGTGTGGCCGTGGCCGCCGGTTCCGATAAAGGGGTCAATGTCGTCAACGTGGATTTGGGCTGAGGCAGCGAACCAGCCCCCAAGGCCGAACAAAAAAAGTACAACTCGGGTCATTCCCGAAAGATAAAGCGCCCCCTCGAGCT
This sequence comes from Schleiferiaceae bacterium, assembly GCA_030833905.1. Lineage (GTDB taxonomy): Bacteria > Bacteroidota > Bacteroidia > Flavobacteriales > Schleiferiaceae > TMED14. The sequence continues at coordinate 9,032 of JAURGG010000025.1, forward strand.
ATTCGCCCAGCAGATCGGGTCGGCGATCCCGGGTGCGCGCAAGGGCCTGATCAGCGCGCCACTGCTCAATCGCCGGAGTGTTGCCCGACGTAAGGATTTCGGGCACCTTGAGTCCCCGAAACTCGGCCGGACGCGTATACACCGGTGGCGCGAGCAAGTTGTCTTGAAACGAGTCTGTCAGCGCTGAAGTCTCGTCGTTAAGAACCCCGGGGATCAAGCGAATCAGGGCGTCAGCGATCACGGCTGCGGCTAATTCTCCGCCGCTCAGAACGTAGTCACCAATTGAAATTTCGTGGGTGATGAGTGTATCGCGCACGCGCTGGTCAATGCCCTTATAGTGCCCGCATACGATTAACACGTTGCGGTAGTCGGACATTCGGTTGGCCATCGGCTGGTCAAATGTTTTGCCGTCGGGCGAAGTGTAGATTACCGCATCATAGGTGCGCTGCGCCGTGAGGCCCTCGATGCACTCAAAAAGTGGTTCGGGCTTCATGACCATCCCGGCTCCGCCACCAAACGCGTAGTCGTCGACCTGCTTGTGCTTGCCGATCCCAAATTCGCGCAAATCGTGCAGGTGCACCTCGGCGAGCCCCTTGGTCTGGGCCCGCTTTACAATCGACGCCTCAAACGGGCTGCGAATCAGCTCCGGAAGCAGCGAAACAATATCGATCCGCACGACTTACGCGAGACCGATTTCGACGAGTCGCTCGTGGAGGTAGGCGCCCGCCGTAATGTCGCTGAACGCCTTGGGGCGTTCGGCTGAAATGCAGTGATCCAAGCAGTTGAGCGGCATATCCTCTTTGGGGTGCACAAAAAACGGCATCGAGAAGCGGGGAAGGTGGCGCTTTTCGGCGGTCGGGTTCACTACACGGTGGGTGGTGCTCGAAAGCACACCGTTCGTCAGTCGCTGCAGCATATCGCCTACGTTGATCACGAGGGCGTCGTTGGTTACGTGAATCGGAACCCATTTGCCTTCAGAAACCACTTCCAGGCCCTCGGCCGAGGCTCCCATGAGCAACGTAATGAGGTTAATGTCTTCGTGGGCGGCGGCGCGAATTCCGTCTTCGGGAAGCTCAGGCTGGGCAGGGTAGTGGATGGCGCGAAAAATCGAGTGCCCACCTGCCAATGCCTCGGTAAAGTACTCACGGTTGACGCCGATGTGCAGGGCGACTGCCTTCATTAACTCGTTGCCAATAGCTTCAAGCTTGAGGTATGCTGCGCGAACGACTTCATCCATTCCAAGAACTGCGGAATTCACATCTACGTTGGCACTTAAACCGCGTTCTTCGGCATTCATCGGTCCCCACTGAAAAAATTCTTTGAGGTCGGCCGAGGTTTCGCCTTTGGCGTGCTCGACTCCGAACGGCGTGAATCCGCGCTGCCCTTTGGCTCCTTCGAGAATGAATGCGCGCTTTGCTGCTTCGTCTAAATTGAAAAACTGCTGCACTGAGGCGTAGAGTTGTTCGCGGTCGGCAGAACCAAAACCGTGGTGCTCAATGGCGGCAAAACCAAGGCTGCGAAATGCGCTGCCGAGTTCCTCTGAAAATGCGATCTGCTCTTCGGGACTGCCGTGCGTCCATTTTTGGAGTGAAAGGGTGGGGAGTTGCATCCATCAAAGATAAGTCGCGCCGTTCCTTTGCACTATGAAGCACAACCCTAGCCTCGAACTCTACCGTTCCCTCTTTTTGCCCCGTGCCATTGAAGAACGCATGCTCATCGCCCTTCGCCAGGGCCGCATCTCAAAGTGGTTTTCGAGCTATGGCCAAGAAGCGGTTAGCGTCGGAACCGCCCTCGCCATGCACGACGACGAATGGATTTGCACCATGCACCGCAACTTGGGCGTATTTACAGCGCGGAACCTGCCCTTAGTCAAGTTGTTCGCCCAGTTTCAGGGCCGTTCCACTGGCTATACCAAGGGTCGCGACCGATCCTTTCACTTCGGAACTCCAGAACACAAAATTTTTGGCATGATTTCGCACCTCGGAGCCCAGCTCGGAGTTGCCGACGGTTTGGCCCTCGCGCGGAACCTTCGCGGCGAAGGAAAATGCGTGCTGGTTTACACCGGTGATGGCGGCGCCTCAGAAGGAGATTTTCACGAAGCAAGTAATGTTGCGGCCGTATGGAATTTACCCGTGCTCATTGTCGTTGAAAACAACCAGTGGGGGCTTTCAACTCCATCGCGCGAACAGTTTGTCTTTGATTCGTTTGCAGTCAAAGGTCCTGCCTACGGAATCGAGTCCCATTCAATCGATGGAAACGACCTCGGTCTCGTTCTTGAAACCACCAAAGAATTGACGAATTCAATTCGGCAGAATCCCCGCCCCATTTTGCTCGAGTGCGTGACCTTTCGAATGCGGGGCCACGAAGAGGCTTCGGGAACCAAGTACTATCCCGAAGGCTTGATCGAATCGTGGCAATCGAAAGATCCAGTTCTGCGCTACCGAAGCGAGGTACTCGCTTCGGGTTCCGCCACCGAATCTGAACTCAAAGCACTTGAAGAAGAGCTCGCTGCCTACGTCCTAGAGTCGCTGAACACGGCACTTGACGAACCCAAGCCGCAGTACGACGAGCGTGTCGAGTTGACCGACGTCTACGCGGCTGTTGCCGATGCGCCAACTCACGACCTTCCGCCTGCGTCTGACCGCAAAATTCGATTAATTGACGCGATCAAAGAAGGCATGGAACAGGCGATGGAACGCCACGAAAACCTCGTGCTCATGGGTCAGGATATTGCAGAGTACGGAGGCGTTTTTAAGGCGACCGACGGCTTTGTCGACCGCTTCGGAGTTCAGCGCGTTCGAAACACTCCGCTGTGCGAGTCTGCAATCGTTGGAGCAGGAGTGGGACTCTCTGTCGAAGGGTTCAAAGCAATGGTTGAAATGCAGTTCAGCGACTTCGTTACCGAGGCCATGACCCAAATCTGCAACCAGGCGGCAAAGCTGCACTACCGATGGGGGCAGCGCGCCGACCTCGTGATTCGCATGCCTACGGGCGCTGGTGTCGTGGCAGGACCCTTTCACAGCCAATCCACCGAGGCATGGTTTGCCCGTGTGCCTGGACTCAAGGTGGTGTACCCATCAAATCCTGCGCAGGCTAAGGGCCTATTGCTTCGTGCATTTGAGGACCCCAATCCCGTACTGTTTTTTGAGCACAAAAACTTGTACCGATCACTTGAAGGAGAGGTGGCTGCAGAATACTACAGTATTCCGCTTGATAAAGCCGTAGTCGTTCAGCCTGGCACTGACCTCACAGTCCTTGCATACGGGTGGGCAGTGCACTGGGTGCAGTCTTGGATGCTCGAACACCCCGGGGTTTCGGTAGAGCTTGTGGACATCGTATCACTGCGCCCCATTGATTGGGAAACATTGGAGCATTCGGTGCGCAAAACGGGACGTTGCCTCGTCGTTCAAGAAGATACTTTTTTAGGAAGTGTGGGTAGTTCGATTGCCGCAGAACTTCAGCAGCGCTGCTTTACCTCGCTTGATGCACCAATTTCGGTGGTTTCAAGTGCAGATATACCGATTCCATTTGCGGCCGAGTTAGAGAAGGGTTTTTTGCCACAGGATCGCCTTATTAAGGCGCTTGATAAGATTCTGAATTATTAAATTAATTCATACATGGATTTTGGTATGATTTCTGCTATATTTGACCCGGTTCAATTAACCAAATAATTCTATAATTATGACTCCATCTCAACTCGTTCAGCACTTCCGTGAAAATCAAAATGGTAACAAGACTTTGAAGACGGTTTTCCGCAATCAATTCTTGGGCAAATTTGAAATTGAAGAATTGGAAGGTTTGATCATCTCTTGCGAGAAAGAAATCGCAAAGCGTGCTCAAGTTGAAATCGATGCCCGCATTCAGTGGCTCGAATCTCAGGGTTACACGGTTTCTAAGTAATTAGGCGCCACACCCGCCAAACCAAGCACAAAGGGCCCCATCGGGGCCCTTTTTTTTGTGGTGTGAGGCCATGATGGGAATAAAAAAAGCCGTCTTGTGAGACGGCTTTTGGTGTGGGCGCACACGGATTCGAACCGCGGACCCTCTGCTTGTAAGGCAGATGCTCTGAACCAGCTGAGCTATGCGCCCCAATGGGGAGTGCAAATATAATAAGGATTCACAATCTTCCAAATTCCTACGGGAGGAATTCGGGGCCAGACTTGAAAATAATATGGCATTCATCCTTACCCACTACATACCAAGCAGTTGCGATTAAAGAGTCTTGGGTGTTAAACACTTTAACATTGAGGCTGTCCCCTTCGAAACTCAATTGACTCATTGATCCGTCGTCTATGATGGGCACAAATTGCTCGAAGGGGCTACTCAGCAGTCGAATAGTATCACCTGTGCGTGAATTGACCACGGTGGTGCGCTCAGGCATCTCGGTTCCGGTCCAAGTAAAACCGACGCTGCGGAATTCTTCAGTGCAAAAAACAGCATCGTCGCAGCTGGCGACAGTGAGGCCGGCGGCCAAAATGGAGGTGGCATAAATGTTCATAACCTTAGGATGCGAACGGTGCATTAAAGGTTGTCTGATCATTTTTTGGCATCCTCAAAATTGAGTGACGCGCTGTTGACGCAGTAGCGAAGTCCAGTTTGGGTCGGACCGTCGTGAAACACATGGCCCAAATGACCGCCGCACTGCTTGCAGAGGATTTCGGTACGCACCATTCCGTGGCTGTAGTCGACGTGCTCTATGACGTTTGAATCTTCGCTTTGCGCGTCAAAACTGGGCCATCCGCAGTGGGCGTCAAACTTGCGGTCGCTCACGAAGAGCTTAGCTCCGCAGCCGGCACACGTGTAGTGGCCTGGTTTAAAATGCTGGTCGTACACCCCGCTGCCAGGGTATTCGGTGCCTTTTTGACGGAGTACGCGAAACTGCTCAGGGGTCAGTTCGGACTTCCATTGCTCTTCGGACTTGGAGATGCTAAAGTTCTCAGGCTTCATATTCTTAGGGGTGCTTTGGCATGAAGCAATGGGCACAAGGCCCACTGCGAGAAGGATTAACCCGAAAAGTTTCATGAAGTTGTTCACCGCAAAATACGGACCAAAAAAAAGTGCCCTGGACTGGACTCGAACCAGCACGAGCATAGCTCACCACCCCCTCAAGATGGCGTGTCTACCAATTTCACCACCAGGGCTACACTTTTTAAAGGAAGAACGTTTCGTGACTCGACTGGGATTCGAACCCAGGACCCATACATTAAAAGTGTATTGCTCTACCAGCTGAGCTATCGAGTCGTCTCGTAAACGAGGCTGCAAATATAGTTCAAATGCTCAAAAACCAAAGGCCCCAACGTAGATTTGTGCAGAGGTATGAAAACATGGTATTTGTGGGGCTACATGGGCTCAGGAAAGTCGAGTCTGGGCCGGGCTGTAGCACGCAAGCTAAACCTGGAATTCAAGGATTTAGACCATATAATTACTCAAGAATCCGGTATGACAATTCCCGAGTTCATGCAGCAGCGAGGCGAGTTGGCCTTTCGAAAACTTGAGCGCCAACTGCTTGTTGAGCACCAAAATTTTGAGGGAGTTCTGTCGTGCGGTGGCGGAACGCCCTGCTACTACGACAATGCCGACTGGATGGTGGAGCACGGGCACACCATTTACCTGTCTGCTTCGGTGGGTTGGTTGCACGAGCGCCTTGCAGCGAGTCGAGCTCGGGGAACAAAGCGCCCCTTACTGAGCGGTGTGGCAGACGAAGACCTTGCGGAGTTTATCGCAAAGCACCTCTTTGAACGCTTGCTATTTTACCAAAAGGCTGCGCATAAAATTGCCGTAGATAAAAACTCGAGCGACCAAGTAGTCGCGATGCTTGCCGAACTTATTCAGACCAAATAAGTCGCGCTCGGTGCCGACCAGTCTACCTCAACGCGTTCGTGAAGTCCCGTGCTGAGTGAAAGTCCTTTGATGTCGGCCTTTACTGGGTAGCGCTTGTGGTTGCGGTCCACGAGTACTGCAGTCGTAATTCGACCCATTGGAGCTGTCATAAAGTGAGCGACGGCGTAGAGGAGGGTGGCCCCCGAATTGAGTACGTCGTCGACTACGACCAAGTGAACGCCTTCGAGTTGTGAAGGCGCAACTGAAGCTCGGGTGTCTTCAAGAGACGGCTCGCGTTTATTTACTTCGATACTAATAAGTTCAGCGGTCACATGGGGCTTGAGGTGCACTGCAATCCGCTCCGCAAGGGCGTATCCGGAATTTCGGATTCCGGCCAGTACCAAGCGCTCACCTTCGCGGTGGCGTTCGAGAATTTGCCAAGCCATGCGTTCGACCGTCCGCGCCATTCGGGCGTCGTCAAGGATGAGTGTGCGTTCTCCCATGACTTAAAATTAATGGTTCTCGGGAGACTTTGCGCGCAGCAGTACCACGGATTCCACGTGAAACGTTTGCGGAAACATGTCTACACCCTGAACGCTGACCACCTCGTAGGCCTCCGAAAGCATTTGAATGTCTCGGGCTTGGGTAGAGGGGTTGCACGAAACATAGACCAGCTTGGGTGCTGCGATTCGAGCGAGTTCTGAGACTACGGCGGGGTGCATTCCTTCGCGGGGTGGGTCCACAACTACGACGTCGGGTTGCCCGTGGCGCTCGACGAATTCTGGAGTGAAAATGCGGCGCATGTCGCCCGCTTCAAACGTTGCGTTGGAGATGCCGTTGCGTTCCGCGTTCCGGAACGCGGCATCGACTGCCTCACGGACGCTTTCAACTCCCACGACTTTGCCGGCGACTTGGGCCATGAAGAGGGCAATGGTTCCGGTGCCAGTGTACAGGTCGTAGACCGTCTCGCCACCTGTCAGCCCGGCGGCGCGAAGTGCCTCAGAATAAAGGCGATGCGCCTGCTTCGGGTTGGTTTGGTAGAACGACTTGGGGCTGATCAAAAACTTGAGTGCGCGGCCGCCTTCGATGGCGGATTCCATGGTCTCCTCAAGGGCTTCAATCCCGTGAAAGAGGTGAAGGTCAACGTCGTACATTGAATCATTGACCTTTTCGTTCAGGCCCCAGTACAGGCTCACCAGGCGGTCGAAGCGCTCCGCCATGCGGTGCATCAGGGTAAATCCGTCGGCTCCAGGGTGCTCGCCCCACTGAATGATGAGCATCCAGTCTCCCGATTGGTTGCTGCGGAGCATGGCGGTGCGGAGCGCGCCCACTTTGGCGCGCGGCTGCCAAAAACTCAGTCCCAGCGCAATGGCTTCGTCGCGAAGGGCGTTGCGAATCTCGTTTCCGTAGTCCGGAATCAAGTGGCAGTCCTGAACGTCCAAGATTTTGTCCCAGAATCCGGGAACGTGGAATCCGAGTCCGGGTTCGTGCTCGGAATCTGGATTGGCGTCCATCTCTCCGCGGGTCTTCCAGCGGTTAAAGGTGAAGCTGAACTCGGTTTTGTTGCGGTAGCGAAAGGGGACGGGGGCTGAAATGAATGGATTCCACACCACACCGTCGCGGGGCACTCCGCCTACGCGAACGAGTTGCTCCTCGACTTCACTCGCTTTGAATTCCGCCTGACTAGGGTAGCCGAGGTGCTGCCAAGGACATCCGCCGCAGGACTCAGTGTGGGCACACGATGGAGCAACGCGGAGTGGCGAGGCTGAAACCACCCGATCGACGCGGCCCTCAAAGAAGTTTTTGTGGCGCTTTACGACGCGAACGTCGACGACGTCGCCTGGAGCGGCTCCGCGCACTAGTACTGTTTTGCCATCTGAGGTCTTGCCGACGGCTACGCCACGCCCACCGGCGCGATCAATTTGAATGTTTTCGAGAATCACTGCGCAAAGGTAGGGCGCTATCTTTGGGTAAATCCTTGACCCATGAAGCCTCACGAGTACATTGCCCAAGAAGACCGCTACGGAGCCCACAACTACCATCCGCTGCCTGTAGTACTTCAGCGCGGTGAGGGACCGTATGTTTGGGACGTCGAAGGCAATCGATACTTTGACTTTTTAAGCGCATACAGTGCGGTGAACCAGGGACATAGCCATCCGCGTATTGTGGGTGCGCTCGTGGACCAGGCGCGCACGCTCGCACTGACTTCGCGCGCTTTTTACAACGACCAGCTGGGCGCGATGGAGGAGGCAATGGCCACTCGATTTGGCTACGACAAAGTGCTCGCGATGAATTCCGGAGCCGAAGCCGTCGAAACCGCCCTCAAGCTCGCCCGCCGCTGGGCCTACGACGTAAAGGGCGTGGCCAACGACCAAGCCGTCATTCTCGTGGCGAGCCAAAATTTTCACGGCCGCACCTCGACCATCGTGTCCTTTTCGAGCGACCCAGATTCCTACGCTGGGTTTGGCCCGGCGATGCCTGGTTTTCAGATTATTCCGTACGACGACCTCGCAGCCCTCGACCAGGCGCTGACCAATCCCAACGTGGCGGCATTTCTTGTGGAGCCGATCCAGGGCGAGGCCGGCGTGTACGTCCCGTTAGACGGCTATATTGCTGGTGCTGCGGCCCTATGCAGGGCGGCGAACGTACTGTTTATGGCCGACGAAATCCAGACTGGCATTGGACGTACGGGCGCGTGGTTGGCCACGTGCGGAACCTGCAGCTGCGCCGCAGGTCGCTGCGAGCGCGATCCCCAGACCTACGTGCGCGCCGACGTGCTCATTTTAGGTAAGGCCCTTTCGGGAGGGGTGTACCCGATTTCTGCAGTTTTGGCCGACGACGAAATCATGCTGACCATTAAGCCTGGCCAGCACGGTTCCACGTTTGGGGGCAATCCCATCGCGGCGCGCGTCGCTCAAGTAGCCCTGCAGGTAGTTGAAGATGAGCAGCTCATGCAGCGCGCGCGCCGCCAGGGAGCGCATTTTAGGGACACTTTGGCGCGCGAATTAGGCAGCCACCCGCTTGTCGCTCAGGTTCGCGGCCGAGGGTTGCTCAACGCAGTAGTCATCAATACTTCTGAAGATTCGCACGTGGCTTGGGACCTCTGTGTTGCCATGGCCAAGGCGGGCGTGCTTGCAAAGCCGACCCATGGGAACATCATTCGGTTTGCTCCGCCTTTGGTACTCACTGATGCCGAGCTCGATGAGGCGCTCGGTCGGATCGTCCACACGATGAAAAATTTTACCGCCGCGTAAACTTTTCAAAACCTTTGCGGTTTTAAAAGAGCCCGCGGGAGGTTGGCGGATTTCGGTTCGCCAGGTGTATAGGGTAGTTTTCTCCCGCGGGCTTCCCTTTTTTTATAGATTCTATTCTTTGGGCGGCCACGTGACCATCCAATCCTGGTACATGCTGTTGAAGTGGACGCGAACGCGGTCGAGAAATTCAGGAGTCACCGTGGCCCATACGGCCGTGGGGCTGGGGAAGCGGTCGGTCGGGTAGCGGTACGTCTGCTTCATGGGGCCGGCCTCGATCTCCACGAGGTAGTTCGACCCAAAGTGAAACAACTGAATCCGAAACGTAGGGTGGGGAAGTTGGTCGACGACGCGCACGGTAAAACTCTATAAATCAGCGCGAAGGCTGATGTTAATCAATCGATTGGTCAAGTAGTTGGGAACCGCGTAGTAGCTCGCAGTACTGATGTCCATGACCCAAAAATAACTGGCGGTGTTGCGGATTTCGAGGAGGTTGTAGACCTCGAGGGCGAGTCGTGGCTGGATTCCGCGCCAAGTCGGCAGCACGCGCTCAAATCCCAAATCCATGCGGCGGTAGGGCGGAGCCTTAAACGGCTTCGGGTTCTCAAGCGGCAGGCCGAACGGGAACCCGCCTGTGACATTGGTAACCAGGTACACACGGTTTTGCGGCTGGCCGGGGAGGTGGTCCTCGACCCTCATGCTGAAGGCGAATCGGTAGTCGGTTCCGCGCCGCTGCCACACGTCGTCAAAGCGCTCGCGGGCCCGAAAGAGCGAGAGCGAAATCCACGATTCCGCGTCGCCCACCCACGTGCTATGCAGCTGCTGGTCCAGGCCGTAAATCACGGCGAGACCGGGATCGGTTCCGAGGTAGCGAATGCGCATTCCGTCCTGCTCAAAGGCGAATGCGCGGTCCTGGTACTTGAGGTAGGCCTCGACTTGGTACATCCAGGGACGACCGAGGCGGGTTCCGTAGCGCTTGGTGCCGGCGATGAGGTGCCAAGCGTGCTGCATGCGGGCGTCGGTTTCAAGTCCGTTGGCCGTCCAATTGCGGAGCTCGCGCACGCTCGCGGTCTGCGCGTAGCTGCCCGCGTTGAGGTAGGCCAGCCACGAACCTCCGCCCGTTGGACCGACTGACAGTGAGGCGCGTGGGCTCCAGCGCCATTCGCCCGAGCGGCTGTCGCGAATGAGTCGCTGACCTGCCCGAAGCTGTACGCTGTAGGCGGGGCCGACCCACTGCTGGCTCCAGGTGGACGAAAGCCAGTGCTTGATGTTGCGCAGTTCGCCTTGGCTCTGCAGCACAGAATACAGTTCGAGTGTGCTGTCGGGCACGTACGACGTGTCGTTGGGGCCGATCACCACAAGGGTGGGTTGGTGGTTGAGGCTGTACCCGGCGGAATCCAAGTTGATCCATTCCGAAACCCGATCCTGCGCGAACTGAACGCGCTGACCGACCGTCCAGTGCAGCTGGGCAGACTCGCTGATCATGTGGTTGCCGCGCAGTGCGGTGTGGAACTCGCGGACCCACAAGTCGTTTCTCGCGTAGCGCTGAAAGCCTCCGCTGCCGCGCAGATAGCTGATTTCGCCGAATTGGTCTGACCCCATGTTGGTATTGACATCGCCCAAGCGGTATGCAGACTCAATATCTGAGTGCTCCTTTTCAAGGGCTTGAGACCAGCTGGCTTCTGCATCAAGTACGCTTCGTTGCCCGAGGGCTCGTCGGGTGCGCCAGCCAGCGAAGGCATTTTGGAAGCCATAGTACTCAGTACCGGCCATCGCTACCTGAAGGCGCAAAACCTGGGTTACGGTGCCAAACTCAGTGGTTCGACTCGAAGGAGCTAATCTGAATCCGTTGGACTGCGCAATTCCCAAGAATTCGTGGCGCCAGGCCCCATGGCGGCCGCTCCAGACGATTTGGGCATCGCGTGAATCGGCGCGAAAGTCTCCCGAGACGTCGCCCGTGCGGGCAAAGAGTACGTTGCTTCGGTAGCGCAGGCTGACCCCGAGGTTTCCGTGCCACAGCGTGGCTCCGCCCGAGAATCCGCCCAGGCGCACGCGAGCCTTTGACGAATCGCTTCGCCCGTAGTTGACTTCGAGTGCCGACGAAAGTTTGTCGCCGAGCTCCGCATGAAATCCGCCGGCAGTAAACGTGAGCGACGAGACTAAGTCGGGATTGAGCACGCTCAACCCCTCCTGCTGCCCAGAGCGAGCGAGCTGGGGCCGGTACAACTCAAATCCGTTCACGTACACAAGGTTCTCGTCGTAGGTTCCGCCGCGCACACTGTACTGGCTACTCAGCTCGTCGCTTGCCACGACCCCGGGGAGCGTACGCAGCAGCGACTCTACCGACCCGGTGGGTGTTCCGAGTCCTGCCAGCGTTCCGGACTTGAGCCGAATTTGGCTCGTCTCGGTGCGCACCCGTTCGCCGGTCACCGTAGCTTCTTGGAGCTGGGTTCCGCGCTTAATGGTGTCGTTGAGGGCCGCAGCGAGCAGCGCCGTCGCGAGCAAGCTCAAACCTTAGCGTTTTTTTAAAGATTCAAAAAACTGCGCCCAGGCAAACGGATCG
>JAURGG010000026.1 GCA_030833905.1 Schleiferiaceae bacterium
AGCCTCGATCCACTGGTCCTCTGCCATCCACCGCACCTCTTCGATTCCCTCTTCGGTCTGGGGCGTCAAATCGGGCCTTCCGTCCACCTTCATTCGAAACCAGTGCGTCGTCTTCACGTAGGCTACGCCCTTCATCTCATAGCGGTGGACCGTCTCACAAAGCTTTGAACCCAAGGTGATTCCAGCAATTCCGCACTCCTCTTCGACCTCGCGCACCGCGCAGTCCTCGATGGCCTCGCCGGGCTCTAACTTACCCTTCGGAAGGTCCCACTGACCCAAACGGTGGATCCATAGAACCTCTCCGTACGAATTTTCTACCCATCCGCCCGCCGCAGTGACGGGTTGCTCGCTGTACTTTTGCACCATGATTTTTGAAGCTACGTCGGCCGAAACATTGGCCGGACTCTTACTGCAAATTAAAGCCGTTTCACTGCGTCCCGACGAACCCTTCACCTGGGCCTCGGGGCTGAAGTCTCCCATTTACTGCGACAACCGGGTCACGCTGTCGCATCCGCGCGTTCGTACCTACCTGCGCGAGCAAATGGCCTCACTCATTCGGGACCAGTACCCCGCAGTAGATGTCATCGCAGGCGTTGCCACCGGAGCCATCGCCCTGGCCGCACTCGTCGCTCAAGAACTTGACCTCCCGATGGTCTACGTCCGTTCCGCACCCAAAGAGCACGGCCGCCAAAACCTTATCGAAGGCGAACTGCCCAAAAATGCCCGCGTAGTCGTCATCGAAGACCTTATCTCCACAGGCAAATCCTCGCTCCAAGCCGTCGACGCCCTTCGTGACGCTGGTGCCCATGTCCTCGGAATGGCCGCCATCTTCACCTACGGCTTTCCCGCGGCCAGCGAAGCCTTCACGGCCACAGACTGCAAGCTCCGCACCTTGAGCGACTACGACCACCTCCTCAAGGCTGCCCAGTCGCGCGGAACCTTGACCCAACCCGAACTCGAAGCCCTCTCGGGCTGGCGCCTCGACCCCAAGGGGTGGAGTGACGCAAAGATTTAGTGGCGCTCGCGCCTTCGGCGCTCGCGCTAGGGCCCCGCTGGGGCTAGGGCCCCGTTGGGGCTGAGGCCCCGTTGGGGCTAGGGCCCCGTTGGGGCTAGGGCTGCTTCGCAGCTACGGCCGCTTCGCGGCGCATGCTGTTACTCGTTAATCGTTTCTGGTTCGCCCCTGCGGCGCCTTGGGCTGCTCGCTCCTAGTTCCTACCCGTGGGACTACAAGAAACTAGATACAAACGAGCCAACGAGCCAATCTTGCCAACGAGCCAACGAGCCAATCTCAGCCAACGAGCCAATCTCAGCCAATCTTGCCAACGAGCCAATCTCAGCCACCCTCGCCAACCAGCCATTCCAATTCCTTGTGCCCGACCCAGCGCACGCTTCCGTGCTCAAGTTGGATTCCGAGGCGGCCGTCCGGTGAAAGGAATTTGGGCGTCGCGGAAAAGGTTTCGCCCGTAGCGCGGTCGCGAAAGCGATTGAGTTGTCGCCAGCCCAGTAGCTTTGAGGTGTAGCGATCCAATACATCAGATCCGACGGGAGACTCTAGGAGCGAAGCCAAATGCGAGGCTAATTCTTCGGCCATTCCGTCCAGTTCAAGGCCCGGTAGCCAGGCGCAGCCCTGCGGCGCCTGCGTCACGTTGATGCCGATTCCGAGGAACCAGCGCGTGCACGTGCCCCCGTGCCAGTAGGCTTCGGTAAGGAATCCGCCAAGCTTCAATCCATTGAGGTAGAGGTCGTTCGGCCATTTAAGCTGCACGGCATACCCGCGAGCTTCAAGCCATTCTGCCACGGTAAGCGAGGCCTGGGCGTGGCGCACAAATACATAGGACGCGGTCCACTGAAGCGCGGGACTCACAAGGGTCATCAGCAGGCTTGAGCGGGGAATGTCCGTCCATTGGGTTCCTCCACTGCCACGTCCCTGAGTCTGCGCACCTGCCGTTATGGCAGTCCATCCGTCTGGATTCCATTGGTCGGAATTCGCATGCGCCCACGCCTGCGTTGAGGGCAACTCGCTGAAATTGATGTGCTTAATGGGACTTCCTGCGGGCAGCATTCTGCAAAAATGCGGCGAATTCGGCGGCAATTCCGCCATGTTGCGAAATTGGCACCCAAATTGTGCTAAACCGCGGGTAATTTTACCGAATGACTGCAACGTTTGCTGAACTTCCCCAGATTGTACGCAGCGCCATCGAAGGCGTGAGCGACATCAAGGGCGAAAACCTCGTACTACTCGACCTTCGCGGGCTCGACAACGCCGTGTGCGACTTTTTTATTGTCGCTGAGGCGCAATCCACCACCCAGGTCAACGCTATGGCAGACGCCGTGCACAAACGCGTCCGCGAGGAAGCCAACGACAAGCCTTGGCACGTCGAGGGCGCACAGCAGTCCGAATGGGTTCTGATGGACTACGTGTCGACAGTAGTGCACCTTTTTCAGCGCGAAGCCCGCGCATTCTATGATCTTGAAGGATTGTGGGCAGACGCTCCCTCGGTAGCGCTTCCGCAACAATACCTCGTTGAAGCTGTTTAACTACTGATGAGTAAAAAGAACAAGGCCCCTCAATCGGGTCAATCACCCAAAGGCGGTCTCCCCAAATTCAACTTTAGCTGGATTTACATCGCGGTCTTTGTCGGACTGCTCGGGCTTCAGTTTGCGCAAAGCCAGTTCGGAACCCAAACCGAGCCCTCGAACTTCAACGAGCTGAGCACTCGCATTCAGCGCGGCCACGTCGATCGCGTCAAGGTGGTCAACAGCAAAGAAGTGTACGTCTTCATCAAGGCCGACACGCTGGCGGCCGTCAAAGAGTACGAAGAATTGGCCAAAACGTCGATTGGCGACGCGCCCAATCAGGGTCCGCACTACGTGTTTGAAATGCCTGCGGAATCGTTTGACCGCGCAATGGAGCGTTTTTACGCCCAGAATCCCAACCTTGGCGAAGTCAGCGTAGAGTACAAGGACGAACCCAACTACTGGGGCGAGGCACTTGCATGGCTGGTTCCAATTTTGCTCTTTGCCGCACTGTGGTTCTTCCTCTTGCGCCGCATGGGCGGTGGCGGTGCGGGCGGCCCCGGCGGACAAATTTTTAACATTGGCAAGAGCCGTGCGCAAATGTTTGACGCCGACAACGCCGTCAAAACCACGTTCAAGGACGTCGCTGGCCTCGACGGAGCCAAAGACGAAGTCCTCGAAGTCGTAGACTTCTTGAAGAATCCCAAAAAATACACCGACCTCGGTGGCAAAATCCCCAAGGGCGTGCTCTTGAGTGGGCCTCCGGGAACCGGTAAGACCCTGCTCGCCAAGGCTGTAGCCGGCGAGGCAAAGGTTCCGTTCTTTTCACTGAGCGGTTCCGACTTCGTCGAAATGTTTGTGGGTGTCGGAGCCAGCCGTGTGCGCGACCTCTTCAAGCAGGCCAAAGAAAAGTCGCCGAGCATCATCTTTATTGACGAAATCGACGCCATCGGACGTGCCCGCGGCCGCAATGCGTTCAGCGGAGGCAACGACGAGCGCGAAAACACGCTCAACCAGCTCCTTACCGAGATGGACGGATTCGGAACCAACGAACACGTAATCGTCATGGGCGCCACGAACCGCGCCGACATTTTGGATCGCGCCCTCATGCGTGCCGGACGCTTTGACCGCATCATTTATGTGGACCTTCCTGAGGTTTCTGAGCGCATCGAAATTTTTCAGGTTCACCTTCGCCCACTCAAGCTTGGCGAAGACGTCGACGTCGAGTTTCTCGCGCGCCAAACGCCCGGGTTTAGCGGAGCTGACATTGCCAACGTGTGCAATGAGGCCGCCTTGGTGGCCGCGCGCAAAAACAAGAAGGTCATCGAGAAGCAAGACTTTTTGGACGCCGTGGACCGCATCGTCGGCGGCCTCGAAAAGAAGTCTAAATTCATTACTCCCGAAGAGAAAGAAATCATTGCCTACCACGAGTCGGGCCACGCCACCGTGAGCTGGCTACTCGAGCACGCATCCCCCTTGGTCAAGGTGACGATTGTTCCGCGCGGACGTTCGCTGGGTGCTGCATGGTACCTACCTGAAGAGCGCCAACTGACCTCTAAAGACCAAATGCTCGACGAGATGTGTGCCACGATGGGCGGACGTGCCGCCGAAGAGGTCATCTTTGGCCGCATCACCACCGGAGCCTTGAGCGACCTCGAAAAGGTCACGAAGCAGGCTCGCGCCATGGTTTCAGTATACGGTCTCAACGACCGCATCGGAAACATTACCTACTACGACTCTTCAGGTCAGAACGAATACCAATTTGAGAAGCCCTATTCAGAGCGCACCGCTGAGGTGATTGACGAAGAAATCAGCAAGCTCATCGAAGGTCAGTACGAGCGAGCCAAGGAACTGCTTCGCGACAACCGCGACAAGCTCGAAACCTTAGCCAAAGAACTGCTAACCAAAGAGGTCATCTTTCGCGACAACCTCGTTGCCATTTTTGGAGAACGCCCTTGGATGAGCCGCGAAGAGCGCCTTGCCGCGCTTTCTGGATCCAAGACCGAAGCCAGCATCGAGACGCCAGAGGCTCCGATCCAGGAACCAGTTGCGAGCAACGACGAGCCGCAGGCTCCTGCCCGGGAACCACAAGCCAGCAACGACGAGCCGCAGGCTCCGATCCAGGAACCAGAAGCCAAGAACGAAGAGCCGCAGGCTCCAAGCGACGAGGCAAAAAATGCCTAAGGCATTCGGTGGATTGCGTATAATTTATCCGTAATTTTCGCCCCTGTATGGCGGGTTGGATCGGAAAATTTCTTACCGTACTCAGTGGTTCACCCCAATCCGCTGGGGATGAGGCTTCTGAGCCGCAAAAAATCTATGCGGGCATCACCGATCCCGTGGACTTAGCCTTTGTGCGCAGGTTTACCCAAAGTGCCGGACTCTTTCTTTACTGCGGCAGTGCCGACGAAGTCGTCGAAAACCTCAAAGCGGTAGGCGCCGAAACGGGTCAATCTCAGTTTTTTGTTCCCGAGAAGTCGCTGCACGCTTGGTTTGCCCAAGCAGGACTCCAGGTGATCTACGACAACCCACTTGAGGCCGATGCCATGGCTACCACCTGCCACGCTGCGGTGGCCCAAACCGGCGGAATCATGATCACCGACGCCCAAACACAAGGCCTGAAGTTCGCACAACTCCCCGCGATCCACCTAGTAGTGGCGCGTGTGTCGCAGGTTGTGAACAGCCTTTCGGACGGAATGTCCGCCATCAACAAGTACCACCGCGAACAGCGCCCCCTGAGCATCATCACGCTCAAAGGCAAGCGCGACGAGGCGGTCCTACAAGCCAAAGTCGACCCCAACAAAGGTCGCGAGCTCTACTTCTTTCTCGTCGAAGACCACCTATTCACCGACCTATGATGCAGCGCAGCCTCTGGGGCCTCGTATACGCCCTGGTCGTCGCGTTCTTGTGCATCGGACTGCCCTGGACGCCCGCCCTACTCTTTTTGCTTTTACTGGGCGTAGCTGTCGAGCTCATTCGAATGCCCAATTTGAACCCGCGCCAGCGTTCGGCCGGACTCCTCTACACCTTCGCCAGCGCACTTGCCACAGGATGGCTGTGGGGCGTCGGCGGCGGGCAATCCATACTCGCGGTGTTCATTCTCATCTGGCTCTCGGATTCCATGGCCTATGTGGGCGGACGCCTTTTTGGCCGCACCCCCATGGCTCCGGTACTGTCGCCCAAAAAGACCTGGGAGGGCTTGATCACCGGCATCCTTTTTACCGTCGGAACCGCCTACGGCCTCTTTCACCTCGCCCTGGACGTGTCGCTTAAACTTACGGTCGTGCTTGCCGTAGTCGTTGCCACCACCGCCCCCATCGGCGACCTCATCGGATCCTACTTCAAGCGCCAGTCCGGAGTCAAGGACTCTGGAGTCTTTTTGCCGGGGCACGGCGGATTCCTTGACCGCCTCGACAGCTACTTGCTCTCGAGCATCACGCTGGTCCTCGTCCTCTTAGCGTTCCAAACATTTTAACCATTTCGATATGCTTCACCGCGAAGGAACCAAAACCATTTTCGTCAGCCTCCTCATCCTGGCCGTTCCGTACGTACTTCTGACCCAGTTGGGCGCCCCCGATTGGGCCGTATCCGCCTACCTCGTACTTGCCCTCATCCTTCTCGGCCTAGTGCTACAGTTCTTTCGAAATCCGACCCGCACCACCGTCGCCGAGGCCGGAGACGTCATCGCTCCCGCCGACGGAACCGTGGTGGTCATTGAAGAAGCTGAAGAGCCCGAGTACTTTCAGGGCAAGCGCAAGCAGATCAGCATTTTTATGTCGCCCCTCAACGTGCACGTCAACCGCGCCCCGGTAAGTGGCCGCACCGTGTTTGCCAAGTACCACAAAGGCAAGTACCTCGTCGCGTGGCACCCTAAGTCAAGCACTGAAAACGAGCGCACAACCCTCGTCTTTGAAACGCTCAACCACGGCGAGGTCATGATCCGTCAAATCGCAGGAGCTGTCGCCCGCCGTATCGCGGTCTACGTCAAGCCCGGTCAACCCGTTTCCGTGGGCGAAGACGTCGGTTTCATTCGTTTCGGATCGCGTGTCGACATATTCCTTCCGCTCGACGCCGAAGTCCTCTGTAAAATTGGCGACAAGCCGAACGGAGGCGAAACCGTGATTGCGCGCTTGCGGAGCAACTAATCCGCTAGCCAGGTTAGCTCGTTGGCTTTGTGCGCTGCGCGCTAAGGCCGCTTCGCGGCTAGAGCTGCTTCGCGGCAATTTTCTACACGGAATTCTCGATTAAGTAATTGAAATCGTGAACGTTATCTGTTTCAAGAATTTTGTAAAAAAGTAAAATCCGGTTATAACCGAACGAGTTGGGGCGCTTCACGCCTCCATCTGTTTCTCGTTTCTTGTTTCTAGAGTTCGACGCTTGGGCAACCACCGCTTCACCGAACAAGAAACCAGAAACCAGCTACAGGTAACCTACGAGCTAACCTTGCCAACCTTGCTAACCAGCTGCATAGCCTGGTCAAACAGTTCGTCCGGAGTGACCTTTGAGTTGTCGAGTACGATAGCGTCGTCGGCGAGAAGTAGTGGGCTGTCGAGGCGCTCGCGGTCTTCTTTGTCGCGCTGAAGCAGGTTGGCTTTGACTTCTTCGAAGGATACGCTGCCGGGGTTGGCGGCGTCCATTTCAGCAAAGCGACGCTGGGCGCGCACGTCGGCGTCGGCGGTTACAAAGAGTTTGAGTTCGGCGTCGGGAAAGACCACGGTTCCGATGTCGCGGCCGTCCATGACGACGCTGTGGCTGCGGCCCATGGCCTGCTGCTGGGCCACCAGGCGGCGGCGCACCGGCACTAGCGAGGATACGGCGCTCACGACACGGCTGACGTCCATGCTCCGAATGGCGTCTTCGACGTCTTCGCCGTTGAGGATGGCCCGGTTCCGCCCCTGCGCGTCGCGCGCGAATCCGAGGTGAATTTGGTCGAGCGAGGCGTTGATGGCGACGGCATTGATTCCGTCGGGAGAAGCCCACGAATTGCGAATGGCGAACAGGGCGACCATGCGGTACATGGCTCCGGTGTCAATGTACAGGTAGCCAAGGGCAGATGCGAGGCGCTTGGCGAGCGTCGACTTTCCGGTTGAGGCGTAGCCGTCCACGGCGATGCGGAGGGTGTTCATAGGTTCCGAGTGTAGGAAAATTGGGTGAATCGGCCCGCAACGTGGTAGACGGCCTGGGACCACTGAAACTGGCTCTTGCCCGCTTTGAGGCCAAAACCAAAACTCAGTCCGGCATTCGTTCGACGGGTGGGTAGCTGCATTTCGAGCTGGCGCCGAAAGTCGTATCCGATTTGAAGGCGGAGTCGCCCGCCCAGTTCAGCTTCGACGGCAGTGGCCACGTGCCTGAGGGCGAGGTTGGTGAAGGATGGAGTGTTGTACGTCACCGCACCCGTCAACGGGTCGCGCACTTCGCGAAGGGGTTCGTATCCGGCCAAATTCCAGCGCTGCAGGTCGCGGGCGGCAATGTGTATGCGAAAGGGGGCGTAGCGGAACTTACGGCTGATCGCCGCGTGCACTGCGGTAGGTAGCGGCTCGGGAGTCGCACCCAATGGGTCAAGGCTGATTCCGGCGTGCTGAAGTACAAGGGCTGCATGGAAGCGTCCGCTGTCTCCCACATAGGTGGCTCCGAGGTCGGTACTCAGCGCCTGGGCTACGAAGTTCGAGGCCGTCTGAAGGGTCCAGCGCGCCGTGGCTCCGACGAGGATTTGGCGGTCGCCCTTGAGCTCAAGTGCCCGTGCGACGGTTGCGCGCGGCCGGGATTCCTGAAACCTAAATTCGCCCACGATTCCGCCGAGTTCGTTGGTCTCCGGCATGCGGCCTGAGTTGAGGTAGTCGACTCCGACGGCCCAGTGCCATTTTTTGGCGGAACCGGCCGCACTCATATGCCCCAAACGCAAACCACTCGGAAGCGAGCCCGTGCTGAGCACCGCCTGACGCCGATCCAAGCCTGCGGCGAGCGAGGGATTAAAGGTGGACACTCCCGCATCCATGGGGTAGGCCCAAGCTGCTCCGGCCAAGGCCGTCCAGCGGGCAGGACCCGCCGTGTTCATCGAAGACCATGCAAGGTTTTGCGCCACTCCCACCAGGGGAGCCGCCAGGACCACGAGCAACAGGCCTCTTCTCACCCTAGCAAGTTACGCTTTGGCCGGAATTGCCGCATCCGTAGCCGTGGCGGCAGGTTTGCGCACGCTCAGGACTTTGGCGTTCTTCACCTTTTTATCGGTTACGGAGTACTCAAGTACCTCGCGCATCGTTTTAACGTAGCGCACCTCGAGCCCTTTGAGGTAGACCTCGGGTATCTCTCGGACGTCGCGTTCGTTGTCGGCGCAGAGCAGTACGGTTTTGATTCCGGCACGCTTGGCGGCGAGAAGTTTTTCACGGATTCCGCCCACCGGAAGCACCTTGCCGCGCAACGTAATTTCGCCACTCAGTGCCAGCGCGTTGCGCACGCGGCGCTGCGTGTAGAGCGAGGTCAGGGCGGTCAGGAGCGCGATTCCGGCCGAAGGACCGTCCTTGGGCACCGCGCCCTCAGGCACGTGAAGGTGAATGTCGTACTGGCTGAAGTGCTCGGGTTCCAGACCGAATTCCGCCGCATTGGCCTTGAGAAAGGTCAGCGCTAGGGTGGCGGACTCCTTCATGACGTCGCCGAGGTTTCCGGTGATGCTCATGCGGCCCGACCCAGGGGCAATCGTGGATTCGAGGTACAAAATGTCGCCGCCCACTGGGGTCCAGGCGAGGCCCGTGGCCACACCCGCCACGCCTTCGTTGGCGTAGTCGTCTTTTCGGAAGCGCGCCACGCCCATAATCTCAGTTAGGTCCGCGGCAGTCGGTTTGGACGGAAAGTCCTTGCCCTCGGCACGTGCCAACGCAGCCTTTCGGGCGAGCTTGGCGAGTTGCTGGTCGAGTCTGCGTACGCCTGATTCACGGGTGTAGCCCTCGATTAGGGCCGACGCGGTGGCGGCCTCAAGCTTGATCGCCTTGGGCTCAAGTCCATGCTCGCGCAGCTGCTTGGGCATCAAGTGGTTTTGTGCAATCTTGACCTTCTCTTCGCGGGTATACCCGGTGACCTCGATGAGTTCCATTCGGTCGCGAAGGGCATGCTGGATTCCGCCCAAGTTGTTTGCCGTAGCGATAAACAAAACCTTGGACAGGTCGTAGCCCATCTCGAGAAAGTGGTCGTGAAACGCATGGTTTTGCTCGGGATCCAGTACTTCAAGAAGCGCACTCGAGGGGTCACCTTGAACGCCCATGCCGAGCTTATCAATTTCGTCGAGCACCAGCACCGGGTTGGACGCGCCCGCCTTTTTGATTTGCTGCAGAATGCGGCCTGGCATGGCTCCGATGTAGGTTTTGCGGTGGCCGCGGATTTCGGCCTCGTCGCGCATTCCGCCCAGCGACATGCGTACGTAGGGGCGTCCAAGTGCCTCAGCCACAGAGCGCCCAAGTGATGTCTTGCCCACCCCAGGAGGCCCGTAGAGGCACAAAATCGGACTCTTAAGGTCACCCTTAAGCGCAAGCACTGCAAGGTGTTCAAGGATGCGCTCTTTGACTTTTTCAAGTCCAAAGTGGTCGCGGTCAAGGATTTTGCGCGCCTTTTTGAGGTCGTGGCGGTCTTTGACCACATGGTTCCACGGCAGGTCGAGCATGAGCTCGAGGTAGTTACGCTGGATTCCAAAGTCTGGGACCTGTGGATTCATGCGCTGCAGGCGTGCCAGCTCCTTTTCAAACTGCTGGGCCGCTTCAGCCGACCAGTTCTTTTCGGCGGCACGCTGCCTAAACGCCTCGAATTCGGCTTCAAAACTGTTTCCGCCCAATTCCTCTTGAATGGTGCGCATTTGCTGCTGCAGAAAGTACTCGCGCTGCTGCTGGTCGAACTCGACGCGCACCTTGTTGGCGATGTCGTTTTTGACCTCGAGTAAGTGCTTTTCTTGGCTCAAGTGCTTGAGCACCTGCTGGGCGCGCTTTTTAAGGTCGTCCTCTTCGAGCAAGAGCTGCTTGGCGTCGACGTCGAGGTTGGTGTTGCTCGCAATAAAATGCAGCAAAAACGTGTCGGATTCGATGTTTTTGACCGCAATCTGGGCCTCGGTCGGAATATTGGGGCTCTCTTGAATGATCTCGAGTGAAAGCTCGCGAATCGTCGACATGAGCGCCGTGAATTCGGTATCGCCCTCGGCCGGAACCGCCTCGTCCAAGTACTCCACCCGCGCACGGTGGTAGGGCTCGTCGGTCAGGAGCTCAAGAATGCGAAAGCGGCGCTTGCCCTGCAAAATGGCGGTGATGTTTCCATCCGGCATGCGAAAGGACTTGACCATTTGCACCAAGGTTCCGACCGGATGCAGGTCGTCAGCCGTTGGCGTTTCAGTATCAGCGTTGCGTTGGGCCACGACCCCAAAGAGCTTTTTGCCCTTTTGGGACTCCTGGATCAGGCGAATGGACTTGTCGCGCCCGGCGGTAATCGGGCTGACCACCCCCGGAAACTGCACCGTGTTGCGCAGCGGCAGCAGGGCCAATTCAGGAGCAAGGTCAGCCTCGGGAACCGAGTTGTCCTCTTCGTTGGTAATGAGCGGAATAAGGTCCGTGTCCTCAGACAGGAGTGAAAAGCGGGTTACTTCCATGGGCCGACTATTGGGCAATGGCCGTGCCACCGCGAAGGTGTGACGTTTGCGCAAAAATTTCGGACAAAATGTCGGTCGTGGCAGCATCCAATGGCCGACCGCGGCGTGCGAGCACCCGCTCGGTCGTGGCGAGAGCCTTGTCAAGGCGGTACTCGGTCATTCCCTGCGGACCACCCCACGAGAAGTCCGGAATAAAGTTTCGAGGAAAGCCCGCGCCAAAAATGTTGCATGCGACGCCCACCACGGTACCGGTGTTGAACATGCTGTTGATTCCAGCCTTGCTGTGGTCGCCCATTACCAATCCGCAAAACTGCAGGCCAGTGGGTTCAAAACGACCGCTGGGGTAGCTCCAAAGCTTGACCTCGCTGTAGTCGTTCTTGAGGTTGGAGTTGTTGGTGTCAGCCCCCAAGTTGCACCACTCACCGAGCACGGCGTTGCCGAGAAAGCCGTCGTGGCCCTTGTTGCTGTTGCCCCAAAGGACGGCGTTGTTCACCTCGCCTCCGACTTTGCTGCCGGGTCCAATGGTCGTGGCGCCGTAGATTTTTGATCCGAGCTTGAGTTGCGAACCCTCGCCCAGGGCGAGTGCGCCGCGTACGAGGCTGCCCTCCATGATCTCGCTGCCCGCGGCCAGGTAGATGGCTCCGGTCCGGCTGTTGAGCACGCTGGCCTCGGCCACCGCACCTTCTTCGGCAAAAATTCGGTCGCCGATCAGGGTGTTGGTACTGCTCAGCGGAGCCGAACTGCGTCCCGCCGTCAAAAGGTCAAAATCGGACTCTAGGACCACGGCGTTAGCCGAAAAAAGATCGAACGGGCGGCGCATCAAAAGCGCTAAATCGGCAAACACCACATTTTCAGTGGCATCGGCGCCATGGCTCGCCAGCCATTCGCCCTTAGCGTCGACAAGCTGCTGGCCGGGACGAAGCGAAGAGACGGCGTCCACAAGGGCATCGGTGGCAACCAGGCACCCGCGCACGTGGCGCACGGCATCGCCTTCGGGCTGACTCAGATTAAAACTACCGGCCAGGTAGGCGGCCGAATGGTACGAAAACGTTGAACCCGGGCTGCGCAGCGACCATTTTTCACGAAGGGTAGTTACACCAACGCGCAGGTCGGCCACAGGCCGGGTCCAAGAAAGGGGCTTGAGCGTCTCGCGCTCGCCGCGGTCGTGGAAGATGTAGTGCATCCCCACGAAGGTAGCGGCTTACTTCGAGAATTTCGCGTAGCGGTTGCGGAACTTGTCCACACGGCCCGCCGTATCGAGAAGCTTTTGCTTGCCCGTGTAAAATGGGTGCGAGTAGCTCGACACTTCCATCTTTACAAGTGGGTAGGCCACGCCGTCAACCTCGAGGGTCTCTTTGGCATTGGCGCAGCTGCGAATCAACGTAATATCACCGGTGCCCATGTCTTTAAAAGCACACACGCGGTAGTTGGTAGGGTGGAGGTTGTCTTTCATCGCTTCGTTATTTTGGACCGAGGTTTGGCCCGATCCCCATTTTTTGCGGACGGCAAATGTACGAAATACTTTCGACCGAAGTTGTACATTGAACGGCAAATTTCGCGCTCGGATTCCGAACCACAAAACTACGCCCTCGGTACGACCTTTGCAGCCAGCACAGCCAACATGTTGATAAAGCCACTCAGGTCACTCGCCACCGCACTCATTCTCGCCCTGCTCGCCCTCGCGTCGTGCCGGCCCGAGTACCGGTTCGCACCCGAACCGGTGACACTTGTGCGCAGTCAGGACACGGTCTACCTCGACACCGTGTTTGCCACAGTCGGTAGCTCCACGCGCAGCGTCCGCCTTGTCAACCCCAGCGCCTACGACATCAACCTCAGCCGGCTTAGCCTTGGACGCGGAACCGAGTCCCCCTTTCGCTTCAACGCCAACGGCCAGCCCGGACCCGAACTCGAAAACGTGGTGATTCCGGCCCGCGACAGCATTTGGATTTTTGTCGAAACCACTGCGCCCCGCGGCGACGGCGAGATGCTCTGGGAGGACTCCCTGCGCGTCGAACAAGGCAGCTTTGCCCAAAACATTTACCTCGTGGCGCTCGCCTGGGACGCGCACTTTCACTACCCCAACCGCGTCCTGACGATTCCGCAGCCCGAACCCTACCCCGACATCCTCATTCCCTACGTGATTTTGGGTGCCAACGAGGTCTGGAGCGACGACAAGCCGCACGTCGTCTACGGCTACGCGGTGGTCGACAGCGGGGCCACCCTTGACATTTTGGCGGGTGCGCAGGTCCACTTTCACAGCGGCTCTGGCCTTTGGGTGACTTCGGGCGGAACCCTTCGGGTCGACGCCGCCGGGGCCGGATCCTACGACGAACCTGCGGTGCTTCAGGGCGACCGCCTCGAACCCTTTTACCGCAACATCGCCGGCCAATGGGGTGGCGTGCTGGGCGGAATCTTTCTGCAGCGCGGCGCCCAGGCCGACATACGCAACGCCTGGATCCGCAACGGAACCCTCGGGATTCGCTGCGACAGCGTGGCCGACGGCGAGCCCCACAACCTTTGGGTGCGCGACAGCCGCATTACCGACTTCAGCCGTGCCGCCATCTACAGCGGTTTTGGCCGAATCCGCCTCGCGAACACTGTCGTGGCCAACTCCGGCCTCTACAACCTCTACACCTTGGGCGGACGCGTTGAGGCAGACCACTGCACGTTTGCCAACTCCTTTCCCGGGCCCCGCGCGACCCCATCTATTGGGCTCTTCAACCGCTACGACGACGGAACCAGCACCTTTCGCTACCGCGCCCTGCTGCAGGCCGACCTGCGCAACTGCATCGTAGACGGAAGCCAAGAGTCCGAAGTTGGCTTTGGTTTCGGACCCCAAGCCGCATTCAACTACCGCTTTGAAGGCTCGCTGCTCAAGCTGAACCGCTTCCCCGATCCAGCCCTCTACGACGTCAACGACCCCGCGCGCTTCGAGGGCTGCGTGTTCAATGTGAATCCACAGTTCGAGGCATCAAGCAATTTCGACTACCGACTCAAATTGGGCTCGCCTGCCCTCGGAATCGGCTGGCCCAACGCCACCAACGCCGTTCCGGTTGACGCACTCGGGCAGCTGCGGCCAAGCCCTGCCGACGCGGGCGCTTTAGAAACGTTGTAAACGGCTGTTTTCAAAAGGATTGCTAACTTTGAACCATGAGCCAACGCGCGCGCATCCTTGACCTGTTACGACGGCACAAAGATTCCTTTGAACGAGACTTTTCATTGGATTACATGGGGCTTTTTGGATCCGTTGCTCGAGAAGAGGATGACCTATCAAGCGACGTAGACCTATTGGTTTCTTTTTCGCGGCCCGTCGGTGTCGAATTCTTAGAATTAGGAAACCACCTCGAGCAACTTCTTGGCCGAAAAGTAGACCTTGTATCGTTGGGCGGCATTGCCCCAAAGTACCTGGACGCCATTCAAGACGACCTTATCGATGTCCAAGCGAGCGCCCCGTCTCTTGCTTGAAGACATGGTTCTCGCGTCCCAAAAAATCACCACCTACACCAAAGAGCAATCGGTTGATTCACGAATACTTTGGCATCGATCCTCACATAATATGGACGCTGCGAAGCCGAGAGATTCCCAAACTGACAGAGTTACTCGAGGCCCTACTCGCCCAAGCCCACTAAAAAAGTCGGCGTATCGAACCCGTCTGCATAGTCCCAGAGGGTGGGAAACTGGCTTTGGCCAAAGGGCGTTCGCCCGCGAGCCACCACCGTTTGCAGTTGGTCCGATTGTGCGTCCAACCAAGATTCCGCGGCAGCAGCATCGCTGTGCCAGGTGGCATGAACAACCGAAAGGGGCGGCTTGAGCGCCTCGTGTTCGCGCAGCACCACCCAATTGTTTTCGAGAAAGGGCTCGCGGTTGAGCATAAAGAGTGCGCGGTGGTAGTCGTAGTTTGATCCGTAGCGGGCGTGCTCTGCGATTCGGCTCCACTTCATCCACGAGGCAAAGAGGCGCTGCACGTCAAATCCGCGCTCTAGGGCGAGGTGGGTGACGCTGCGGCACCCGCGGCCAAAGTAGCGAAAGAGGTCGTCTGAAAGGGCATCGAGCTCGGCGTCGGTAGCGTCGGCCGGAACCACCGCTGCCGAAGTGCGCGCTCCACGCAAAATGCGCGGAATGGTCGAAAAATACTGGTCAAAATGGGCGACGGCCTGGTCTCCACCGGTGGCGATTAGGGCCTCAACACCGTTGAGGCGATCCACGACCTCGACGTCGGCCTCGGGGTCAAGTGACTTCAGCCGGCGAAGCACCTCGGCGGTCAAAATGGGGTCGTCAGATGAGGGCTTGAAGCGAACCCGGTGGCCCGCAACGTATCCACAAATCAGGTCGTGCAGGGCGACCAGCGGAAGGTTTCCCGCGCCCACCATTCCGACGGTCCGCGAAGCGGTTCCGCCCAATGGCCACATCGAAATCCACGCGTCGAGCGACTCGCGCGTCAGGGCGTCGGCCCAGGCGCTGAGTGCATCCGCCGTGAAGTCGGGGGCAAACCACGGATTTCGTACAGAGGTCCGTGCCAAAAGGTCGGGATCCGCAGCCATGCTGCGCAGCTCTGAACCGAGGCGTTCTAGGACCAAAAAACGAGTGCGGAGCAGGGCGGAATCAAACATCGGTGCAGAAAAAAGGGCGTATCTTTGCCGCCACAAAAGTACGCTTCGACTATGGCCATTAAGATTACCGACGAGTGCATTAACTGCGGTGCGTGTGAGGCAGAATGCCCCAACAACGCGATCTATGAAGGTGGTATGGAGTGGCGCTTTGCCGACGGAACCAAACTCAACGGCGGACTCGTGAGCAAAAGCGGCGTGAAGACCGATGCGGCCACGGCCCAAGAGCCCGTGAGCTTCGACTTCTACTACATTGTGACCGACAAGTGCACCGAGTGTGTAGGGTTCCACGAAACGCCCCAGTGCGCCGAGGTTTGCCCCGTGGACTGCTGTGTTCCCGATGAGGACCACGTTGAGTCGCGCGAGGAGCTCGAGGCAAAAAAATCCTTCCTGCACCTGGATTGATGCGCCACGTAGCCCTGATTCTGATTGCGCTAGTCGCCGGAACAGGGAATTCGTGGGCCCAGTCGCCCGAAATCGATTCACTGGTTGCCGTGTCGCGCAACCGAGATCTCAACGACGCCCCGCGCATTGCGGCACTGGACTCATTGGTTGTGCAGACCCTTCGAAGCCTTCGCGCCAACCCGGCGGCCAAGGCGGTTCCGCTGCCAGAAAATGCGTTGCGCACCGAGAGCCCCGACGGGCAAATCACCATTATCACCCTGAATGCCCCACTCAACGACGGGAGCTACGCCTACCGCGGCATCGCAGGCCGTTCCGACGGTGCAAAAGGCAAGCTTTGGGTTCCGCTGACCGAGGGCCAATGGCCCGAAGCCATCGTGTACCGAATTACCTCGGCGCGCTACCGCCGCAAGACCTACTACATGTCGCTTTGGTTCAGGCCGCACCTCAACGGGGTGCAAGAAAAGGGCATTGAGCCCGTGATTCCGACCCGAAGCCGCTTGGTGTTTGGCGCCCGCGTGTTCGCCGTGAAGAAGTTCAACGACGAAACGTTTAAAAAGGCACCCGAGCGACTGGTGCTGCGCTACGGCCCGATGGCCACCGCCACCGTCCGCCCTGAGAAGCCCGGAGTGATCGTGATCGACGAAGTCGCCCCCATCCGCGACGCCCCCAAGGGGCAGTACCGCTACTACGGCCCGACGGCCGTGCAAAATCGACTCATTTTTCGCGACGGAAAATGGCGTTTTGAAACCTTACCCTAACCTAAGCCCCATACCTTTGCACCCATGAAAAAGCACAACTTTACGGCCGGACCCTGCATTTTGGCTCCCGAAGTTTTTGAAGGCGCCGCAGCCGCGGTTCGCGAATTCGAAGGAATGGGGCTTTCGCTACTCGAAATCAGCCACCGCGACAAGAAGGTCGTGGCCGTAATGGAAGAGGCCCAACAGCGGGTACTGAAGACCCTCGGACTTGGCGACGACTACGCCGTGCTCTTTCTCCAAGGTGGTGCGAGCAGCCAGTTCGCGATGCTTCCGTTCAACCTCCTGACGTCGAGCGGCCGCGCCGGCTACCTCAATACCGGAACCTGGGCCACCAAAGCCCTCGAAGAGGCCAACAAGCTCGCCCCCGGGCAAGCCCTTGAACTCGCTTCGAGCAAGGACCGCAACTTCAGCTACATACCCAAGGGATTCGCGATTCCGAGCGGATTGGACTACGTGCACTACACGTCGAACAACACGATCTACGGAACCCAAATGAAGGCTTTCACCAAGACCGACAGTTTAATGGTCTGCGACATGTCGTCCGACATTTTCAGCCGCCAAATGGACTACTCCGCATTTGACCTCATCTACGCCGGAGCCCAGAAAAACCTCGGCCCCGCCGGCGCCACGTTGGTGGTCGTGCGCAAGGACATCCTTGGCAAATCAGGTCGGTACATTCCGACCATGTTTGACTACCCCACGCACATCAAGGGCGAGTCGATGTACAATACTCCGCCCGTTTTTTCGCTGTATGTAAGCCTGCTGACACTGCGCTGGATGGACGCCCAAGGCGGCCTGCCCGAAATGGAGCGCCGTGCCAACGCCCGCGCCGCCGCACTCTACGGTGAGATTGACCGCAACCCTCTTTTTGTCGGAACCGCCGCAACCGAAGACCGCTCGCCAATGAACGCCTGCTTTCTCTTGCACGACGAAGCGGCCCACAAAGACACCTTCGATGCCCTGGCGAAAGAGGCAGGTTTGGTAGGACTGGCCGGACACCGCAGCGTGGGTGGCTACCGAGCCTCGATGTACAACGCTCTCGAACAATCGAGTGTCGACGCCCTTGTTGAAGTAATGCGCGAAGTCGAACGCCGCGCCTAATCATTTTTTAATCTCTTTCTCATGATCGTACTCGCCAACGACGGCATCGCAGCCTCAGGACAAGCTAAACTCGAGGCCGCCGGCCATACCGTACTGACGACTAAAGTTGCCCAAGAGCAGCTCGCGGATTTCATCAATTCCGAAAAGGTAGATGTTTTGCTTGTGCGTTCGGCCACCACGGCCCGCGCCGCCCTCATCGACGCTTGTCTAGGACTCAAGATGATTGGCCGTGGCGGGGTCGGCATGGACAACATCGACGTCGACTACGCGAAGAGCAAGGGAATCAACGTATTCAACACGCCCGCAGCAAGCTCTGAGAGCGTGGCTGAACTGGTTTTTGCGCACCTCAGCGGTCTCTTGCGCTTCTTGCCCGACAGTAACCGCATGATGCCCCTCGAAGGCGAAGCCAAGTTTGATGGACTGAAAAAGGCCTACGGAAAAGGCCTCGAACTTCGGGGCAAAACCTTGGGAATCATTGGTTTTGGTCGCATCGGCCGCGCCGTAGCCCGCCAAGGCTATGGACTCGGAATGAAGGTTGTCGCCCACGACCCCTTTGTCACCGACGGAAGCTTTGAGGTTTCGTTTGCCGACGGCCAGAAGCTCAGCACTTCAGCCACTATGCTCAGCATGAGCGAATTGCTGGCCACTTCGGATGCCGTAAGCATTCACATCGCCGGCAAATCCGAAGTCCTCGGCGCTGCCGAACTTGCCCAGATGAAAAAGGGAGCCTTTTTGGTCAACGCCGCCCGCGGCGGAGTCGTCAACGAAGAAGCCCTGCTCAACGCACTCGACAACGGCCACTTGGCCGGAGCCGCACTCGACGTCTTCACCAACGAGCCCACGCCCCACGTCAACTTGCTCATGCACGAAAAACTTTCGCTGACTCCGCACATCGGAGCCGCCACCGAAGAGGCTCAAGACCGCATCAGCACCGAGCTGGCCGAAACCATCATCGCGAACGCGTAAACGGTGGCCCGTTTTGCCCCCTTTGCCGCGGTCCGTCCGCCCCGTGCGCTCGCCGGATTGGTGAGCACGCGGTCGTATGTCACCTACAGCGAAGAGGAACTAGCGCACAAACTCGGCACCAACCCCTACTCCTTTCTGCACGTGCTCCAACGGCGCTCAGCGCACGAGGACGCTCGGTTCAGCGGGGTACGCAAGGGCTTTGAAGATTTTTTGGCAGACGGAACCCTCGTCGCCGACCCCGAGCTCCACATCTACCTCTACCGCCAGCAGTGGTCGGGCCACACCTTTGTGGGCTTCCTCGGACTGGTTTCGCTTGAGGACTACCGCTCGGGACGCATCATCAAGCACGAGCACACCTTAGAGGCCCGCGAGGCCCTCTTTGCACGCTACCTTGAAACCGTCGGATTCCATGCGGAACCGGTTCTTTTAACGCACCCTCCCCTGCCCGAGCTCGCTGCCACCGCAGCACAAGTTCAGACGACCGAGCCCCTTCTCGACTTCGCTACGACAGATGGCGCGGTGCACACTCTTTGGGCGGTTCCCGCTCCAGAACCCGTTCAGGCCGCCCTCGCTCAAATGGGGCGCCTCTATATTGCCGACGGCCACCACCGAATGGCATCTGCAGCTCGATTGGGTGAGGACGCGTACGTCATGGCCTACCTGGTCGACAGCAGCCAACTGCACATCGCTTCTTTT
>JAURGG010000027.1 GCA_030833905.1 Schleiferiaceae bacterium
GGGCGACTACATGCTTTCTCGGGTACTACTGCTCGCGGTAGAATCAGGCGACCACGACCTTCTTAAAATTGTGAGCACTGCGGTGCGCGCCATGAGCGAGGGCGAGCTTCTTCAGATTGAGAAGGCGCGCCGGCTTGACATTGATGAGTCGGTATACTACGACATTATTCAAAAGAAGACGGCTTCGCTGATGGCGTCGTGCTGTGCCGTGGGAGCCGCTTCGGTCGGGGCCGATGAGGCAGATGTGCGCCGTGCGGAATCCTTTGGAAACGCCCTGGGAATGGGCTTTCAAATTCAAGACGACTTGCTCGACTACCAGGCCTACGGGCAGAGCGGTAAGCCCTCGGGAATCGACGTGCGGGAGCAAAAAATGACGCTTCCGTTGATTTATGCGCTGCGGCGTGCGGATTCTGCCAAAAAGCGTGAACTCATGCGCATTGTGCGCCGAAAGTCCAATGACCCTGAGAGCATTCGCATTCTGATGACCGATGTGGCGTCGCTCGGAGGCCTCGACTACGCCCGCGAACGAAGGGACCACTACCTCGGTGAGGCACGTGGAATCTTGGCGGAGTTCCCCGCCGGCGAGGCCCGTCAAGCCCTTGATGTTCTTGTGGATTTTGTGGGCCAGCGGGCCAAATAATTCCTACCTTCAAGTTTATGGGACTCATTTCACCAGCCACTATTGATCGCATTCTCGATGCCGCGCGCATTGAGGAGGTGGTGGGTGAATTTGTGACCCTGAAGCGCAGCGGAGGCTCCTTTCGGGGGCTTAGTCCGTTTACGCAAGAGAAGACGCCATCGTTTTATGTGGTTCCGTCCAAAGGCATTTTTAAATGCTTTTCGTCGGGCAAGGGCGGCTCGGTCGTGACGTTTTTGATGGAGCACGAACAGCTGACGTACCCCGATGCGCTTCGCTGGCTCGCCAAAAAGTACAATGTTGAAATTGAAGAAGAAGAGTCCACTCCCGAGCAGGACGCCGTGCGCGACCGACGCGAGAGCATGTTTTCGGTCAACGCATTCGCCCTCAAGCAGTTTAGCGAGTGGATGTGGAACGACGACCACGGCCGTGCCGTGGGATTGGCCTACGTTCGCGAGCGAGGATTCACCGACGAGACGATCAAGAAGTTTGAACTTGGCTTTCACCTTGAGGGACGCGACACCTTTGCAAAGGCCGCGCTGAAGGCGGGCTACCAAAGCGAATTTTTGGAGGCTACGGGCTTGTGCATCAAGCGCGAGACGGGGGACTTGGTCGACCGATTCTGGGGACGCGCCATGTTTCCGATTCATTCCTTGAGCGGACGCGTGGTCGGATTTGGCGGACGCGTGCTGCGCAGCGATGCCAAAACGGCGAAGTACCTGAACAGCCCTGAGTCAGAGATTTACCACAAGTCCCAGGTTCTCTATGGCCTTTTTCAGGCCAAGCAGTCGATCAGCCGCGCCAATAAAGTGTACCTGGTCGAGGGCTACACCGACGTGATCAGCATGCACCAGGGCGGGGTGCACAACGTGGTTTCATCGAGCGGAACCGCGCTCACGCTGGATCAAATCCGCCTGATTAAGCGCCTCACCGAGCACGTTACGCTCCTGTACGACGGTGACAAGGCCGGAATCCGGGCATCGTTTCGCGGAATTGACCTGCTCCTCGAAGAAGGACTTTACGTGAGGGCCGTGCCCTTGCCGGTCGGTGAAGACCCGGACTCGCTTGCGCGGTCGATGGATTCCGAAGCGCTCAATACCTACCTCACCGAGCACGAGGTTGACTTTATTCAGTTTAAGGTTGAAGCACTGACTGACGAGGGCCAAGCCCAAGACCCCATTCGCCGTGCTGAAGTGGTTCGGGATGTGGTGCAGTCGGTGGCGAAGATTCCGAATGCGATTTTGCGCGAAGTGTACCTGCGCGACAGTGCACAGCGCCTCGGAATCGAGGAGCGCAGCCTCTACGCCGAGATGGAGCGCATTCGCGGAGTCGAGCTCAAGAACGCGAGCCAGCGAAGGCCAGAAAGGGATCCGTACGAGGATCCGAATGTGCCTGAAATGCAGGTGCAGCGGCCGCAGGCTCCGCGCCCATTGGCAGTCGAGGAAGCCTTGATAAAAGTTCTGCTGCAGCACGGCAGCGAGCGGATAAAATGGTTGGGCCCGGACGGACTCGAGCACGAAGACGCCTCGGCAGCGCTCATTTTGGACGACGTAAGCGGGGACGAACTGGAGTTTGCCCACCCGCCCTACCAGAGAATGTTTGCAGAAATGCTCGCAGTATGGCAGGCTGAGGAACGCATTTTGGGCCCTGAGTACTTTGTGCGCCACGAGGATCCGTCAATGGCAGCAACCGCAGCTGAGTGCTTGACCGAACGCCACCAACTGGCAGACTGGTCCCGAAAGAGCATCTACATAGGCGCTGTAGAAGAGCAGCTCTCGAGCCACGTGCACGAATGTCTTTTGCGCTTTAAAGAACACCGTTTAGAGGACCGAATCAAAGAATTGATTGTGGAGTTGGGAGCCCTAACAGACGAGGCCGAGCGCCAGGCCAAAATGACTGAGTTTATGAACATTCAAGCGATGCGCAACGCTCTTAGGGCTGAGCTGCAGCGGGTGGTATGATCGTTGTGAACCCTTTTGTATGAATATTCCTACCCAACGCCCTTCATGGGGTGTACGTTTGATTGCCCGCACTTTGGCGGCATTTGGGACGGCTTGGTTGCTGCCCGGAGTGGACTTGGATCAATTCACCACCGCAATTTGGTTGTCGGTGGTGCTCGCGCTGCTGAACTCCACGATCAAGCCGCTGCTGGTCATCTTTACGATTCCGCTTACGGTCGTCACATTTGGCCTCTTTTTGCTGGTAATCAACGCCGGAGTAGTGCTGCTTGCAAGCGATTGGGTCGACGGGTTCACCGTGGTCGGATTTTGGTCGGCCCTAGCGTTTAGCGTGGTCTATTCGGCGCTCTCGAGCATGCTTGAGGGCCAGTGGAAGGTCCGCGTTCAGGGCGCGCGGCGGGGTTAAGCTGCGGGCTACCCCTGCCCGGTAACGCCTCCGGCGATGATGTACTTCATAATGTCGCCGGTTTTGCCGTTCAGCGGCTCGACGTAGCTCGGCGGAACCACGTACATGTCGCCCATTATGGTCAACGCCAGCGGAACATAGACCATAACATAGCCTTCGGGCGCGTTACCAAGCTCTCGGAGCGTGTCGTCGGTCACGAATCCAACCTTGCGCACCTCGCTGTCGGGCGCCATGCGCACCAAGACGGCATTCTCGAATCCCTTCTTTTTACCAGTCAAGCTTTTCATGACGTCTTTGGTCGAGCTATATACGAGTTTCACGAGCGGAACCTTTTCAAGCAAGCCATCCACCAACTTGACAAGTGGAGTTTTGACGGCGAAGTTGCCCAAGAATCCGACGAGGGTCACCCCAACAAGTAGCGTCAGCAGCCCAAGCCCCGGAATGTCAAAGGGAATGATGGAGTCCAAGGAACTGAGTGCCCAGATGAGGACGTATGCGGTAAGTGCCAAGGGCGTCGTGTAAAGCAGGCCTTGGATGAAGTAGTTGACAATGCGGTTTTTCATAGGGTGGGGTAGTTGGCTTGGGTTTTTTTGGGTAGTCCAGCGACCACGAGGTTGTAGGACTGGCGAATCCAGGCGGCGAGTATGCGGTTGGGAGCGCTTCCGTCGAGGCGCACGGCACTCCAGTGGACGGGGCTCATGTGCGACGCCCGCTCAAGGCAAGGGTACTCCGCGCGCAAGTCGTCGAGCTGCTCGGGCGGAAACTTCAGCGCCATACCCACCGGCTCGGGCTCGTCCAACGGGAGGATGGCGAACATCTTGCCCGCAACCTTGAGCACGAGGTGGTCGGGCCCAAAGGGAGTCGTCACTTCGGCATGGGGCAGTTCAGAGGCGTAGGCCAGGGCTTCGTCGCGGTTCACGATTCTAAAGTTCGGTTACCGGATCCCAAAAGTGGCGGGCAAAGTCCTGAATTTGATCGTCCTCGACGCGGATCCCTTCGGCCTCGAGCTGCTGCTGCATGGCGGTGAATCCGCCAAAGTGGTGCTTGCCCGTGAGGATTCCGAGGCGGTTCACCACCCGATGGGCGGGAACGTCAGGCAGGCTGTGGGCCGCGTTCATGGCGTATCCGACGGTTCGGGCTCCGCCGGCGCTGCCGAGGTAGCGGGCGATTGCTCCGTAGCTGGTGACGCGTCCGGTCGGAATCGTGCGGACTACCGCGTAGACTCGCTGAAAGAAGTCCGATTCCGGGGCGGTCACGCGAAGCGAAACTTTAGGTAGGTGATGGTTTTGCCCTTGTCCATAAAGAGCCGCTCGTAGTAGGTCTGGCAGGCAAATGCTACGTGGTCGGGGTAGGGCTCGAGTTGGCGGTAGACGTCGTGGTAGGTCTCAAGTACTTCGTGACCTTGGAGCTCAAGGATTCCGTGTAGGTAGCCGTGGAGGAATTCGCTGTCGGTTTTCAAATGCAGCAGGCCTCCGGGTTTGAGCAGCCGGCGGTAGCGGGCGAGGAATTCAGGGTTGACCATGCGGTGCTTGGTGCGCTGGAACTTGATTTGCGGATCGGGAAAAGTGATCCAGAGCTCGTCGATTTCGCCCGGGGCAAAGGCCTGCTCAAGCCATTCGATGCGGGTGCGCAAGAAGCCCACTTGGGCCAGGCCTTCGGTTTGGGCCTCTGTAGCGCCTTTCCAGATTCGGGCTCCCTTAATGTCGATACCCAGGTAGCTCTTTTCGGGTTCGCGTCGGGCGAGTGCGACGGTGTATTCGCCGCGTCCGCAGCCGAGTTCTACGACAAGGGGCCGGTCGGACTTAAAAAAATCGGACTTCCACTGACCGCGCAGGCGGAATGTACCCAAAATCTCTTCTTTGCTCGGCTGGACGACGTGCGGCATTGCGTCCAACTGGGCGAACTTTTCAAGCTTGCCTTTTCCCATGGGTCAAAGGTAGGCCTGTCCTGAGGTCGGCTGCAGGTCTAAGAGGCGTGCTTGTACGCTGCGCTCGCCGCGGTACTCGTTCCACGAGAGTTGAAATGCCGCGTCGACGAGTCCTTCGGGAACCGCGTCGCCTCCCCATTGAAAGTAGATTCCGCGCAGTGAACGCTGGCGAAAGGGGTCAAAAAGTTCAACCTGTAGGTGTTCACCCTCGGCTCCCACCTTTTTGGTGTAGGCGAGTTCGACGCCGCGAACACCCCAAACAGGGGCTGGATTGCCCACGCCGAAGGGTTCGAGTCGGTCCTGAAGCTGCAGCAAGCGCGGAGTGACTTCGTCGATGCGGAGTACCACGTCCACCGAGATTTGCGGTTGGCGCATGGCTTCGGGCCAGCGGCGGTCCACGGCAGCATTCATGGCGATTCTGAATTCGTCGAGGTTTTCGGGCATGCAGGTCATTCCGGCGGCAGCTTTGTGCCCACCAAATTGAATGAGGTGGGCGCTGGCGTCGTCTAGTGCGGCGTACAAGTCCAGTCCAGGTGCACTGCGGGCGCTACCTGAAAGCACACCTTCGTGCTCGGTAAAGGCTACGACGGGTCGGTAGAACCGCTCGGCGACCCGCTGCGCGATGAGTCCCACGATGCCCTTGTGCCAGTCGGGGTGGTAGAGCACTAAGGCGAGGTCGTCTGCCACGGCTTCGGCCATTTCAAGGGCTTCGTCGACCATGCGGCGTTCGGTGCTCCGTCGGGTCGTGTTGAGGTCGTGCAGGTCTTGGCTGTACTTTTCGATTGGGCCCATGTCGGTTGCGGTGAGCAGCTGCACAGCGCGCAGCCCATGGTCCATGCGGCCGGCGGCGTTGATTTTGGGGGCGACACTGAAGCTGAGGTCTCGGGCGCTGACGGGTCCGCGCCGCTCACCAATAAGTGCTTGCAAAGCGGGACGGGGCTTCGTGTTGATGAGTTCCATGCCCTGAATGAGCCAGCGTCGGTTGAGGCCAATCATCGGAACCATATCTGCCGCAATACTCAGTGCAAGCAAGTCCAGGTGGGCGTCGAGCTCTGAAGCATCCAATCCGGCCGCTCCGTAGGCACTGCGCCACAGCATAAAGCCCACTCCGCATCCTGAGAGATATGTGTGGCCAAAGTTGCAGTCGCTTCGAAGGGGGTCGAGCACTGCGAGTGCGTTGGGCAAGCGTTCCTCGGGCTGGTGGTGGTCTGCCACAATCACGTCGAGGCCTTGTGCCACCGCGTAGTCGATTTCATCGAATGCTTTGACCCCGCAGTCGAGGGCGATGAGCACTTTGGAGCCCAGTTCCACGGCCCGGTCAATCCCTGCTTTCGAGAGCCCGTAGCCCTCTCGGTAGCGGTCGGGAATGTAGGCTTCGCTTCGCCATCCGCCTGCGCGCAGTGCGAGCATACCCACCGAAACGGCGGTGGTTCCGTCGACGTCGTAGTCGCCAAATAGAAACACGAGCTCGCCCTGGGCTCGCGCCACAGCCAGGCGTTCGGACGCCTCGGCCATGCCCGCCATGTCCAGGGGGTTGACTTCGTCGGGATCGGTTCCTTGAATCCAATCGCGTACCTCGTCAAGGTCGCGGAACCCGCGTAGTGCTAGCAGTTCCGCCATGGGCCGGTCAACCTGACGTTCGAGCGCGGCTACGGCTGTGGGGTCTGATTTGGGCGGAAGTGTCCACCACTTTCGGCGAGGGTGACTCATGCTTCTTCTCTGCGTTGCGATTGGTAGATGGCGGCCTGGTGCTGTACCGAATAGCGGTGGACTAGTTCAAAAAAGGCCTTTACGTACTTCGGGTCAAGCCCGACTCCTGCCGCTTGAGCCTCGCGCTGCTCAAGCATGTCGAGCCACCGGTCCATTTGAAACACACTGGCTCCGAGTTCAAGCTTGCGGTGGGCCAGGCGTTCCACAATCTCTTGGCGGTGCTGAATGAGTTCGACTAGTTGGGCATCGATTCGGTCAAGGGACTCTCGGTCGGAACTCAAGCTGGCTGCGACCGCTGAAGGGTCTGCTTTTTCGAGGTAGTTGGCCAGTCGGTCGAGCAGGGCCGCAAAGCGAGCGGGTGTCAGTTGCTGGGCGGCATCGCTCAGGGCTTCGTCTGGCTGCGGATGAATTTCAATCATCAATCCGTCCAGGGCGAGGTCCATTGCGATTTGCGATACGGACTCCACGAGGTCGCGTTGTCCCGCGATGTGGCTCGGATCGCAAAAAATAGGCAAGTCCGGAACCTGTCGGCGAAGTTCAAAGGTGAGTTCCCAGCGCGGGTCGTTTCGGTAGGGCTCGGGATGCGTCGCAAAAAATCCGCGGTGGACTGCAGCGAGGTCGCTCAGCCCCATCTTATCCAGGCGTTCGAGCGCACCCAACCACAAGCCTACGTCGGCGTGAATGGGGTTTTTGACGAGCACCGGAATCTGAGTTCCTTTGAGTGCCTCGGCGATCTCTTGGACGTAAAAGGGGTTGACGGTGGTACGCGCTCCGACCCAGACGGCGTCGGCGTTGGCGGCCAAAGCACGCTCTACGTGCTGGGGGTTGCCCACCTCAATGACAAACGGAAGCCCCACCTCGGCGCGCATTATCTGCAGCCATTCCAAAGCGTTGTAGCCGGCCCCTTCGAATGCTCCGGGTCGGGTTCGCGGCTTCCACACCCCGGCGCGAAAGAGCTGGGTTCGCCCGTCGGCCTTGAGTGCACGTGCGGTTTCAAGCACTTGGTCAAGGGACTCTGCCGAACAAGGACCTGCAATCACCCAGGGTTGGCCGGGTTCGGGGCTCCACTGGCCAAAAGGTCGGTGTCGGCGGGATGCAGCGCTCATTCTTCGTCTGATTTAGCGGGGGATTTGGCCCCCTCAACTACAACCACGAGTTCGCCCCGTGGTTCGACGTCGGTAAAGTATGCGGCGAGCTCTGCGGCGGTTCCGCGGTGGTAGGTTTCGTGCAACTTGCTGAGTTCCCGAACGACGCACATTCCGCGGTCCGGGCCAAGCCATTCGACCACTTCGCCCAAAAGTTTGCGCAGTCGGTGCGGCGACTCGTAGGCCACGATGGTGCGCGCCTCACTGCGCCAGCTTTGGATTCGCGTTTGGCGACCCTTTTTTTGCGGAACAAAGCCCTCAAACACAAATCGATCGCACGGAAACCCGCTCGCCACAAGCGCCGGAATAAGTGCAGTAGGCCCTGGAAGCGCTTCAACAACAACCCCAGCTTGGATGCAGGCGCGAACGAGTAAAAATCCAGGGTCGCTGATACCGGGAGTTCCGGCGTCGCTCGCGAGGGCCACATGGCCAGAACTGTCAGCGATCATGCGCACAATGCCATCGGCTTGCGCGTGCTCATTGTGCATGTGGTAGGCGCGAAGTTTTGCTTCTAAGCCCAACAATTTCAGCAATTTGCCTGTGGTTCGGGTGTCTTCGGCAAGCACGACTTCAGCCTCAACCAGTGCCGTTCGGGCACGGTCGGTGATGTCGCCGAGGTTTCCGATTGGGGTCGGAACCAGCACCAGTTTGCCCATCTATTCGAAGCGGGCGTAGACCAGGTTCATGAAGCGGTCGGCCACGTCGGGGCACTTGCTCCAGTCGTACTCAGGCTGTACGGCTTCGCGAATAAAGGTTTCGCATTCAGCCTTGGATTCGAGGGTAGCCAAGTAGGCCACCACGCGCTGGTAGTCGTGGTCGTCGCCACCAAAGAGACTCTTGACAAACGCAAGTCGGTCGTTCAGGCCAGCGTTGAGGTTTGCGTAGCGGGCGTTGACGGACTTGGCTGGGTTGGCAAGGTTGGCTACTGGCTCGATCGCTGCTGGCTGCTGGTCACTGGTTGCTAGTGGCTCGATCGCTGATGGTTGCTGGTTGCTGGTTGCTGGTTGCTCGATCGCTGCTGGTTGCGGATTGCTGGTTGCAGGTGTGATGGCGTCAATTTGGGCTGAGACGGCCGCAGATATTTGCTGGGCGGCCGCGGTTTGTGCTGCGGCAGATTGGGCTTCAAGTTGAGCTTGTGCGGCGGCGTGGGCGGCGGCGAGCTGTGCGGCTGCGGCCTGCTGGGCTGCGGCTAACTCGGCGTGTGCGACTTGGTGAGCTGCGGCTACAGAGGCTTGAAGTTTGGCCTGGTGTGCTTGAATGAGGAGGGCTTCGAGCTGGCGAAGTTCCGCGTCCGAAGGGATGCTCGATTGAAGCGAGGTTTCGAGGCCAGAAAGGGCTGAAGAAAGGGCGGTGCTCATGGTGGAAAGCCGTAGTTTAGCGGAAGTGGAAAAGTACGAAATGTTCCAAGAGCACACGCCCCGTTCGGGACACATTGAAGTGATTGCGGGCTCGATGTTTTCGGGTAAGACCGAGGAGTTGATTCGGCGGCTGAAGCGCGCCCAAATTGCACAACTTAAGGTGATGGTTTTCAAGCCGCTAACCGACAATCGCTATGCCGAGAATGCGGTGGTGACGCACGATGAGGGCCGCATGGACGCCCGTCCGGTGGCTGCGGCGCACGAGATTTTGGCGATGGCTGAGGGTGCTGACGTGGTCGGTCTGGACGAAGCGCAGTTTTTTGACGACGGAATCGTAGCTGTGGCCAACGCGCTCGCGGACCGCGGAACTCGTGTGGTTGCGGCGGGACTAGACATGGACTTCAACGGGGTTCCGTTTGGCCCCATGCCTCATTTGATGGCTGTTGCAGAGTTTGTGACCAAGGTGCACGCCATCTGCGTCCGTAGCGGAGAGCTCGCGAACTATTCGCACCGCCTCACCGGGGACGCGAATCAAGTGATGCTAGGTGACCGCCGCACTTATGAACCCCTTTCGCGGTCTGAATTTGTGCGTGCCCGTAGCAAGAGCGAGTAAGACAATGACCGCTCCGCGATGGATCCTTTCAGATGTTGCGGCCCTCATCGGGGCGGAACCTGTTGCGCCCGTTCACGATCTGGCGTTGAGCCGAATGGCTACGGATTCACGGACGACCCAAACGGAGCCGGCACTTTTTTGGGCACTAACTACGCCCTCGGGCGACGGGCACCGCCACTTGGCTGAGGCCAAAGAACGCGGATGTGTGGCGGCAGTAGTGACTGCTCAAGGCTGGGCTCGGCATGGCGTTCAAGGTGTTTATGCTCTTGTGGTCGATGATGTGTGGGCTGCCCTCTACCGGCTGGCGGCGGCACACCGTGCCGCGTACCGGGGTCCGGTAGTGGCGATTACGGGGTCGAACGGAAAAACCAGTGTCAAAGAGCAATTGGCTCACCTGCTTGGCGATCCCACGGTGGCGCGCAGTCCGCGCAGCTACAATTCTATGCTGGGCGTGCCCTTATCGGTGCTGCAGTTCCCACTGGACGCTTCGCTCTGGGTCATTGAGGTCGGAATTTCTGAGGCCGGGGACATGGCGCGATTCACCTCGTGGTTGAATCCCACCCACGGAATTTTTACCGGCCTTGGCGATGCCCACGATGCGGGGTTTGCGAGCCGCGAAGCCAAGTTGGCCGAGAAGATGTCGCTCTTTCGCGGGGTGAAGCAGCTTCTGGTGGCGGAGGGGCAGTGGAGCCCCGGGGTACACGATGTGCTCCCCTCAGAGATTTTGCATAGCGAAGCGGGCCAATGGGTCGGGCCGGATGGGCAGCGCTTTTTGGTTCCGGTGGAGTCTGAGGCCGAGCGTTCAAACGCGGCGCTCGCGCTGGCGGCGTGCTACGTTCTGGGCCGCACCCCGCACGACTTTGACAGCCGCCCGCGCGGACCGCTGCGGCTTGAACGGCGCGCCGCCCGCTGGGGCGGCGGCGCGCTGCTCGTCGACCGCTACGCGCTCGACGAAGCCTCGGCCACTGAGGCCCTTGAAATCTTGGCCCAGGAACCCGCGTCCCCCAAGACGGCGATCATCTT
Organism: Schleiferiaceae bacterium; assembly: GCA_030833905.1. Lineage (GTDB taxonomy): Bacteria > Bacteroidota > Bacteroidia > Flavobacteriales > Schleiferiaceae > TMED14. The sequence continues at coordinate 10,778 of JAURGG010000027.1, forward strand.
TGATAAAGATTCCGCACGGTGGACGAGTGCCGTGCAGCGTTGGGCTGCACGCTTCCCAAGCATTGAACTGCACATCAGCCAACCCCAAAATTCCGCCCCAGGAATCGGTGAAGGTGGAGCTGTACTGCTCAAAGGATACGGCGTTGAAGTGGCCCTTGAGGCCCGCTTGGCGCGCCAGCACGACAGTGTGGTCGAACTTGACGTGGACGCGATGGAGGCCAACTTGCGCCACTACCGTGCGATGCTTCCGCAAGGAACCAGAATTATGGCGATGCTCAAGGCCAACGCCTACGGACTTGGGGCGGTTCCGGTAGCACGCGCACTGGAGCGCCACCGACTGGACTACCTCGGTGTGGCCTACCCTGAAGAGGGCCGTGAACTGCGCGAGGCGGGGATCCGCACGCCCATTATGGTGCTCAACCCGGGCGAACCCTCGTTTGACCTGATGCTGCGCTACCGACTTGAACCTGAAATTTTTAGTTGGGATCGTTTGAGGGCATTTGCCGATGCCTACGCGCGCCACCCCGACGCGCTGGGTGAGGTGCTCGTGCACATCAAGGTGGACACGGGAATGCACCGCCTTGGATTTGAACCGAACGAAGGCCGCGCGGTGGCTGACGCCGTCCGCGCGATTCCCGGCGTTCGCGTAGCTTCGGTCCTGAGCCACTTTGCTGCGGCTGAAGATTCCGACAAAGATGACTTCACGCGCCAGCAGTGGGACGAATTCACGCGCTTTGCGGACGCACTAGAGTCTGGGCTGGGCACCACGGTTTGGCGCCACATGGCCAATACCGCGGCAGTGGCCCGCCACCCTTGGGCGGCAGGTGGTATGGTTCGGCTCGGAATCGGCTTAATGGGGGCTTCACTGGACCCTGCGGACGCTACGGCGCTGCAGCCGGTGGTGCACGTCACCACGACGGTGAGCCAGATTCGAAGCGTTCCGGCAGGCGAGGGGGTGTCCTACGGGGCCACTGACGCTGCGGACCACGACCGGCTGATTGCGACGCTTCCGATTGGTTATGCCGACGGAATTCCGCGTGCCCTGAGCAACGGCCGGGGTCAAACGTTTGCCCACGGGCAGTTTATGCCCATCGTGGGCCGCGTATGCATGGACATGCTGATGGTTGACGCTACCGGGGTACCCCTCAAGGTGGGCGACCGCGTCGAACTTTTGGGCCGCCACGTGCGCCTCGATGACGTGGCCTCTGCCTGCGGAACCATTAGTTATGAGGTGCTTACCGGGCTGTCTCCGCGCCTTCCGCGCTTGGCAGCGAACGGACTTTAGGCTACCTTTCGTACAGTGGAGCGTCAAATTATCTCCTATTTTGTTCGTGCGGCAGCCATTTTGATGCCGTGGTGGGACCTCGGAACGGGCGTTGCACTTGCCGCAGCCGCCCTGCTCTCGCTGGTTGCATCGCGAGGTCGCTGGAAGCCCCTGCCGGCAGATGTCGCCCTGTGGTCGGGCTTCGCGGCATTGGCCGCAAGTGCGCTGTGGACGTCGGCTCCGTCACTTGAAACGACGCTGCGGTGGATGCCGATGCTGTGGGTTCCACTCGCCCTGCGCCGCCAGCATCGGGCCTGGAGCGAGGGGTTGATCGCGGGCGGCATCCTACTGTCGCTCGGACTCTTGGGTCACGGTGCCTACCTCGCGTGGGCTGCCCAGAGCCTCGAACCGCTGTTTTACCGGGATTTTGCTGAGTTTGCGCACCAGCACAGCTACCTCACGCTCTATTTGGGCCTGGCGGGGGCATCGGTGGCTACAGACTTGCGGTTTCGCGGAGCCATTCGACCGCTTCTTTTGGGGTTGTTTGCCTTGGTCGCGGTCCTTGCCGGAAGCCGCATGGCGCTCGGCGCCGTCGTCCTTGGCGGACTGTGGTGGTTCTCGGGTCGCTCTGGTGTTCGGCGGTGGATGCCCTGGGCTCTTGGACTTGGGGTCGTACTGGTACTTGCCGTCGCCCTCGTGCCCTCAGAGCGCAGCTTGGGCAAACTGACGAAGGCGGACCCCTACTGGGCCACGGGATCTGTGGACACGCGTGCCGTTCAGGCCAAGGCGGCCTGGCAGGTCATACAGCGAGACATTTGGCGCGGTGTCGGCGCAGATCAGGTCCAGCCCGAGCTTATGAAGGTCTACACCGACTGGAACTACCGATTTGGCCTCAAGCGCCAACTTAACGTGCACAATCAGGTGCTGCAGCTTTGGGCTGGCATTGGAATCTTCGGAATTGCCATTTGGGCCCTCGGAATGGGCTACTGCGCACACAGGTCCACATGGACTCGGGGCGGTCAGGCACTGGCGCTGACCCTTGTACTCATTCTGCTGACGGAATCCATGCTCGAGCGAGCAATGGGCGTCGTTCTTGTCGCTACGGCAATCTACCACAGTTTGCCGCGTCGCTTGGACGGAACCTGGCGCTAGCCTACCACTTGCTGCGGTCGAGTAGAATCCGCAATGTCGCACGAAGGGCAACGAGGGTGGGCTCGGCCTCGCCCGTATAGATTAGTCCAATGAGTTTGGGGCTTTGTGCGGCGAGCCATTCTTCCGGAAGGGTGCCGCGTTCCATCCGCCATGCTTCGCGCAGCAAACGTTTCACACGGTTGCGCACCACGGCGTGCTTGAACCGCTTTTTGGGAGCCGCCACAAGCACTTGAACGCCACGTGCGAGGGGTTCCGGTGCTGGACACCATACGAGGCGGAGTCCAGATTCCGCAACACTTCGAGAGCTGCGGCTAAATAATAGTCCGATGGAGGTTCGCGACTTCAAGCGCTCCTCAAGGGGGAAGCGCAGGTCCGCCATTACTTACCCTTGTTGACTTCGTCGACGTAGGCTTCGAGCGCCTGCGCCATCGACACAAATTTGGGCGAAGGCACGGTCACATCTACGACAAGGTTGTGCTCTTTCGCGGCGAGGTGCGTGGTGCTTCCGAATGCAGCAATGCGCGTGGCATCTTGCACGAAGTTCGGAAAGTTTTTAAACAGCGACTTAATGCCTTCAGGACTGAAGAACACGAGCATATCGTACTTCACGTCGCTGAGGTCGCTCAAGTTGGCTGCTACGGTCTGGTACATCACCGCGCGGGTCCACTTGATGTTGGCGGCAGCTAAGGCTGTCGGAACATCTGGGTTGAGGACGTCAGAGGTGGGCATCAAAAAGTGCTCACCGCGCTGCTTTTTAAGTGTGGGAATCAGGTCAGTCAGTGTAGACTTCGCTGGGTAAATCTTGCGCTTGCGGTAGGGAACAAACTTCTGAAGGTAGAAGGCCACGGCCTCTGACGTACAGAAGTACTTCCACTCCGGGTTGATCGTGACGCGCATCTCTTCGCACATGCGAAAGAAGTGGTCAATCGCATTGCGGCTCGTAAAGATGAACGACTTGAATTCGCCGAGGGCAATCTTGTCTTTGCGAAACTCTGCAGCATTCACATCCACGACCTCAATGAAGGGTCGAAAGTCTAATTTGAGCTTGTGCTTTTCGCCAAGTAAGAGGTAGGGGTTGTTCCCTGCCTGGGGCTCCGGTTGGGAGACCAAGATGCTCTTTACTTTACGTTTGCGCTCAGGTAATTGTGAATCCATAACCACGGTATCGCTTCCAGCGCGCAAAGGTAGGCAATTCTGAAGTACAAAGGCCCGGGTCCGCGGTTTATATAAATGATTGCGGCGCGCAACACAGAGGTAACATAGAGCACGCCAAATGCTGATACTAAGATTATTAGGCTAAGTTGGGGCTGCGGGCCGCTGCCTGTGAGGCGCCACCACGCGTAGGGGACCACGAGAAGTACCAAGAAGGGCATGAGCATGCTTCGAAACTGATGGTAGGCCTGGTGGATTCGTACGGCGTTCCAGATGCTCCCGGCGACTGCGTGCAGGATCCATGGCGCGAGGAGTACAAGCCCCGAATATGCGGGTTGAAGTCCGGCTGCGGCATAGAGAATTCCGACTGCAGCGAGTGATGTAGCGATGCTCACCCATGGGCCAAGTGCAGCAGGTAAGCCGTCGGACCAAAGTTGAATGCCGAGCCGACTCATGCGTCGGCGTCCTTGTGCGTTGGGAGTCCAGAGCACCGCAATGAGCGCGAGGCCGGCTACGGCGATGGCGTACCACCACCAGGGAAGGAATTCAATGGGTTCTCCGTACACAGCGCGAAGGTACTTCGGTCAGGGGAGGCAAAAAAAAGCCCGGCCGACGGGCCGGGCTTAAACTCGGTTCACGAGAATTATTTTGCGAGGACGGTTACAGTGTTGGCCGATACCTCAACCACTCCGCCTTCAATTTCAACGTACTCGGTGCCTTTGGCTCCGTCAATTTTCACACGTCCTGCTGATAAAGCAGCCATGATGGGCGCGTGGTCCGTCAAAATTTGAAACAAACCTTCGGTTCCGGGAAGCTGCACTGCAGTTGCCGTACCCGAGTAAAGCTTGCGCTCTGGAGAAATGATGTCGACCGTCAGTGCCATGTGGGGTGTGATTTAAGCTTCTGCAAGCATTTTCTCACCGGCAGCAATTGCCTCTTCAATCGAACCTTTGAGGTTGAAGGCAGCCTCAGGGTACTTGTCGAGTTCGCCGTCCATGATCATCGTAAAGCCTTTGATGGTCTCTTTGATGTCTACGAACACCCCTGGGATGCCCGTGAACTGCTCTGCAACGTGGAATGGCTGCGACAGGAAGCGCTGTACGCGACGTGCACGGTGTACCACCATTTTGTCGTCTTCAGAAAGCTCTTCCATACCTAAGATGGCGATGATGTCCTGCAGCTCTTTGTAGCGCTGAAGGAGCTCTTTAACGCGCTGGGCACATCCGTAGTGCTCGTCACCCACAACCTCAGGGGTCAAGATGCGCGAGGTTGAGTCAAGGGGGTCAACGGCAGGGTAGATGCCCAATTCCGCAATCTTACGAGAAAGTACGGTCGTAGCGTCCAAGTGAGCGAACGTTGTAGCTGGAGCAGGGTCAGTCAAGTCGTCAGCAGGTACGTATACCGCCTGTACCGAGGTGATTGATCCAGACTTCGTAGAGGTGATGCGCTCTTGCATGGTTCCCATCTCGGTAGCGAGCGTGGGCTGGTAACCTACAGCAGAAGGCATACGACCAAGAAGAGCCGACACTTCAGAACCAGCTTGGGTAAAGCGGAAGATGTTGTCGACAAAGAAGAGGATGTCCTTTCCTTGGCCGCTTCCTTCGCCGTCGCGGTAGTATTCTGCAAGTGTCAAACCTGAAAGGGCTACACGGGCCCGTGCACCGGGAGGCTCGTTCATCTGGCCAAACACGAAGGTTGCCTTAGATTCTTTGATCTCTTCCATGTTCACCTTGCTGAGGTCCCACGATCCGCTCTCCATAGAGTGGATGAAGTCCTCACCGTAGCGGATGATGCCCGCCTCGATCATTTCACGAAGTAGGTCGTTTCCTTCACGGGTACGCTCACCTACACCGGCGAATACCGAAAGACCACCGTGGCCCTTGGCAATGTTGTTGATGAGCTCTTGAATCAGTACAGTCTTACCAACACCGGCACCACCAAACAAACCAATTTTACCACCCTTAGCGTAGGGCTCAATGAGGTCAATAACCTTGATGCCGGTCAAGAGAACTTCGGTTGCCGTTGAAAGGTCCTCGAACTTGGGAGCTTCACGGTGAATCGAAAGACCGCCATTTGACATGTCCATCGATCCGAGGCCGTCGATGTCGGCTCCGACTACGTTGAATACGCGTCCGCGGATTTGGTCACCCGTGGGCATAGCAATCGACTTGCCCAATGCGATGACCTCTTGACCGCGGGTGAATCCGTCGGTAGAGTCCATCGAAACGGCCCGCACGGTGTCTTCACCGATGTGCTGTTGGGTTTCAAGGATGACCTGTTGGCCATTGGGGCGCGTTACCATTAACGCGTCGTAGATTTTGGGAAGGGCCTGTGCGTCTTCGAAGTAGACGTCTACTACCGGCCCAATGACCTGGGCAATTTTTCCTTTTGCGTTCGCCATGGTTGTGCGGAATGGAGTGATTCTGAATTCGGGTGCAAAGGTACGACCTAGGCGGCTTGCTTCCCTAGGGCCCTAAAGCAATAAAAATGAAAAAGTGCGGTAAATGGCCAAAGTATAATATTTAGCCCGATTAGGGCTCCGCTTAAACCGGATAGCAGTACCCAAATGATCAGCGCGGGGAACAGCTTCGCGAAGTGAGGGCGCGCCACTTGAACCGACCAACGAAAGGCACGAACTACGTTCATATTGTGGTACACAAGTGCGAATGGCGCCATCCAAAGCATCGCTGTAAGCCCAAGCGTGAAGAGGACAAGGGCGGCCAACCCAAATGCAGAGGCCGACCAATTGATTTCTTGAAGCATCGCCTGCGAAAAAGCGGCGGGATCCGATTCATGCGTTTGAGCCAGGATCATTAGTTCGTCGCCGTAGAGTGCTGAAAGTGAGATTCCGAGAAGCGTCGAAAGAAAGAGGAAGAGTACGAACATCATTCCGCCAAGTGCCGCCGTGCGGGGCCAGGCGGAGAGCGCCAGGCGAAGGGCTTGAGTGAAGCGAAGTCCGGGTTCGGCTTCGGCAAGCGTCCCAAGGCCGACGTACAGCATCGGAAGCACAAACAGCCCCGCAACCGTCGATAGGATCGGATGAATAAGTCCGAGAAGGTTGAGGGCCAGCGCAATGGCTCCGGTGGACGCGAAGGGGTAGGGGTTTCGGCGAAAGGCGGCCGCCGCAAGGCTGAGGGCGTGGAGCGTCATAGCGCGAAGTTCGGAAATATCTTTGCCCCTGACCTTCAGTACGTGCAGATTTACCACCAGCTTTCGGATTTTGTTGCGAGCGGCCCTACTGTGGTCACGCTCGGAACCTTTGACGGCGTCCACCTCGGGCACCAAAAACTGGTGGCGCGGGCCGTGGCCAAGGCGCGCGAGTTGGGCGGAACCGCAGTGTTGCTCACCTTAGAGCCCCACCCGCGCAAGCTGATTCATCCGGATTTTGTGCTGTCGCGCCTGACCCTGCCCACGGAGCGGGCCGAGTTGCTGGCGGCCGCGGGGCTCGATGCCTTGGTAGAGCACCCGTTCACCGCCGAGTTTGCCCAGACATCTTCGTTGGATTTTGTGCGCCGCGACCTGGTGGGCCACCTCGGCATGCGCCACCTCATCGTCGGCTACGACCACCGATTTGGCCGCAACCGCGAGGGCGATTTTGCGCAGCTCCAGGAGTATTCTCAGGTGTTTGATTTTGGACTCGAGCAAATTGAGGCCGTTTCGGCGGGCGCGCAGGTGCTGTCGTCCACCAAAATTCGCGCGGCCGTGGCCGAGGGCCGAGTGCGCGACGCGGCTCTGGCTTTGGGTCGTCCCCACTTTGTGCGCGGCGAAGTCGTCGCGGGGCGCGGAATCGGCCGTGGTCTCGGCTACCGCACCGCCAATGTGGGCGGAATCCACCCCGACAAGGCCATGCCTTCGTTTGGGGTGTATGCCGTAGAGCTTGATTTTTGCGACGCCGAGGGCCCCCGGGGCCTCGCAGGCGTTGCCAACTACGGAGTACGCCCGAGTTTTGGTTCTGGTTCAGAACCTGTTCTCGAAGTGCACTTGCTCGACGTCGAAGCCCAGGGCTACGGACGCCCTGTCGAAGTGCGGTTCATCGACTTCATTCGTGCGGAGCAAACGTTTGAAACGCCTCAAGCGCTTCAAGCGCAAATTGCGCGCGATGTGGAGCGGGCTCGAGCTGTGCTCGAGTAACTAGTATCGTTTTGCCGCTTTGCGAAGGCGGGGTTTTTCAGCTCTAAACTTTATTAGATGCACAAAGCTTGAATTTAGCACTTCACTGTCATAGAAGCACAAAACCCCCGCTTTTGCAAAACGGCTGTTAGTGGCTGGTTTATTTCTTCTAATTGTCTGTATTTTCTGCTATTCACTTATTTTGACATTTATAATTTTTGCAATTCTGCTTTCCGTGTTTTCCGTCCTATTCGATATGTCACACCGTAAATGATTAATAAGTAAGGTGAATAGAATACAAATGTCATTATTGCTTTTAATGGCCATCCTATTCCCATAATGCTTGTCTCAAGGCTTTTTACTTTGTCCAAATTCTCTGGCAAAACTTTTCCATAAAATTCAGTTTCATTCATTCCATCAATGTCATATCCGTAATGTTTAAGCAAAAGCAAGTCTGAAGTGTAAGCCCACCAAGCAAAAACAATTGTTATTAATGATGTCAAAAACACCCCAATTGTCAAGTATGAAACGAACTTATATTTAATGTTTGTCCGATTAATGAAACGAAGTAAAAGAATTGGACTTATCAATAGTCCAACAAGTAATATCAAGGTAATTGCAGTTACTAAAAATTCCATAGTTCAGTTTTCGTGTTCATTATTATATCCTTTTTTATTTTGTCAGGTCAGTTTGTGATGGTCGTCAAAACTTGCCACTAACTAGCTGCTAGTAACCTCTGGATTTAATGCGGATTGCTCCTTCGTGAGTGGTCCGTATGCGATGTGGGATTCTCGAAGTTCTTGTAGCGCTTTTTTAAATAGGTCATCGCCTCGTCGACCGTACCCAACGAAATCAACGGAGTCTTCTCACCCACTTTGAGGGCTTGGATCATTTCAGAGTGTTCGTCGTTTGGGGGCGTGGTTAACGTAGGAGAATTCATATTCTGAATGTACAAAAATGCTGCGGAAGAGCAATTGATGATAGGGCGCTCGCGACGTTGCTAGCTACTCGTTATTCGTTTCTTGTTGGCCGCCGGGCAAGCCAGTTACGAGAAACAAGGTACCAGTGATCGAGCCAACGAGCCAATCTCAGCAATCCTTGCGAGCTAACGGGCGTACAGCGCCCTTACCGCCGCTTTTTCTTCGCCGAGGTCGTGTTTGGACCCTTGCGGTGGCCTTTGCCGCCACCTTTGCCTGAGGGTTTGCC
>JAURGG010000028.1 GCA_030833905.1 Schleiferiaceae bacterium
CGGTGGTGGCCGGATCATTGAGATATGGATTTTTTGACGACCGCGAAACCCACCGCCAAGCGATTTCGCACATGGCTGACGCCTTGCGCCCCGGCGGGGTGTTGGTAGTCGACTTTTTGCACGCGGCCGAAGTGCGTGCCAACCTTGTCGCCGAAGACGTGCAAGAGCTGCAGGGAATCACCTTTCGCCAGCGTCGGTGGCTGGATCAGGATTTTGTGCACAAAGTCATCGAGGTCACCGACGGCGATCGCGTCGAAACGTTTACCGAACGCGTAATGCTGCTGGAACGGGCGGACTTTGAAGCATTTTTTGAGGCCGCAGGCCTTCACTCGGTGCACTTTTTGGGCGACTACGACGGCAGCCCCTGGTCGCCCAGCAGCCCCCGCTGCATTGCCATCGGCCGTACTTTTGCGCCATGAACGATGTGCTTCTGCTCTTAGGTCTGGCCATGCCGCTTGTCGTGGGCGCCTGGCTGGGTCGCAAGATGCTGCCCAAGACGTGGCTTTCGACCACCAATGCCTTTTCGGGAGCCTTCTTGTTTGCCGTCACGGTGTTTTTGTGGATGCCCGAGCTGGCCGAGGCGAGCGCTCACGAATCGGTTCCGAGCAGCACCTGGGGCCTCTGGATCGTCATCGGCTACTTTCTGCAGTTCGCGCTCGACGGTCTGTCCAAAGGCTTAGAACACGGCCACACCCACGGCCACGGCAACCCCTGGCCTGCGTTTCTCGGACTTTGGATCCACTCGTTTGCCGAGGCGGTTCCGCTATTTGGACTGAGTGAGGGCGCCCAGACGGCATTCGTCGTGTCGCTCGCAATCCACAACCTTCCCATTGCGGCTTTGGTCGCCCACTGGCTTCAGCATCAGGGCATTGCCGCCCGACGCGGATCCCTTGCCATGGCGGCCCTTGCCGCAGCGGCCCCCATGGGTGCGGCGGCCGGATTGCTGATTCCGCCCCACCCCCACGTCGACGTCGTCGTCGGAAGCCTCGTCGTCGGCATCTTTTTGCACGTGTCCAGCACCATTTTATTTGAGGTGCAAAAGGACCACCGATTGCCGTTGCGCACCTGGTTGGTTGTTTTGGTGGGCATTGCCGCGGGCTTCGCGTTGAGCGGCTACGCCGGCCACGGACACTAGTTACACGCCACTAGTTACTACCTTTGGTGCTCAATCTAAAAAGCATCCCATGTCGCTACTTGTTGGTAAAAAAGCTCCAGAATTCAGCCTTACTGCCGTTGTCAACGGCGGCGAAATCGTCAAAGACTACAGCCTCGCACAGTTCGAAGGCCAGAAGTACGTGCTGCTGTTTTTCTACCCCAAAGACTTTAGCGCGGTTTGCCCTATCGAAATGCACGAGTTTCAGGCCAACCTGGCCGAGTTTGAGAAGCGCAACGTGCAGGTAATTGCCTGTTCGACCGACAGCGACGCTTCACACAAGGCATGGCTCAACCTCGACAAGTCAGAGGGCGGAATCAAAGGCATCACCTACCCCATTCTGGCCGACCTCAACAAGACCGCTAGCCACAACTACCACGTGCTGAACGGTGAGTGGGCCTACGACGAAGACGGCCAGCTGCACGCCGAGGGCGACCGCATCGCACTGCGCGGAACCTTCTTAATCGACAAGCAGGGCATCGTGCGCTACCAGTCAGTGAACTTCTTTACCGTGATGCGCCACGTCGACGACATCCTGCGCGAAATCGACGCGTGGCAGTACTTTGAAGAGCGCGGCGAGGTGTGCCCGCTGAACTACGTGCGCAGCTAATTAGCTCCTCGTTACTTGCTTCTGGTTAGCGTGCCAAGCCGCGCAAAGCCAGAAACCAGAAACCAGTTTTACTAGTTACTAGTGACTGGTTACCCACCGGTACGCTTCAGGAAAGTGCAGGCGCCACGCGTACTCGTCGTGGTTCGCCTTGGAATCAAGCTTCCACTGGTAGTCGAATCCGAGTTGCAATCCGTTGGCCTTGAGCTGATCAAGCATCTGGTCGATTCCGGGCTGAAGGGCGGCGTCAAGACCCAATCCGCCGTTGTAGAAGTAGGCGCGCTTGCCCTGGGGCCAGAAGTAGTTTTTGGCCTTCCACGGGGTGAGCCCGTCAACAACGAGGCCTCCGCCCGCTTCAATATAGATGGCGGGCGAAAACGACACGATCCCGTCCAAGAGGTCGGGGTACGTGTGCATGAGGCGCCATCCCAAGATTCCGCCCATGGACGAACCCGCGAAGTAGGTGCGGCCGCTCGGGGTGATGTGCGCCTGGGCCCAAGGCAGCACGGTGTGCATCAGGTATTCGGCGTATGCATCGCCGACCTCGCCCGGGCCGTATTCTTTGCGGCGCTGGTTGTCGGGCTCAAACGAGCACTGCAGGCCCACAACCACCGTGGGCGGAATCGCGCCCTCGGCCTCAAGCTGGGCCAGGGCCTCGTCGACCGCCCAGTCTACCCCAAAGCTTGTCTGTGCAGGGTCAAAGCAGTTTTGGCCGTCTGACATTAGAAGAAGGTCGTACTTCTGCCCTTGAACGATGGGCTGGCTCGACCAAATCCACAGCGGGCGCTGCGGGAAGCGTCCCTTGGGGTCCGGCGGCGTCAGAAGCTCTTTGAGCACGCCAGTTACCTGGCCGTCGTTGGTGCGCTGCGGTGCACTAAAGGCCAGGGCGTGAAAGGCGGTGTCCATTCCGCGGTATCCGGCCACGTCGCCAAAGGGCCGACCGACCGACAAACGGGCTTCTTTGGCCCAGGATCCGAGCGTAAACTTAAAGGCCATGGCACTGTCACGGGTGCGAAACTCAGCCTGCCACTCGTGGCTGTCGGTGCGCTTCATGGCGATTCCGCGGCCGTTCCAGCCCCCAAGCTCAGGGTTGTAGCCCGTAACCCACACGGTGTCGCGGGCGTCAAGCGCCTCGGCGGTGGTCAAGGTGACCCGAGTGGGCTTTGAGGGCGCCGGAATTGACGGCTTGATGCCGCATGAGGCCGCGACTGCGGCGGTGAGAAGGATTAGGATTCGAGGCGTTGTTCCCATTGCGCGCGGTGTTTACGGTGGTAAAGTTCGCGCACAATGCCGTCGGACACCCCGATTTTGGGCACGTAGACCCAAGTGGCGTGGGTCCAGCGCAGCACGCGTCGGTAGATGCGCAGCGCGGGCACGATCACGTCGGCCCGGTCCAGGTTGAGCCCGAGCTGCAGCACGCGCTCGTCGGTCGTCATGGCCTCGAGCTGCTTGCTGAACCGGTCGAGGTACTGCTTGCTGAGCGGTTCTTCGACGGGGCGTCCGCTGATTTTGTGGGCTTTGTTGATGTTTCCGCCCGCGCCCACCAAGGCCACGGGGCCGTCGAGCTTGGCGCATTCGGCCTCGAGCCAGGACTGCAAGTCGCTCCACACCGAAGCGCTGTCGGCGTCGCTGAGAAGGCGCACGGTTCCGAGGGCAAAAGACCGCGAAGCCAATGCCTGGCCGTCGCGAAAGAAGGTGAGCTCGGTCGAGCCCCCGCCCACGTCGACAAAGCAGAGGTTGGGCTCCTCGGGGTGAATGCGGTCAAAGAGCTTGGCGTGAAAGACGAGCTTAGCCTCTTCTTCGCCGTCAATCAGCTCAATATTGATGTCTGTGGCGCGGCGCACCCGGCGAATCCATCGCGCGGAATTTTTAGCCTCACGCATGGCCGAGGTCGCACAGGCCCGGTAGTCGGTCACGCCGTTCACGCGCATGATGGCGGCGAACGCGCGCATCGCATCAACGAGCCGGTAGCCAGCCTCTTTGCTGATTTCGCCCTGGGTAAACACGTCTGAACCGAGGCGCACGGGTAGACGCGTGATCGATACCTTTTTGTAGTAAGTGTAGGTCGGCGTCGGAATCACATGGCTAATCAGCAGCCGAATCGAGTTCGAACCAATGTCAATGGCCCCCAGCGTCAGGTACTTCATACTCATGCCCGGCGCTTTTTGGCTTGCTTTTTCACGTATTCGTACAGCTCCATTTGGCTGCGGATGCGCGGTCCGGGCGCCACGCGGTGCACGCTGCGGCCCTCTTCGTCGTACACCCGTGCTTTGACGTTGTCGCGAAGTTGGATTTCGAGGTGGTCGAGAATTTCGCGCTGAATGCGGGGATCCAGCACCGGCGCGCCCACTTCAACCCGAAGGTCGAGGTTGCGGGTCATCATGTCAAACGACGCGAGGTACATTTTGGGGTCGCCGTCGTTCGAGAAGTAGTACACGCGGCTGTGCTCGAGAAAGCGGTCGACGATGCTCACCACGTGAATGTTCTCGCTCAGGCCTTTGACACCGGGCTTGACGCAGCAGATTCCGCGCACAATCAGGCGCACCTTGACGCCGGCCTTGCTGGCCTCGTAGAGCTTTTCGCCGATGTCGTACGAGCTCAACGAGTTGAACTTCATAATGATTTCGGCCTTCTTGCCCTTTTTGGCGTGGGCAATTTCGCGGTCGATGCACTTGATGATTCCGCTGCGGCTGTAGTGCGGACTCACGAGCAACTCCTTGTACTTAATGACTTTGTAGGGCTCGTACAAGAATTCAAACACCCGCGCTATGTCGGCACAAATGACCGGATTGGCGGTCAGAAGCTGGTAGTCGGTGTAGACTTTGGCGGAACCCTCGTGGAAGTTGCCCGTGCCCACCACGGCAAAGTACTCTTTGTCGCCGTCGGCCGTAGTGCGCTCGATGTGCACGATTTTGCTGTGCACCTTAAGGCCTTCAACACCGGTCTGCACCTCGATGCCCTCTTTGCTCATCTTCTCGAGGTAGTGCAGGTTGTTTTCTTCGTCAAAACGGGCCTGCAGCTCAATGACCACGCGCACTTTTTTGCCGTTTTTGGCGGCATTAATCAGTGCAGACACAATGCGCGACTGGCTGGCCAACCGGTACAGCGTAATGCTGATTTTAGTGACGGCGGGGTCAATCGCGGCTTCGCGCAAGAAGCGCACAAGGCTCAAGAAGTTGTGGTAGGGCAAGAACAGCAGCACGTCCTTCTGGCGCACCACGTTCATCAGCGACTTCTCCATGTCGAGGTCGGGGTGCTGCAGCGGCTCGAGGCGCGGATGCTCAAGTTCTGGCCCTCCGATGTTGGGAAAGCGCATCAAGTCCTTTTTGTTGTGGTAGCGCGCTCCGGCAATCACGGCGTCGGAATTCTGTAGTCCAATGCGCCCCATCAGGTATGCCAGGAACTCCGACGGCATTTCGCGGTCGTATACCATGCGCACGGGGTCGCCCACTTGCCGGTCCTCAAGTCCGCGGCGCACCCGGTCGAGCACGGTGCGGCTTACGTCGTGGTGGTCCATGTCAAGTTCCGCGTCCCTTGAGATTTTAAACGTGTAGGCCTCAATGCGTTGCGACGGAAAGAGAAAGTACGCGTACTGCAGGTTGTGGCGCAGCACGTCGTCCAAAAACATCAGGTAGTTCTTGCCGTACTTGGGCAGTTCGACAAAGCGTCCGTGGATTTCGGCCGGAACCTCAACCAGCGACAGCACAGGGTCTCCGCCCAATTTGGGCCAAAGGCGAATAGCGAGGTAAATCGAGGCGTCATTGAGCTCAGGAAAGGGCAAATGGTCCTGAAGAATCATCGCGAAGATGGTTGGACTGACCTTTTCGACGTAGAACTTGCGGATGAAGTCCTTTTGACCCTGCGTGAGGTCCTGCTCGTCAATAATTTTAACGCCCTTGGCCTCAAGCTGGCCCATCAACGCGTCGTACACCCGCTCCACCCGATCGTTCAAGACGTTAACTTCAGCTTGTATCGCCTGAAGTAAGTCTGTCGGATTCCACCCCCCAAGGGTCTCCTTGACCTTCTTTTCGTCGGTCGAGGATTCCATACGCTGAATACTCGCATAGCGGACCTTAAAAAACTCGTCGAGGTTGTTCGAGAAAATCCCTAAAAAGCGAATGCGCTCAATTAATGGGTTGCGCTCGTCTTCGGCCTCTTGAAGCACGCGGGCATTGAACTGCAGCCAGCTGAGGTCACGATTGACAAATCGAGAGCGTAAGTCGCTCATTTTTCCCATATTATAAAAGTATTACTTGAGGTTTTTAGGAAAATCAAAGTACCGAAGTTCTGCCTCGCTGCGCAAGTCCTTCCACAAAGAAATTGGTACCTCGAGGACCGCCACACCGGCAGTCGGAACATTTTCGGTAAATCCCGGAACACAGTCTGAAATAAAGTCACTCATTCCGGGGTTGTGTCCAAAGAACATGACGTGGTTTTGGTTGTCAGGAAGTGAGCGCACCACATCAGCGATTCCGTCGTGCGAAGCCGCATAAAGGGCGTCAACGACCCGAACGTCATCGAGGGCCACACCCAGGGTTCGGGCAAAAATCATCGCCGTGTGCAGGGTGCGGGTTGCCGGTGAAGCGTACAAAACGGGTGATTCTGGCAACAGTTCACTGAGCCAGCCCGCCATGAGGTGGGCATCGCGGATCCCGCGGCCCTTGAGCGGGCGGTCCATGTCGGGCAGCTCGTGGTATTCCCAAGAGCTCTTCGCGTGGCGAACGAGGTAGATGGTTTTCATGGTTTGGGCTGATGCAAGGTGGCAAAGCACCGTGAACGCAACGTTAAGCCCAAATCAATTCTCGTGCCTTTTGACCTGATTCCAAAGCTCATCCCAAACCTCGAGGGTTTGTTTGGCGTTGGTCTCGCCACGTGCGTCGAGCATGGCTTCCATGGCTTGAAAGCGGCGCTTGAATTTGTCGTTGGCCTGAGCGAGGGACTGCTCAGGGTCCCATCCGCGGTGGCGGGCGTAGTTCACCAGGGCAAACATCAGGTCGCCAAACTCTTCTTCGGCCGCAGCTTCGTCGGGAGCCGTGTGAAGTTCTGCAAGCTCCTCTTCGACCTTGCCCCACACTCCGTCGATCGAAGGCCAGTCGAATCCGACTCCGCGCACTTTATCCTGCATTCGGTAGGCCTTGACAAGCGCCGGAAGGGCCTTGGGAACTCCCTCCAGCACTGATTTTTGGGCTGCGGAACCCTTTTCAGCGAGCTTAATCGCCTCCCAGTTGGCCTTGACCGCGTCGGCGTCATCTGCCTGAACGTCGCCATAAATGTGCGGATGCCGGCGAACCAGCTTGTCGCAGACGCCATTCAGCACGTCAGCCACGTCAAAGTGACCGTGTTCGCTGGCAATTTTGCTGTAAAACACCAGATGCAAAAAGAGGTCTCCGAGCTCTTTGCCGAGTTCGGGCCAATCGCCCGAATCAATGGCATCTGCGAGTTCGTAGGCCTCTTCGAGGGTGAGAATCCGCAGGGTTTGCTCCGTCTGCACGCGGTCCCAAGGGCATTGGGCGCGCAGGTCGTCCATGATGTCCAGTAGGCGACCAAATGCAGCAAGCGCCGCGGCGCGGTCCGGCTTATTCGCCATCCTCGGTTTTAGGGGCAGCCTTTTTCTTAGCGGCCTTGGGCTTGGGGGCGTCTGCAGCTTCTGGGGCGGATTCGCTTCCCGCAGCAAAGAAGTTGTGGCGCACAAGCGCATTGTACCACTGAAAAAACTTGCGCATGTCGCTCACGTACACGCGGCTGTCGTCGTAGTCAGGGACGAGCTTGGCGAACTCTGCCATAACCAAGGCGCTGTCGGCATTGTGCGGAACCGATTCCTGGCCCTTGAGCACCTCGCCCACAGCAGCGAGCACCTCGCGGAGCGGACGCTCACCTTCAATCGTGTACAGCGCCATCTCGTCGAGGACGTGCACCTGCTGGCGCGCCGAAGCGCTCACACGGGGACCGCCGCCGAGCGGTTCTGCCACAAGGCCAGTGCGGGTTGATGCAATCAGTTGGTAGAGGCCGGGGCGTCCCGCAATCGCGAGCACGTGCTTGAGGTCATTCATTGGATTTAGCTTGGATTTGCTGCAAAAGTAGGGAGTCCGCATTAGTGCGGGTGAGCTGGAGCATGGTGTCGACGCGGCCCGCCCAAGGGTGCTGGGGGTAGCGCTGCACAAAGAGTTCGTAGGCCTGCGCGGCGCGAATTTGGTCGCCCAAACCCACGTCAAAGGTGGTCGCCACGGCAAATAGGGCGCGCGGACCAAATCGGTCGGGAAGCGAGTCCACCACCCGCATATAGTGGCGAATGGCAAAGAGGGCACGGCTCGGAATCTGAGCCTCGAGATCTCCCGCGGCAAGCTGGTAGCGCGCCCATAGCGAATCGTCTTCAGATTCCGCCGCCGCCTGCTCGAGGCGGGCCACAATGGCGTGCGACCCCAACGAGTCGGTAGCCCAGTTGGTTCGGGCCGTCATGTCGGCGATGGCCTGCTCTCCGTCAATTCCGGGAGTACAGGCAGCGAGAAGAGCAACCGAAGCAATGCTGAAGTACTTGTTCATGCCACGTTGAATTTCATGCGGTAGTTCGAGCTGACTTTGCCCGCGGCGATGTCTTTGAGGCGTCCTTGAATGAGGCGTTTTTTCAGCGGACTCAGACGGTCCGTAAAAAGAATACCCTCGATGTGGTCGTATTCGTGCTGAATGATGCGCGCAGGCACTCCTGAATACGTTTCTTCATGCCAGTGGCCCTCGAGGTCCTGGTACTTGATGCGCAACGTCGGCTTTCGAGCTACAGATTCGTGAAGGTCGGGAATGCTCAGGCAGCCCTCTTCAAAGGCCCATTCATCGCCAGATTCTTCTATGATTTGCGCGTTGATGAACACCTTTTTAAACGACGTAAGTACCTCGGCGTCTTCGGCGTTGTCGGGATCTTCGGCGAACGGGGATCCGTCAACCACAAAAACACGGGTGCTAAAGCCAATTTGAGGGGCAGCAAGCCCGACGCCTTTTGATGCGTACATCGTCTCAAACATTGAATCCACAAAGCCCGTGAGTTCGGCACTCGGACAGTCCACTTCTTTGGCTCGGCGCTTCAGCACCGGCGATCCATACGCCACAATCGGATAAACCATGGCGCAAAGATACCCCCTACCTTTGTGGTCCCCGCACAAATGCACTCGAAAACCATGTGGATTGGCCTTGACCCCGGACTCCGCCGCACCGGCCTCGCTGAAAGCGATGCGCAGGGCTTCATGACGTTTCCGGTGGCATCCCTCGCGACCGCCGACTTGGCACGCGAGCTTACGACCCGCTATGGCGACGGTTCAAGCCTGCACGGCGTGGCCTTGGGCGACCCCCAGCGCCTCGACGGCGGAATTTCGCACGGTGCCGCCGCCCGGGACGCCGTAGCCAAGGTGCTTGCGGCGCTTTGGCCCGGAGTCAGCGTGCATTTGGTGGACGAGCGGCTGACCTCAAAGCTGGCCGCCCAGGGTGCCGCGCTGCTTGGGCGTTCGAAAGCCGTCAAAAAAGATAAGGGGCAACTCGACGCCGCTGCCGCGAGCCTCATTTTAGAGAACTTTTTAATGCAAAAACGATGAATCCGAACTGGAACGAAGTACGCGCCACCATTGAACACGTCTGGGAGCACCGCGACGAACTGCAAAGCCCAAATGCATTGAACGCTGTGGCCCAAGTCATTACTGCGCTCGACCACGGAGACCTTCGCGTCGCCGAACCCGTCGAGGGCGGCTGGCAGGTCAACGAATGGATTAAAAAAGCCGTTGTGCTCTACTTTCCGCAGCGCAAAATGGAAACATTTGAAGCGGGTCCCATGGAATTCCACGACAAAATGCCCTTGAAGCGCAACTACGCGTCCCTTGGAGTGCGTGTGGTTCCGCACGCGGTGGCGCGCCACGGAGCCTACCTCGCTCCTGGGGTCATCATGATGCCTTCGTACGTCAACATCGGGGCCTACGTGGGCCCGCGCACCATGGTCGATACATGGGCCACGGTCGGCAGCTGCGCCCAAATCGGCGCCGACGTCCACCTCTCAGGCGGAGTCGGTATCGGAGGCGTGCTTGAACCCCTACAGGCTGCACCGGTCGTCATCGAAGACGGCGCGTTCATCGGATCGCGCTGCATTGTCGTCGAAGGCGTGCGCGTCGGCCGCGAAGCGGTGCTGGGCGCCAACGTGGTCCTGACTGCGTCAACCAAAATCATCGACGTAACAGGTGCCGAACCCGTGGAGTACCGCGGCTACGTTCCAGAGCGCAGCGTGGTGATTCCGGGCAGCATACCCAAAGAATTTGGGGCCGGAACGTACCAAGTCCCCTGCGCCCTGATCATCGGTCAGCGCAAGGCGAGCACCGACCAAAAGACGTCGCTGAACGACGCCCTGCGCGAATTTCAAGTGGCAGTCTAAGTGGCGGAACCCTATGCATCATGGATTGACCATCCGCTGTTTCACGCGGTAGGTTCCGCAGCTGACGAACTCGGTCTGCCCTGCTACGTCGTGGGTGGCTGGGTGCGCGACCGCTTGATGAACCGCGGAAACTCTAAAGACGTGGATTTTGTCGTCGTAGGTGATGCGTTGGCCGTAGCCAAAGTCGCCGCCACGGCACTCAAAGCGGGCAAAGTCGCGGTCTACCAGAATTTTGGTACCGCCCAATTCACCTGGCACGGGTGGCAAATTGAATTTGTACAGGCCCGTACTGAGAGCTACCGTAGCGAATCGCGCAAGCCCACGGTTCAGCCCGGCACGCTTGAAGACGACCAACGCCGCCGGGACTTCAGCATCAACGCGATGGCCGTAGGTGTACACGGCGCCGCGTGGGGCGAGTTGCTGGATCCTTTTGGCGGGCGCGAAGACCTTGAGGCCAAAGTGCTGCGTACTCCGCTTGAACCAAGTGAAACGTTTAGCGACGACCCGTTGCGCATTTTGCGCGGACTTCGATTCGCCAGCCAACTCGGATTTGTGCTCGACGAGGCCACCCTCGAAGGAATGAAGGCCACGGCGGACCGGCTGGCCATTTTGTCGCCCGAGCGCATACAGACCGAGCTGCTCAAAATTCTCGAAAGCCCCAAGCCCTCGGTGGGCCTAGGCCTGATGTACCAGTGCGGCGCAATGGAGGTCCTCTTGCCCGAGGTAGCGGCCCTTGCCGGCGTCGACGAGGTCGAAGGCCACCTGCACAAGGACAACTTTTGGCACACTCTTGAGGTGGTCGACAATACGGCGGCGCAGTCCGAAAACGTGTGGCTGCGCCTCGCGGCCCTGCTGCACGACATTGGCAAGCCTCCGACCAAAAAGTTTTTAAAGGGCACGGGCTGGACGTTTCACGGGCACGAGTTCCTCGGGGGAAAAATGGCTAAAAAGCTCTTTAGGCGCCTTTCGCTGCCGCTGGACGCCCGAATGGACTACGTGGTCAAGCTGATCCAAATGAGTTCGCGACCGATTGCGGTCGTAAGTGATTCCACTACGGACAGCGCGGTACGCCGACTGCTGTTTGATGCAGGCGACGACATCGAAGATTTGATGATTCTGTGCTCCAGCGACATCACCACAAAGAATCCGCGCAAAAAGTCGCGCTACCTGGCCAACTACGAGCACGTAAAGGCCAAAATGGCCGAAGTTGAGGCCCGCGACCACCTGCGCAACTGGCAACCGCCGATCGACGGAGGCCAACTAATGAGCTGGTTTGACCTGCCCCCCGGCCCCATGGTGGGCCAAATGAAAACCGCCGTGCGCGAGGCTATTCTCGACGGCGCGATTCCCAATACCTTTGACGATGCCAAGGCCTATGTAACGGCTTGGGCTGCTGAACACGGAATTCCCTTGAAATCATGAGCACCACGGTTGTACGCGCCATTTTGAACACCGAAGAGGACATCTTTCGCGATGTAGCCATCTCGTCATCTGCCACACTAGAGCAAGCACACCACGCGATTGCCGCAGCTTTTGCGCTAAATCCCGGCCAAATGGCTTCGTTCTACCGCACCGACGCTGAATGGAACCAGGGCGACGAGATCCCATTGATTTCCATGGACCCCGCCGCAGGCCCCAGCATGGCCGCCCTAAGTGTGGGCGAGGTACTGGGCGCTCCGGGCCAACGACTTCTGTTTGTGTACGACTTTCTCGAGATGTGGAGCTTTCTCGTCGAATTTGTGCGCCACGAAGACCGCGAATGCGGTGATCCCGAAGTGGTGCTCTCGTACGGAGTTCGCCCCGAAACCGCCCCTGAACTGCAGTACGGCGGCGACGGGCTAGGCGGAAGCCTTGACGACGACTTCGACGAGGACGACGACGAGTACGGGTTCGACGAAGACGACTTGGCCGACGGCTACTCTTCTTCGGACGAGTGGTGAAACTCGACCGCGTCGATGGCGCGAATCGGTAGTTCTTCGCCGTTTTTGAACACTACTTTGTCTTCAGTACAGGCCCACAGGGTCGTGTGAATGGCGAAATGCCCCTCTTGCGCTGTGACGTAAATCGTCACTTTGCGCTCCTCAACATTGCCCTCAAAAGTAGCCTTGTGAAGCAGTTTCCATCGCACTTGGCGAAGCTCTTCGCTTGGGTGAACATCGCCATCCTCAAAATGCAATCCACTCAAATCCTGCCGCTCAATAAGGCGGTAGGCTGAGCGATTTTGAGGTTGCGCTAAAAACTCCACACTTAAATATACGGAATTTTCACATGCTACCTTCGCAGCATGAATCCCGCGCCCGCCATTTGGATGCTGCACGGCCCGACCGCTTCGGGCAAGACCGCCCTTGCGATTGAGTTGGCTCAGTTTCTCGGAACCGAGGTCATCAACTGCGACGCCCGGCAGGTGTACCGCGAGCTCAGCATTGGGGTGGCGCGCCCCAGCGCCGCGGAACGCGCGGCGGTTCCGCACCACGGAATCGCGAGCCACAGCATCCACGAGCCGTTAACTGCGGCGAGCTACGCGGAATGGGCCGAACCCGTGCTGCGCGACGTGATCGCCCGGACCGGAAGCGCCGTTGTCGCCGGCGGATCAGGACTCTACGCCATGGCCCTGCTCGAGGGGCTCGACCCCATGCCTCCCGCGGACCCCGCACTGCGCGCCGACCTCGAACACCGTTGGCTGTCAGACCCCTTAGCACTGACCGCCGAACTGCAGCGTTTGGACCCCTCGTATGCCGAGTCGGCCGACCTGCAGAACGGACGTCGCGTAGTGCGCGCCCTTGAAGTCATCGCCTTGACCGGTACCCCCTATTCGCAGCAGCGGCGCGGATCGGCTTCGCGAGTGTGGCCCCTGCCCGTGTGCGAGGTGGTGCTCGAGGCCCCCATGGACTGGCTCGAAGCCCGGATCGCCCAACGCAGCCGCCAAATGATGGCAGATGGACTGCGCGACGAAGCGTTGGGCCTGGAGCAGTGGGCGCATCTCACCCCACTGCACACGGTGGGCTACCGTGAATTTTACGAGCCCGGAGCCCCGGTGCACGACGACGCGCAGATGGCAGACCGGATTTCGCTGCGCACCCGGCAGTACGCCAAGCGCCAAAAAACCTGGCTCGCCAAGCGCACTGAGGCGTTGCAGGTTCCTGCAGCGGACGCCTGGAACTACCTTCGCACCCATGGTCGTGCGTAAGCTGCTGGTTCCGATTTCGTGGGTGTACACGCTCGGCGCATGGCTGCACGCGGCCTGGTACCGGTGGCGGATCCGCACGCCCTACCAGCCCCAAATTGCAACCCTGGCCGTCGGCAACCTCCACATGGGCGGGACCGGCAAAACACCCCTCAGCCTCTGGTTGATGGAACAGCTTCACTTTAAGGTGGATCCCGTGTACTACCTGAGCCGAGGTTACGGCCGTCGCACCAAGGACGTACGTGAGGTTCAGCTCGAAGACCTTCCGCAGGATGTCGGCGACGAAGCCCTCATGGTGCGCCAGCACTTTGGGCACAGTACCGACGTTCACGTCGTCGTCGCCCAGCAGCGGGCCGACGCCCTTCGCGAAATGGGACGTCACGGAGTCGTTGTGCTCGACGACGCCTTTCAGCACCGAGGCGTTGAGACTGCCTTGAGCCTATTGGTGTGCCCGTTTGGTCAGTGGTATACCCAGGACCACGTGGTTCCTGCCGGACGCTTGCGCGAACATCCATCTGCAGCCCGTCGTGCGCATGCCGTGGTCGTCACGCGCTGCCCGGGCCCGGTGGATCCGTTGACGCGCCTTGACATTCGGGCCAAGCTCGATTTGCGGCCTGAGCAAGAGCTCTTTTGCAGTTGGGAACGCTACGGAGAACCTCTACCCCAGTGGGATGCCCCCGTCTGGCAAGCTGGTCAGACCCTCAATGCCCTTGCCCTTTGCGGAATTGGCCAACCCGCCGTCTTTCTTGCAGGGGTGCGCCGACTGGTTCCGATGGCCGAGGCCATGGTGCTGGCCGACCACGAGCCCTACCGTCCTTCAGTGGTGAAGTCCATCGCCCAAAAGTGCCGAGAACAGGGCATTACGTGCATCGTAACCACTAAAAAAGACCGCGCCCGAATGGGTGCAAAGCCCCGAGAATGGGCGGGAATTTCGGTGTACGTGCTTCCGCACGAAATCGTGCTCGACAACGACGGGCCCCGGCTGCTGAAATGGCTCGAGCGGGAATGGAAGGCCCGAGGGTTCCGCGTACCTTTGTCGGCATGACGCACAAGGGCTACGAGGCCGTAATTGGCCTAGAGGTACACGTTCAGTTAAGTACCAAGAGTAAGGCTTATGCCGGTGAAGGCTACGACTACGGTGGCGCACCGAATACCCAGGTAAGCCCGGTTTCGCTGGGTTTGCCCGGAGCGCTTCCGCGCGCAAACTGGGGAGTAGTGACCGCCGCTACGCGCTTGGGGCTCGCGTTGGGCTGCACGATTCGCGAGTACAACGAGTACGCACGTAAGAACTACTTCTACCCTGACCTCACCAAGGGCTACCAGATCACGCAGCACGAGACTCCGATCTGCAACGGCGGAGCCGTGGCCATCGAGACCTCAGCCGGACCCAAATCCATCGGCCTGACGCGCATTCACATGGAAGAGGACACGGGCAAATCCATCCACGACCTCGACCCCTTTCACTCGCTGCTTGACTTCAACCGCGCTGGGGTTCCGCTGCTCGAAATCGTGTCGGAACCGGACCTTCGCAACGGCGAAGAGGCCTACGCCTACTTGAACGAGATCCGCCAGCTCGTGCGCTACCTCGATATTTCTGACGGCAATATGGAAGAGGGGTCGCTGCGCTGCGACGTCAATATTTCGGTGCGTCCTGTGGGCCGCGAAGCCTTTGGGACCAAAGTTGAGGTCAAGAATTTGAACTCCTTTCGCCACGTACAGAAGGCGATCGACTTTGAGTTTCAGCGCCAAGTTGCCGCCGTCGAAGCCGGCGAGACCATTTACCAAGAGACCCGTACGTTTGACTCCGGCAAAGGCATAACCACCGTCCTTCGAATTAAGGAGGACGCCAACGACTACCGCTACTTTACCGAACCTGACCTCGCCCCAGTGCGACTTACTCCAGAGTGGATTGAGTCGAAGCGTGCGAGTCTTCCGGAACTTCCTCGTGCCCGTCAAGCGCGCTACCAGAAGGAATTGGGACTTTCTGAGTACGACGCCCAACTGCTCACCGACGACAAGGCCACCGCCACCTATTTTGACGCCGTGGTTGCCGCGGGTTCACCGGCCAAAACCGCGGCCAACTGGATCAGCGGACCGATTGCAGGTTGGCTGAACGAACGCGCCATGGGCATCGATCGCCTCCCCGTTCGTCCTGGCCAGCTTGCGGCGCTTATTGGCCTCATTGAGTCGCGCACCGTGAGCCACAGTGCCGCCCAGCAAATTTTTGGGCACTTGGCGGACCGTCCGGATTCCGACCCCAAAGCCTTGGCCGACGAGCTTGGCCTCGTGCAGCAAAGCGACGTCAGCGCCCTTCAGGGTATTGTCGACGCCGTCCTGGCCGATTGGCCCGAAAAAGTGGCCGAGTACCGCTCTGGCAAAAAAGGCCTCATTGGACTCTTTATGGGCGAAGTCATGAAGCGGAGCCGCGGTGCGGCCGACCCCAAAGTCACGACAGAGCTCCTCAAAAATCAACTCGATCAATAATCCCCCACCACGCCATGAACAAACTTTGGCTTAGCGCTCCTGCGCTCTTTTTAGCTGCCTGTACAGGCGGCGACCTCGTGCCTGTTGAACTCCAAGTTGCCGGAGCCAAAGAGGTCATCGTCTACCGCATCGATCCCGACCGCCTTTACCCATGGGATACCCTGCAGTTGGCCGACGGCGTGCTGGATATCGAGCTCCCCCTCGACAGTTCAGGCAGCACATTCTATGCTTTTGCTTTTGACAACAATGGCAGCCTGCGCCTCGGAATCGAGCGCGGCGACGACATCGAAGGCGAAGTAAGCGTGGCCAACAACATCACCACCTACAGCCTTACCGGTTCACCCCTGTCGGAGCGCCTGTTGGCCCACTACCAGCCACTCCGCCACTCAGCCATGCTGATGGATAGCCTCGATGCCGAAGCCCAAACCTACCAAGGTCTGCCTGACGTTGCCGAGAAGAACGCGCTTCTGTTCACCCGCTACCAGGCGCGTGTCGAGAAGCACCGCAAGGACCTCGAAGCAATGATCACCGAAGACCCCGCGTCACTCGCCAACATTTTTGCGATCTACCAATCTGTCGGAAACTACCCACTGTTCAATCCCGACCAGGACGCTGAGTTGATTCGCACCACCGCGGATGCCATGAGCGAAGCCCATCCAAATCACCCCATTCTGCAGATTTTCATCCAGAGCGCGGTTCGGTAGTCCGGAACTTTTTTAAGTGTGAGACCGCGGCCTTAGGGCTGCGGTTTTTTTTTTGCAGAGTTGGCTCGTTAGCAAGGTTGGCTCGCTGGCTTTTTACTCTTCGCGCTAGGGCCGCTTGCGCGGCTAGGGGCGCTTGCGCGGCTAAATCCTCCCAAATGGCTATTTTGCCCAACAGACTGATTTATAAATACATAGTCATTTCGAGAAATTCGAGAAAAAGTAAAATCCGGTTATAACCGAACGGGTTGTTGCGCTTCGCGATGGGGCCGCTACGCGGCTTGGAATGCTTCGCAACGTGAGCCAATGTGCGGCAACAAGTTACTAGTAACTAGCTACTTGAAACTAACGAGCCAACCTTGCCAACCTTGCTACCCTTACCACCAAAAAAAAGGGCCGCCTTTCGGCAGCCCCTTTAAAAGGTTGTGGTGAACAGTTAGCGCTTCATGAAGATTTCGCTGATCGCCTGTCCGCCCTGAGTGCGGGTCAGGACGTACTGGCCTTTAGCAAGGTTGCTTACCTGAACGGGCACTGCAGTCAGGCCGTTGGTAATCTTCATGTCGATTCGGCGCACCAGACGGCCATCCATGGTGCGGATGGTCAGGGTAACGGATCCGTCACCCACAGGAACGCGAACGATATCTGATGCAGGGTTCGGGAACAGACCGAGCGACTCTTTGTCGAGGCGCGCCTCAGGCTCGTTACTGCCCAATGGGCGGTTCACGCTGGTTGTGGTGGTTTGGAACCAACCACGTCCGTGGGTAGCGATGAACACATCACCCTCAGTCGGAGATGAAATCGGGTTGTTGGGGTCGTAGTTGAAGTCCGTGCGATACTGCTCGATTTCAAAAACTGGAACGCGTGCCATTCCGTTGTTCTCTTCAGTGAAGCTCGGAGTCGCGGAATTGATGTTGTCAGTCATGAACATACCCCACTCGCTACCGATAAAGAGACGGTTTGGGTTAGCCTTGTCGAACGATACCGAGTAGCATGGGAACGTCGGAAGGTCTCCTTGCTTGTTGGTGAACGAGGGAACCGATGCAAGTGCGTTGGTCGAGACAAAAACATAGGATGTGTTCCCGTAGTTACCCAAAGAAACTGCAACACGATTGGGGTCGTTGGGGTCCACGTCGATTCCGGTCACGACTCGGCCGTTCCAGTTTCCGATTTGGGTTACCGTGAGGACTGAACTCGCGGAATCAACCCAGGCTTGATTGAGCTTGCGAGCTGCCAGTAGGTTGGAGATACGGAACAGGCGGCCGCTCGTCGTAGATACGAAGAGGTGGTTTCCGTCCGCTGAAATCTTCATGTAGTGCGGAGTCACGTTGCTACCCAAGTGAGCGATTTGCCACCATTCTGGGGTCTTGCTGAAGTCGTGTACATCGCGCGTCATGAATACTCCGCCCATCTTTGGAACGGTCGCGGTAGACTGCGAAGTCAGACCCACAAAGAACATTGACTGAATGGGATCCTGAACTTTAAACTCATCGCCTACATCGAGACGGCTTGTAGTGGTTGCGCGAACGGGAAGCGCTCCGATTGCCGACTTGAGGGTCAACGATGAGTTTGCAGGTAAGTACACGTCGCACGTCACGATCACTTCTGCAATAGGCGGAGAATTGAATGTGATGTCAAAGTATGCAGAATCCGCGTAGAACACACCCGTGGCATCACCTGAAATGACACCGTTTGCGTTGGCCGTCGCCGTCAGGGCGCCTGCTGTGATTTGAAGCGTGCTTGGAATAAACTCAGCTGCGGGCTGGTTGTGGTTGATCTTGCCCTTGAAGACGCGCTTGATTCCGTCGCCAAAGCCCATTGAGCGAATGCCTGGGAGCAATTCAAACGAAACTGAGTCTTGCGACTGAAGGTCATTGGTGGTCTCCCACAGCTCGAACGGCATCATCCAGTTTGAGTACGGAAGGCCGGCTGATCGAGTTTGCGTGAGCAGCGCGTTTGAGAAGGTTGCCCAACCCTCACCTTCGTCGTCGGAGCGGTAGAAGTTTCCGTTCTGAGTCTCAGCAAACATCACTTTGGGGTTGAGCCAAGAGATATCGCTGTGGCCACCGTCGCCTCCAAATACCTTTTTCACGCCGTGGGGTGAAACGCTGGTGTAGTCGAGGTAGCTGGTTCCGTTGTCTTGGCAACCACCCAAGAGTTTGCGGTCCTTGCCTACTCCGAATCCGAAGTACTGGTAGGTGTTGTATCCGAGGTTGCGCTCAAACCACGTTGCACCGTGGTTGTTTGACTTAAATACG
>JAURGG010000029.1 GCA_030833905.1 Schleiferiaceae bacterium
CGTCACCAAGACGGGCTGCTGCAATGGGCTTCCGCGCCGGCAACGCATTTGCGGCAAACGACAAAGGGCCCCAGCGAACGCTGCGCGTTCGCGTGGCCGTAACCGTTGCTCCGAAGCGCACTTCACCGAGGGCTTCTGCGCTTGAGTCCGCATTGCCCCACGCAGAACCGCTGTCGAGCGGAATCCCGAGCGTGTCGCGCACCAACCATTCAAGGCGGTGGCCTGCGGCAGAATCCCAGGTCCACGCCCACTCGACTACCGAGGCAGCCCGGTCGAGCAGGCCCGAGGAACTCGCGGCCAGCAGCAGTCCGTCCGACCGTCGCGTGAGCCGCAACTGGTCGCTGCTGCGCCCAAATTCGAGGCGGTAGCCGCCCGATGCTGCGGTGTCGCGCACCTCCCAAAAGGCAAAGTTGGACGACGAAGGGTTGAAGTCGAGGCGCACCCGGCCCGAAGCCTGGGCCGGCCGACCCCCCAGGCCGGAGCGCCAGAGCGCGTAGGTTCCGGCTGCAGGAGCAGCCAAACGCAGTTCCGCCCCGCTGCCGAAGGCGAAGGTGTCGCCGTGCCATGCCGACACGCCGGCAGACCAATCCTCGGTCCACGGGCCCCACTGGGCCCACACGCCGTGGGCAAGCAGCCCAAGGCTTAACGCAATTAACCTGTTCATCATCCGTACTTTTGCATCAAACCTAAATCCCCCTGCCGCGCTATGCGTTTAGCTCTAGTTGGTGCCACCGGAATGGTCGGCGAAGTCATGCGAAAAGTCCTTGTGGAACGGGGGTTCCCGGTCACTGAATTTATTCCGGTGGCCTCTGAGAAATCCGCGGGAAGCATTTTACACTGGAACGGGGCCGACTACGTCGTGCGCACCCTCGCTGAGGCCGTGGCGCTGAAGCCCGACCTCGCCATCTTTTCGGCGGGCGGAAGCACCTCGCTCGAGTGGGCGCCCAAGTTCGCCGAGGTGGGCTGCTTTGTGGTAGACAACAGTTCGGCGTGGCGCATGGAGCCGGGAATTCCGCTCGTGGTGCCCGAAATCAATTCAGACGCCCTAACGGCCGACGCCAAGATCATCGCCAACCCCAACTGCTCGACGATTCAGCTGGTCATGGCGCTCAAGCCGCTGCACGACGCGCACCCCATACGCACTGCGCGCGTCAGCACCTACCAGAGCGTGACCGGAACCGGTAAGGCCGCCGTGGACCAGCTCGCGAACGAGCGCGCAGGCAACTTCGACGGCCCGATGGCCTACGCCTACCCGATCGATAAGAACTGTATTCCGCACTGCGACGTATTTCTCGAGAACGGCTACACCAAAGAAGAGATGAAGCTGCACCACGAGACCAAAAAAATCCTCGGCGACGATTCGGTCGGGGTGAGTGCGACGGCGGTGCGGGTTCCAGTTCAAGGGGGCCACTCAGAGTCTGTGCTCGTGACCTTTCGCGACGCACGCCCTTCGCTCGACGAGGTGCGCCGCCTTTTAGCCTCGATGCCCGGTGTGGTCGTTCAGGACGACCCCGCCGCCAAAGACTACCCAATGCCCCGCTTTGCCGAGGGCCGCGACGAGGTGTTTGTGGGCCGAATCCGCGAAGACGTGGTCTGCGACCGCTCAATTCACCTTTGGATTGTGGCCGACAACCTTCGCAAGGGGGCTGCAACGAACGCCGTACAAATTGCCGAACACCTAATTTCGGCCGGATTTTTGCGGTAAACGGCGCCGCAGCTGCTGCGGGTGACCGCAGGTTCCGCGACCCACACCGCCCCCCACTAAACCTTTGACCCAAGCCAACGTCTGATGAATATGTTCCTTCGAATCCTCGCCCTCTGGGTCGCCCTCGCGGCGACGCCCCTGCTCGCGCAAACCCTTATTGTGGGCCAGGTGGTCGATGGCGAAGAACCGATTCCAAATGCGGCTGTGCGGGTGATGGGCGCCGACGGACCGGTCAGCCAGACCGTGACCGACGCTCAGGGCAACTTTCAGCTCAACGTGCCCAACGGAAGCTACCGACTCGTCGCTCGTCCGCTCGGGTACCAGCCGTTGATGCGCCCAATTGAGGCCAAGGGAACCCCAATCAAACTAGGCATTTTAAAGGCCATTGCGAGCACCACTGAACTCGAAGAAGCCAAGGTCGAAGGCCAAGCTGCGCGCGCCCTGTTGGGCATGGACCGCAAAGTCTACGACGTGGCGTCTGACCTCAACGTACAGGGCGGAACAGGTACGGACGTGCTGCGCCAAGTCCCTAACGTGTCGCTTGACATGGACGGCAATGTGCAGCTGCGCGGCGACGAAAACGTCACGATACTGATCGACGGGCGTCCTGCTTCCCTGCTCGGTTTTTCAGGCACCAACGCCTTTGACCGACTCCCCGCCGGAAGCGTGCAGCGCGTCGAAGTCATCACCAACCCCGGTGCGCAGTTTGACGCCCAAGGTTCGGGCGGGGTCATCAACATCGTGACCAAAAAGAACCGCGAACTTCCGCTCAACGGAAGCGTCATCGCGGGCGTCGGAACCAACCGCAAGTACAACGCCTCTACGAACATCTCAGTGCCCGTGGGCAAAGTTCGCCTGTTCACGAGCCTCGCTTGGGACGACCGCTGGATGTATTCGGGCGGAACCATCGAGCGCATTTTTGACTTTCCCGATTCCGCCTACCGCCAAGACCACCTCATGTGGGGCGACAACCACAGCGTCGGGCTGAACGGCCGACTGGGCATGGACCTTCCGCTCGGCAAGAAGTGGACCGCCAACCTCTCAGTGGGGCGCAACCAAGAGACCCGCGAAGAGTGGGACAGCACCGACTTCGCCAACTCGTCGGGCAGTTTTGAGACCAAAGCGGTGCAGGGCGCCGTGGGCACCCGAGCCAACGCCAATTCTGACGTGGCCCTCCGCCTCGAGCGCCAGTTCAAAAAAGACGGCGAAAAGTGGACGTTTGACCTCAACTACTCAGATCGCTGGCGGGACGAGGCCACCAACAATTTCTTTGACGCCGACAGCAACTACCCGAAAATTCTCACGTACGGCGGGGTGTACATTCAGCGATTCGAAGAGTTCGAGACCACCCGAAACCTCAACCTTCAGACCGACGCCGAGCAAATCATCAACAGCAAGAGCAAGGTCACTTTTGGCGGACGCAGCACCTACTTCGCCCGCGTGAGCGACCGCGAGGCCAGCTTCCTCGAAACTCCGCTCAACAGCAGCTTTGTCGAAGACACCCTGCGGACCCAATTTGTCGACCAGTGGCAGTGGGTACACGCACTGTACACCACCTACGGTTATGTGTTCAATTCCAAGTGGAAGGCCCAGGCCGGAATGCGCTACGAAGTCGCCAACTTGAGCTTCATCCTCAAGTCCGGAAGCCAATTGGACTTCACCTACCCAGGGTACTTTCCCAGCGTGTTCTTGACCTACAGCCCCAAAAAGGGAACCGATTTTCAGGCGAGCTACGCAATGCGCGTCAACCGTCCCGGCGAACAGCAGCTCAACCCCTTGATCGACTATTCGAATCCCCAGTCGTTTCGCAAGGGCAATCCGCTACTCATGCCCGAGTACACCCACGCCTTTGAACTCAGCGCGGCCAAGTACGCCAAATGGGGTTCAGCGACGCTATCGGGTTATTTGCAGCACACGACCAACATGTTTTCGCGCTTTCTCGAGGTCGACAACAGTGGATTCGTCACCGTGACCTGGGAGAACTTCGATACCCGTGACCGATTCGGCCTCAGCGGCAACACCATGGCCCGCTTTGGCAAGAAACTCAGCCTTCAAGCATCGGGCGATGCCTTTTGGTCAGTCATCAATTCGTCGACCCTTCAAGGTGGCCTGATCCAGTCCGGATTTGGTTGGCAGGGCCGCGCCAATGCGATGTACAACCCTACCCCCGACCACCAGTTTCAATTGACCTTCAACCAGTGGGGCGCTGGACCCACCGGCCAGGGGTACTTTAAGGGAATTCAGTTCTATGACTTTGGGTACAAGTACGAAGTGGTCAAAAATAAACTCAATGTAACGCTGCGCCTTAGCGACGTATTCAAGCAGCGCCGCTTTCAAATCGAACAGCATCCGCCCTTTACCGACATCTATTTCATGCGCTACCGCGAGAGCCGCATCGGATACGTCACCCTGCAGTACAACTTCGGAAAGCCGGACCGCAGCCAAGGCCGTGGTGGCCGTGGAGGTCGCGGAATGGGTGGCGGAATGGAAGGTGGTGGCGGCGACGACATGGGGATGTAAACCCTTTGGCCCAGCATGCGTTACTTAAGTATGCGCCGACTCCTTCAACTTTGTGCCCTCGGTGTGCTTAGCACGCTGTCGGCCTGTGCCCAACCTACCAAAAATTCTGCACCCGTGTCTCTAATGCCCGCTGCCCCTGCCCAACCCGGAAACGAAACCCTCATTCTCGCCTCTGGCTGCTTCTGGGGAACCGAGTACTTTCTCAAGCGCATCGACGGGGTGGTCGCCACGACCGTGGGCTACACCGGCGGCCACGTCGAAAACCCTAGCTACCAAGAGGTTTGCACCAAAAAAACCGGGCACTACGAGGCCTGCCTGGTCGAATACGATCCCGCGCGTACCACGGCCGAAACCGTGCTCCGCATGTTTTTTGAAACGCACGATCCGACGCAGCGCAACGGACAGGGTCCCGACCTCGGACCCCAGTACCGCAGTGCCGTCTTTTACCAAACTGAAGCCCAGCGCGAACTCACCGCGTCGCTCATCGAGCAGCTCCGTGCCAAGGGCTACGACGTGGCCACTGAGCTGCTTCCGGCGGCACCCTTCTACTCCGCCGAGGGCTACCACCAAGACTACTACGACGTCAAGGGCGGAACTCCCTACTGCCACGGGTACCGGAAACTCTTTTAGTCACTAGCAACTAGTTACTGGTTGGGGATAACCTGTTCATAACTCTCGTTGATAAGTCGCGACCCGACTCGGGCTGCGTCCTAAATTCGTGAATTATGGCCTCGCTCAACTACAACCTGAACCTCCACCTCGCCTTTCTTCTGTTTCAGGAAGATAGCCTTTCGGTGCACGGCCTTGGTACCTTCAGTGTGCGCCGCTACGGAGCCGAAATTCAGCTTCCCGCCGGTCTAATTCTGCCGCCAGCCCGCCGGGTGAGCTTTAGCCCCCAAGCGGATTTCACCTCTCCTAGTCTCGTCACGCACCTTCAGCATATCGAAGGCCTCGATGAAGCAGGTGTGGCTGATGCCATCTCTGCCGCCACCGCCGAGTACCGCCGAGTTCTCGACCGTGGCGATCGACTTGTGCTTCAAGGAATCGGCAGCCTCCGCCGCATGGAAACGCAGTGGACCTTCAAGGCCAGCCTCGAGGCCAACTTCCTCTCGAGCTCGTTTGGCCTTCCCATGTTTCGCATGGACCTTGCCACGTCGGAGTCCATTGCGCCGTCAATCCCAGCGAATGCCGACGCCCCACGAGTGCGTTCGTGGCAAGCTGCCGCTATCGTGGCCGGTGCCTTGGGTCTTGCCGCAATTGGCGGAACCAAAGACAACGTGCGCACCACCGTCCAGCAAGCCACCATCGATTGGAACGCTTCAGGCTGGTTTCAATCCCAGAAATCAACCCTAATTCGCACATGGGATTCGTGGACCGAATCCGTCGAAGAATTCGTGACGCCCGCCAACGAGCCAGTTCGCGAAGAGGCAACCCTACCCGTCAGCCAACCAGCTGAAGTACCAGCGTACGAAGCCGACAGCGAGCCAGCAGCCAGCAAGCCAGAAGCTAAAGAACCAGCAGCGAGTAAGCCAACAGCCAGCAAGCCAGAAGCTAAAGAACCAGCAGCGAGTAAGCCAACAGCCAGCAAGCCAGAAGCTAATGGAGCTAATGGAGCTAATCTCAGCAAATCTCAGCTCAAGGGTCAATACGCGCTCATCGTCGGAGCTTTTGCCGAAGATGCCAACGCCGAACGCCTTGCGAGCGACCTGAAGAAATCTGGATATCCGGCCGAGGTACTGGACGCCAAAGTCGGCCTGAAGAAGGTGGCGCTGCGTACCTTTGCCAGTGAAGACGCCGCCCGCAAGGCCAAAGCCCAGCTCAAAGGGGACTTTCCGGCGATCTGGATCTACCACCAATGAAACCAAAGCATCCCTCGGAATCCCTCACGGTGATGACCGAGATTGTTCTTCCGAACGACACGAACAACCTCAACAATTTGTTTGGGGGCCAACTTTTGAGTTGGATGGACCGTTGCGCCGCCATTTCGGCCCACCGCCACTGCCGCCGCACAGTAGTCACGGCATCTGTGAATAATGTATCCTTTAACGAAGCGATTCCTCAGGGAGCCATTGTGACCCTTGAATCAACGGTTTCGCGCGCATTCAGCAGTTCGATGGAAGTCTGGGTTGATGTTCATATGGAGGACCAGCGCGGCACCGGAAAACGGACCAAGTGCAACGAGGCCATCTACACCTTTGTAGCCGTGGACGACTTGGGACGGCCGATTCCGATTCCGCCCGTAGAACCAGAGACCGATGAAGAGCAACGCCGCTACGACGGAGCATTGCGCCGCAAGCAATTAGCCCTGATTTTATCTGGAAAAATGAAGCCCGAGGACGCCCACGAGCTCAAAGCGCTGTTTCTACCAAAAGACGCTGACCAGGCCTGAGGCAAGCAGCGACGGCCCAAGCAGGATGCGCATCCAGTACTTGGGCAAGTAATCTTGAAGATTGACGAGTTGGGGCGCCGCAAAGACGGCGAGAAGCCCACTGGTCGCGGCATCGGGGTGCGCGATGCGCCACATGATGGCCACGAGGATTCCCGACCACGATAAGTACAGACCCTGACGCTTCGAGCGCTTAGCCGAAACTGCCGCCCGCACCGTTTGGGGGATGGCGACGACCAGCCAAAACAGGACCGTCCATTCACCAGGACTCGGAAGAGTTTGCGTCCAACTCGGCTTGAGCGCAGCCAGCCACTGGTAGAAGAATTCGGGCCCGCCGACGGTCCAGTAGTACGTGGCAATAGCTGACGCGGGCACCAACCAACCCATCATGAGCTGCAAGAAGCCGCGGCCAGAACGGGTGGTTCCCCAGCCAATTGCCCATAACGAAACCAGCAAAAAGTAGCTGAAGCGAACGTTCCACAAGAGCAAGATTCCGGTGACAAAGCCAAGGTTGATGCGGCGCGCCAGGGCGCTGCGCTGGTCAAACGCCATTTCGTAGGCAAGGGCCATCCACGCGGCAGCGGCAAGCGAGCCGCCGAGGGTGTACCACTGGATGCCTTCGCGGCTTCCGCTCAGAGCCACTGCGGCCGTGAACCAAAGCCAGCCAAAGAGGTAGTTCTGCTTGAGGTAGCGGCTGCGGTAGACGAGAATGAAGTTGACAAACCAGGCTCCGACACCAGTAGCAAGGGCCAGCAGCACCGAATGCGGTGCACCCAGAACCGTATTGATCGCAAAGCTGATTCCCGCGACGGCCAGAACGAGCACGAGTGCGACTCCGGGGTGGGCATTGCGAAAGAGAAGTGTGGGCATTTGGTCAGGCTGGGTTACCTTTGGGCATCTCAAAAGTACATTGCTATGCCCCTGCGCACCTTTTTTGAAGCTACCGGCGACCTGTTTGAACTGACATTCATGGCGATGCCTTGGATTGGACCTGCCGCGAACGTGGTATTTTGGTCAATCATTGCAGGCGGAATCCTGTACTGGCTTCGCGAAATGAGCAAGCACGAGAAGCAGCAGGGCTAATCCCCACTACTTCTTAGCGTCCAAGGGCCAGCCGTAGATCGTTCCGATGTCGCGGCGGACTTGCTTTCCTTCAAACTGAATTTGATCCACGCGAGCATATGCTCGCGTTTTTGCTTCCTCGGCATCTGCACCTAATCCCGTGATGGCAAGGACGCGTCCGCCGTTGGTGACCAACTGACCGTCGCGCAGCGCGGTTCCGGAATGAAAGAGAAGGCTGCCCTCTGAAGGCAATTCGGCGCCCGTGATCGCCAGCCCCTTGGGGTATTCACCGGGGTAGCCAGGGGCGGTCATGACCACCGTGATCGCGGTTTCGGGCTTGACCGCTGCGGGACGTGTGGCAATGTGGCCGCGGGCCGCATCGATCATGAGGGCGAGGAGGTCCTCGTCGAGGCGCGCAAGGACGGCTTCGGTTTCGGGGTCGCCCATGCGAACGTTGTACTCGATAACCTTAGGTCCGTCGGCTGTGAGCATGAGGCCAAAAAAGATGAATCCGCAGTACGGAATTTGCTCGGCCTGAAGCCCTTCAATGGTGGGTTGAATGATTTCGCGGTGCACTTGACCGAGCACATCAGGGGTCACAAAGGGGACGGGGCTGATGGCGCCCATTCCGCCGGTGTTGGGGCCGGTCTGGCCCTCACCCACCCGCTTGTAGTCGGTTGCCTGCGGAAGCAGGATGTAGTTTTCGCCATCAGTGAGCACAAATACTGAGAATTCAGGGCCAGTGAGGTGCTCTTCGATCACCACGCGGCTCGAAGCGGACCCAAACTTGGCTTCGCCCAGCATCGAATCCAGTTCCTTGAGGGCGTCGACGACGTGGTCGAGTATGACCACGCCTTTGCCTCCGGCAAGTCCGTCAGCCTTGAGCACGTAGGGCCCATCTTGGCTAAGGACGTACATCTTGGCTGCCTCAAGTTCGTTTTTTGTGAACGTGCGGTACGCGGCGGTCGGGATTCCGTGGCGCTTCATAAACGCCTTTGCATAGTCCTTGGAGCCCTCTAGTTGGGCCGCCTCTTCGCGGGGACCGATGAAGTGAATGCGTTCGAGTTCTGGATGAAAGGCAAAGTAGTCGGCGAGACCGTGCACCAAGGGCTCTTCAGGACCCACTACAACGATGTGAATGTCGTTGCGCAGGCAAAAGTCGGCGACCATGTCGCGGTCGCGCCAGTCCAACTCAATGCAGGTACCCACCTCGCTGAGGCCGGGGTTGCCGGGAGCGATGTAGAGGTTGGACAGCAAACCACTTTGCGCAATGCTCCAGGCGAAGGCCGATTCGCGGCCTCCCGAACCAAAAATGAGTACGTTCATGCGGCAAAGGTCGCGCTAATCTCAAGGATTGCCAAGGCGGATTTTGGGCAAGTTGCGGCGCGGTTTACCGCCAATTGGGCCCGATAACTTCCTGAGATAGTGTACATCGTACACACATAAAATAATATCTACTTAACACATTTACAGTATTTTAAATGTTTCATAACGTGAATTTGACATTTAGTATTCCGTACTATATTGCCAAGGTTAATGGTAGGATTTACCATAAGATCACATCACATGACGCAACGCATACTTCCATTTTTAGTCAGCCTACTGGCCTTCGGAACCCCGACGGCATGGGCACAAACTGCTCCTCTCAAAGGAACAGTGGTTGAAGAGGGCTCTCTTAGCCCCATTCCCAACGCAGTAATTAGCCTCGCTGACGGAGCAGTCTTGACCTCCTCAGACGCCCAGGGCGCCTTTACGGTCAATGTCAAATCGGGCGTGAGCTTGAAAGTTCGTGCCTTGGGCTACACCGACAAGACGGTCGCGGCAGCTATCGGCATGCGCGTAGTCCTCGTGTCAGAAACCTCAGAGCTCGACGAAGTCGTCGTGGTCGGTTTTGGTACCCAAAAGAAGTCTAACGTCACGGGTGCCATTGCCCAAGTGAAGGCCAAAGACATTGAAAACATGAGCCTCTTGCGCGTGGAACAAGCCCTTCAGGGCCGCACCGCCGGAGTCCAAGTGACTCAGAATTCAGGCCAACCGGGGGCGGGTAGCGTCGTGCGTATTCGCGGAACGGCATCGATTAACGGTTCCGACCCACTCTACGTCGTAGACGGAGTTGTGATCGGAGGCGGAATCGACTACCTCAACCCGAACGACATTGAAACGATTGAAGTACTTAAAGATGCCGCCTCTGCAGCTATCTACGGTGCACGCGGCGCTAATGGCGTCATCATCGTGACCACCAAGAGCGGTAAAGGCGCGGGAGGTCAAATGAACGTAAGCGTTTCAGCGTACCAGGGCATTCAGAATCCTTGGCGCAAGGTTTCGGTTCTGGACGCAACCGAGTACGCGACCCTTCAGAACGAAATGGCGGCTGCGGCCGGGCAATCGATTCCGTACGCCGATCCCCGCAGCTTCGGAGCCGGTACCGACTGGCAGGACGCAGTATTCAACCGCAATGCACCCGTGCAGTCGATCGACGTGAGCATGTCGCAGAGCAGCAAAGAGGGTAGCTACTTTGCTTCGGTGGGCCGCTTCCGCCAAGAGGGTATTATTGCTCCGGGCCGTTCAAATTTTGAGCGAATCACCGCACGCCTCAACACCACCAACAAGGTGCACCGCGCCATCACCGTGGGCATGAGCACTGCATTTACCCACAACACCAGCCAGTCCGTCGCTGAAAACACCGAGTTCGGTTCTCCACTGGGTCGCGCCCTCAATATGGACCCGATTACTCCAGTCTACGAAACCAATCCGCTCGCGCTGAGCGGCGCACCCTACACGGTGAACGGCGTCCTGCGCCCCAACCTCGTGCGCGATCAGGGAGGCATTTACGCAATTTCGAACCGCGTCACATCTGAAGTAGTTAACCCGCTTGCAGCACTGCTAACCAACACGAATGTGGGCTGGTCCGACAAAATTGTGCACCAGTCCTACGCCAATGTCGACCTCGGCGGCGGATTCTCAGCGCGCACCAGTATGGGTATCGACCTCGCATTTTACGGTGGCAACGGATTTATTCCGTCGTACTACCTGAACGCAACCAACTTCTTGGACACGAACTTGGTAACGCAAAGCTTTAACCGCGCCTTCTCATGGATGTGGGACAACACGGTCGCGTACACCAAGGACTTCGGCAAGCACCACGTGGACGCCGTAGCCGGCCACTCAGCCCAGGCGGTGAATGGTAGCTTCATTGGCGGAAGCAAGCGCGACGTTCCGACCGACGATTTTGGATTTGCCACCATCAGCTACGCCCGCAATGCGGAATCTGAGCGCGTATACGGCGGCAAGTGGGAGCGCTACGCCATCGAGTCGTACTTCGGTCGTGTGAACTACGACTACGACGACCGCTACCTAGCAACTGTGATTTTGCGCGCTGACGCTTCGAGCCGGTTCGGACCCAACTTCCGCTGGGGCTACTTCCCCTCGATCTCGACGGGCTGGAACCTGCACAAAGAATCTTGGTGGTCTTCGAACCTCATCTCGAGCATGAAGATCCGCGCCGGATACGGTATGAGCGGTAACGATGCGGCCGGTTCACTCGAGTATGCCGCAACAATTTCAGGCGGCCGCAACTACAGTTTCGGCTACAATGAGTTCATGCAGAACGGAACCTCTCCGAGCCAAATCGCCAACCCCGACCTGCGTTGGGAGCGCGTAGGCCAGGCCAACCTCGGAGCCGACCTGCGTTGGGGAAAATTCATGTACACGAATCTTGACCTCTACCACCGTGCGACCTACGACATGAAGACGCGTCCGGTGCTCCCTGACTATGTGGGCAACGACGCGCCGACTGCAAACGTGGGCAAAATGCGCAACATGGGAGTTGACCTTGAGGCTGGCTACGAGCGCAGCTTCAGCCCGACGAAGAGCATCCGCGTAGGCGGTAACGTCAGCTACGTTCAAAATGAAGTAGTCTTCTTAGGTAACGAAGAAGGTTACCTCCCTGGCCAGCGCTGGGGTCCGCAAGGCCTTGAAATCACGCGCATCCAAGAAGGATTGCCGATTGGCTACTTCTTTGGATTCATGACCGACGGAGTGTTTCAAAATTCCGCCGATGTGGCCGGATACGTCAACACCGAAGGTGGCATGCTTCAGCCTGACGCTGTCGCCGGTGACTTCAGATTTGTGGACGTAAATGGCGACGGGGCCATCGACGCCGACGACCGTACCTTCATCGGAAACCCAACTCCAGACTGGACGTTTGGCGCTACCCTTAATGCGCGCTGGGGCGGATTTGACGCTGTCGTGTTCCTGCAGGGTGTCGTGGGCAACCAGATCTACAACGCTACGCGCCGCTACGACCTTCCTACCGCCAACCTCAACGGATCTGCGTTGGACCGCTGGACCGGCGAAGGCAGTAGTGACCTCTACCCGCGCCTGACCGCGTTGGACAAGAACTTCAACTTCGCGCGCAGCTCCAACTTCTATGTCGAAGACGGAAGCTTTGCCCGCATCAAGACCGCCCAGCTGGGCTACACCCTGCCTGAGGCGTTGGCCGCCAAGGTGGGCTTGAAGCGCACCCGCATCTACTACTCTGGCACCAACTTGCTGACCCTGACCAACTACCAGGGCTTTGATCCCGAAATCGGAAACGGTTTTGGCGTCGACCGCGGAATCTACCCGCAGGCCCGCATGCACTCAATTGGATTCTCAACTTCACTGAACTAATGAAGACGATTCACCTCTCCCTCCTCGCGGCAGGCGCCCTCACGGTGGCCAGCTGCGGCAAAGACTTCTTGAACGTCGACCCCATTGGCCGCGAACTCGAAATCAACTACTACCAAAATCCCGGTCAAGCCTACGAAGCGCTCGTGAGCGTGTACGACGTACTGCAGTGGAACGACCAAAACGGGTTCTCAATCATGTACCTTCTGCAGACCGTGGCGTCCGACGACGCACATGCTGGCGGAAGCGACGCGAGCGACCAGCCCTCATTTGTGGCGTACGACAACTTTTCG
The DNA here is from genome assembly GCA_030833905.1 of Schleiferiaceae bacterium. Lineage (GTDB taxonomy): Bacteria > Bacteroidota > Bacteroidia > Flavobacteriales > Schleiferiaceae > TMED14. The sequence continues at coordinate 12,635 of JAURGG010000029.1, forward strand.
CTGACGCCCAACTTGGGTCCGCAGGCGGGATTTTGGCGCAAAAACTACCGCGGAATTTACCGCGCCAACCTGTTTTTAGAAAAGATTGACGGGGTTCCGGGTACCACGAATGAGTTTGTGCAGCGCACGACTGCCGAGGCCAAGTTCCTTCGCGCCTACTACTACTTGGATTTGCTTCGCTTGTTTGGTTCGGTTCCGCTGATTACCAAAACACTGAGCCCACAGGAGTACTACGAGGTCACGATGGCGACACCCGAGCAGATTTTTGCCCAAGTTGAGGCCGACCTGCTCGCCGCGATCCCCAACCTGCCCCTTGAGGTGGGTGCCTCTGAAAAAGGTCGCGCTACCCAAGGCGCCGCGAAAGCGCTTTTGGCCCGCGGATACCTCTATATGAACACCAACATGGCGGATGCAGCGCAGCTCTGCGAAGAGGTCATTCAGTCGGGAGTCTACACCCTGACGCCCAACTTCGCCGACATCTTTACCCGCGCCAACGAGCACGGTCCCGAGAGCGTGTTTGAAATCGCCTACTCTGAGAACTCGACGGTGGGCTGGGAAGTCTTCGGTTCGGGTTATGGTGAAGGAAACGTGGGCGTTCAGATGTGCGGAATGCGCGACTACAGCGGCCCTGAGTACTCGACCGGTTGGGGCTTTGCTCCCATTAGCCAAGAGCTCTACGACGCCATGGTTGGGGACACGCGCCGCGCGCACACCATCATTGTCGGCGACTCTATTGCCGGCGGAACCTACACCCCCGGATACCAGAACACGGGGTACTTTGTGAAGAAGTACGCCCCGCGCCAGGCTGGCCTTTCAGCCGACGGCGAACCTGCACTCAACTGGGGCAACAACGTACGCGTAATTCGCTATTCCGACGTGCTTTTGATGGCCGCCGAAGCCTTGGCGCGCAGCGGCGGAAGCGAGGCCACGGCCCGCGGCTACCTCAACCAAGTGCGCCAGCGCGTGAGCATGCAGTCTGTCCAAACCAGTGGTTCCGCACTATTGGATGCCATCGCCCACGAGCGCCGTATGGAGCTCGCGACCGAAGGTCACCGATTCTTTGACCTCGTACGCACCAACAAGGCGGCTGAAGTCCTTGGCGCAAAGGGTTTTGTGGCCAACAAGCACGAATGGCTGCCCGTCCCCCAAACTGAACTCGACGCCGCCCAAGGCGCCCTCACTCAAAATCCGAACTACTAATGAAGTTTTTTGCACCGTTAATTGCCGCAGCGAGCTTGCTGGCTGCCGTGGCCTGCGAACCCTACGAGGCCAAAAAATCTGAGTTGGGTGACCTCCCGACCGCATCGTTCACTATGACCATGGTGGATTCCAACACCGTACAGCTCACGAGTACGGCCACTGGAGATCCCTTCATGTACAACTGGGAAGTGTCCAACGGAACTGTCGCCGAGGGGGCTGAAGCCACGATCACGATTTCGCGCGCCGGAACCTACACAGTGAAGCACTACGTCTTTAACCAAGGCGGAATGGCCGTGGATTCCGCGCAAGTGGTGATTACCCGCGACGCGGCACCCCCCTGTACGGGCCTGATGGAATTCATGAGCGGCTGTACGCAACGCACGTGGACGCTTGCCCCAATTGCGGGATCCCTGTGGGTAGGTCCGGTAGGCGGAGCACAGACTTGGTGGGCTATTGGTGCCAGCGCAGCAAGCGACCGTCCCTGCGCCTACAACGACGAGTGGATTTTCAAGGCAGACGGAAGCGTAGTGTACGACACCAAAGGCGATATTTGGGCCGAGACCTATATGGGTGTCGCCGCAGACGGATGCCACCCCGAAAGCGTACTCCAAGGCGCCCAAACTGCCTGGGGCAGCGGCACGCATGCCTTTAGCTTGATTCCGGCTTCGGCAACGGCTCCCGACCAGCTGAAGATGGAGGGCCTCGGCGCCTTCATCGGACTGCCTAAGGCGGCCAATGGTGGCGAAGTGTTTGCCCCGATCAACTCCATTACCTACGACATTCTGTCGACCAACGAGGACGCCAACGGCGTCCGCACCATGGAAATTGAAGTCAACTGGGGCGGCGGCCTCTGGCGCTTCACCTTACAGTCGGTGAACTAATGCGGAACCTTCTGCTTTGGGGCACTGCGCTGACGCTGATGTCGTGCCGAACCGCTGAGGTTCCGGTGCTCGTTGGTGAAGACGTTCGCATCACCGAAGGCGATGCCGACCGCGAAGTCGTGTTCCCGGTGCACTTGGATGCGCCCGCTCCGCGGGCCGCATCAGTCAAAGTAGAACTCGTCGGCCAAACCGCGACATCGGGCTCAGACTTTATCCCAATGTCGAGCACGCTGAATTGGTCCAAAGGTGAACAAGACGCTGAGGTACGCTTCACCGTCAAAGGAGACACCGACTACGAAGACGACGAGACCCTTTGGGTCGCTTTTTCGCAGCCTTCTGAGGTACTGATTCCGAACCCATTTTTTACCGTTGCACTCGAGAACGACGATCCCTACAGTGGAATCGACAGCGGATACGTCACTCCCACAAGCTACCCCGGCTATGCGCTGGTGTGGAACGAGGAGTTTGAAGGAACCTCGCTGAATTCCGCCGACTGGAACTTCGAAACCGGCGGCCACGGCTGGGGCAACAACGAGCTCCAGCACTACCGCAACGACCCGAGCAACGTCCGCCTCGAGAACGGCCGAATGATCATTACCGCCCGCAACGAACCGTTTGGTGGAAACGCCTACACCTCAGCGCGGGTTACCACACAAGGCAAAAAGGAGTTCCAATTTGGGCGGATCGACATCCGCGCCAAGCTCCCGAAGGGTCAAGGCATTTGGCCTGCGCTGTGGATGCTCGGATCCAACATTAGCACAGTGGGCTGGCCCGCATGCGGCGAAACCGACATCATGGAACTCATTGGCCACGAACCCCACAAGGTTCATGGTACTACCCACTGGGGTGTTCAAGGCAGTGGTGTCAGCACCTACCGCACCGGCACGTACACGCTGCAGCAGGGCGATTTCTCGGACCAGTACCACGTGTTCAGCATTATTTGGGTCGAGAACAACATCCGCTTCTTTGTCGACGACCAACTCTACCACACGGTGAGCATTAGCCACGTAAGCCCATCTGAATACCGCCACAATGTGCCATTCTTCTTTGTCGCCAATGTGGCCGTGGGCGGAAACTGGCCCGGTTCGCCGGACGCAACCACGGTCTTTCCGCAATCCATGTACGTGGACTACATCCGCGTGTTTCAGTAATTGTTAATCGCTTTGGTACGTTCCGTTTAAATTAAATTGGTGTTGATGTACCCCTAGGGGGAGGGGTTTTGGCCTTTCCCCCTTTTTCTTATCCTTCATTTTATGCGCTTCGGAACTTTTCTTTTACTCGCCCTTCCCCTCGCCGCAGGGGCCCAACGCCAATCGGTTGCCGCGCGCGTGGACAGCGTGCTTTCGCTGATGACCCTTGAGGAGCTGGTCGGCCAAACCAACCAGTACAACGGGTTTTGGAACGCCACCGGCCCCATGCCCGAGGGCAACGACTGGGTCGAGCAGCGCGTCGAGGCCCTCAAGCAGGGCGGTGTAGGTTCCGTACTGAACGTCGCCGGGGTGGACCAAGTCCGTGCCCTGCAAAAAGTGGCGGTCGAAGAGACCCGCCTGGGGATTCCCCTGATTTTTGGCCTGGACGTGATCCACGGCTACCAAACGCTGAGCCCGATTCCGCTGGCCGAAGCCGCCAGCTGGGACCTTGCGGCCATTGCGCGTTCCGCCCGCGCCGCCGCCCGCGAGGCCACGGCCGACGGCATTAACTGGACCTTCGCCCCCATGGTCGACATCAGCCGCGAACCGCGCTGGGGCCGCGTCATGGAAGGCGCCGGCGAAGATCCCTACCTCGGCGCGCGCATCGCCGAAGCCCGCGTTCGAGGGTTTCAGGGCGACAACTTGAGCGACCCCACGACCTTGGCCGCCTGCCTGAAGCACTTTGCAGGATACGGATTCCCGGTGGCCGGCAAGGACTACCACACGACGGACTACAGCGCGCACACGCTGTACAACTGGATTTTGCCTCCGTTTGAGGCCGGCGTGAAGGCCGGAGCCGCCACTGTCATGAACGCGTTCAGCGCTGCCAACGGGATTCCGGCCACCGGTGATTCTGCCCTTGTTTGGGGTGAACTGCGCGGCCGCATGGGTTTTGATGGCGTCTTGGTTTCAGACTGGGGTTCGATTGGCGAAATGATCGCCCACGGCTACGCCGGCGACTTGCACGACGCGGCCGACCGCGCCCTGGCGGCGGGCTGCGACATCGATATGGAGTCCGACGCCTACCTGCGCCACGGGGTGGAGCTGGCGCGCCGCACTCCGGCCGATAGCTTGCGGTTCCGCGAGGCAGCCCGCCGAATCCTTACGCTGAAGTTTGAGCTCGGATTGATGGACGACCCCTACCGCTACTGCAACGCCGCCAAGCCCAACGTTCGCCCGGAGGTTTACGACATGGCCGTGCGGTCGTCGGTGCTCCTCAAAAACAACGGGGTGCTGCCGCTCGCCCAAGGGAAGCGCATCGGACTGACGGGCCCTATGGCCGCCGAGAAAAATGGCGTACTGGGCAACTGGCGCGTGTCTGCCAAAGACCAGTCGGCGCAGTCGCTGGCCGAAGCGGTTTCGGGCCAATGGACCTACGCGGCTTCGTCGCCGCACTCGGTGGGCGATGAAGCATTTCACGCGGAACTCACGCTCAACGCGTCGGACACCAAAGCCAACGCCGCGGCCATCAAGGCCCTGCACAAGCCCGACGTGTTGGTTCTCGCCGTGGGCGAGCACGGCTACGAATCGGGCGAAGGCCGCAGCCGCGCTTCGCTGCGCCTGAGTGCGGTGCAGCAGGACTTAATTCGCCAAGCATTTGAAACGGGTAAACCCGTCGTGCTGGCCGTGTACGCCGGACGACCGCTGGTACTTGAGCCCTGGATCCAAGAAGGCGCCGCTGCCATTCTTTGGGCCTGGCAGCCGGGCACCGCGGGCGGTCAAGCCGTGGCCGACGTACTTCGCGGCAAGAGCGAGCCCTACGGCCGCTTGCCCATGACCTTTCCGCGCAGCGAGGGCCAAATTCCGATTCACTACGACGCGTTCCGCACGGGACGCCCCGGCCCCAAAGCTGAGGTGTTTTGGTCGCACTACACGGACGAATCCAATGCGCCGGCCTACCCGTTTGGCTTCGGCTTGAGCTATACCACGTTTGCGTACGGCAACCTGCGGGTCGCCGAAACGCCCACGGGCTGGACCGCCACCGTACAGGTTACGAACACCGGAAGCCGACCGGGCAGCGACG